>JAZKEE010000160.1:0-21258 GCA_040387235.1 Pseudomonadota bacterium
TGCATACGCAGTTCTTAGTGTGTTGCATCGACCGGTTGAATCCGCCGCCGATAGCAGAAGTCTAGCCCACCACCCCAACTGTTCCTCAGCGATGGTTGAGCCAGCCATTCACAGAAGCTAGCGGTGCCGACCCCGATGTCCAGCAGAGCCGACATACGCATGCGCCTTGTGCGCGATGCGAAACAGGCGCGGGCGCAATGGGCGTGTCGGTGCGGTGCCAGCCAGGGCGTTCCCGCTGCTACGCAGGGATGCCGCTGTGTGCGAGGCAGCCCCCGGTGAAGCGCGGGTCGTCGGTCACCTCGCGGATGGCAAAGTCCGGTCCTGCAAACGCGGCCAGCAGTTCGGCGCTCGGGAACTCCGCCTCGGCCAGCACCAGGTCAGCGAGTTCGCCCAGGAACTCGTCGACGACCATGAACACGCCGTCCACCGGCACGAGCCGGTGCCGCAGCTTTCTGATGCGGCGCCCCGGCAGCGATGCGGCGAGCACTGCGAACTCTTCTTCGGGCAGGTAGATGGACGTGATCAGCCGGGTGTGGGCGTCCACATCCCCTTTGCGGGTGAGCCGCAGCCGGGGGCTGCCGCCGCCGAGCGGTCGGGCTTCCCGCAGCCTCAGCCGCGCGCCGGTCACGTAGAGGTCGGTGATCGTCTCGGTGCTGCGCACCCGGTCGTGCGGCACCTCGCCGCACAGCCAGCGCCGTTCGCGTTCGATGGCGGTGTAGTGGGGCTTGGGGAAGCCCAGGCGTTCTGCGGTCCCCTGGTCGATGCTGCTCACCTGCTGGTTCTCCTCATGCGCCCACGCGATGGGGCAGGGTGCCAGCGTAACCCAGACGATGGACGCGCACTTGCGGCACTACCGGGCCAGCCTGACGATTCCATAGGGGTTGAACTTGAAATCATCCTCTTCATAGGTGGAGAGGAGTGTGTGGGTAGCGCGGCGCTGCTTGATCACCTCGGCCACTCCGCGCTGTGCCATCTCCTCGGCCACGGCATCCATCAGCGCCACCACCTGCAGCTCCGTTCCGAGCGACTGCGGCACATACACCTCGGGCAAGCCGACCAGGTGAAAACCAACGCTTTCCAAGTAGCCCTGGTCCGACAGCGGGCGCTTGGCGAAGGCCAGCCGGCCAATCCGTTGCTGTGCCAACCGATCGCCGGCCTTGATGGCTTCAGCACCTTGCCGGACCAGCTCCCTCCAACGATCAAGCCCGTGCGCGATGCCGGCGCTTTCGCCCTTCACGGCGACGGCCCCAGCATCGACCAGGTGGCCCACCAGCAGCAGCGCGGCCATGGAGACCTGGACGGCATTCTGCCGGTTCATGCGCGGCCCCAGGACGTAGAGGACGGAGCGGTGGCTGGCGACGGACTTTTCGTCCGCAGCGCTCCACGCGTTGGATGCAACCCGATCACGGCTCACCGCGAAAGACTTCGGCATGCGCTCGTCAGGCTCGGGGGTGGAATAGGCTTCGTCCAGACTGAACCCGGTCGCGAACTCGCGCACTGCGCCAGCCACGGCTTGCTTGAGCTGCGCCTGGTTGCCACTTTTCCCGAGGAAGCACAGAACGTGGCGCGGCTGCACCGCCGGTTCGGCCGCCGGGACCGCGGCCTTGCCGCCGGGCGGGCCTCCATCGGATTTTTGGGCCGAAGCCACCCTCAAGCCCATGGCGGCGGCCATCCCGGCTGCAAGCAAACGGCGCATGTTGTTCAAAGCCCTGTCCCCACGTGTTGGTGTTGTTGCATGTGTCGAAGCTCCCTCAAAAATGGACAGGTGTCATTGTGCGCAAGGCCGCAACTCTAGGTGGGGTCACCCCCAAATGTCGTAACGGTTTGTGGTGGCCGGGCACGCAGCCTGGTGCCTGGTGCTGCCCAGCCGGCTGGCCCTGGCCCTGGCCTGGCTCCAGGGCGACAGCGCGCTGGAACAGTTGCACGCGCAGTATGGCCAGGCTCTTTCGCTGTGACACGGACTGGCAGCCAGCAGGGGCTGGGAATAGCCCCGCTCCTACACGTCGCCGCGTGAGAATGGCCTATGTTCGATTCGCCGCCGGGCGCTCTCTTGCCCACGGCCTACGAACATGATCCAACGCCTCACCGCCATCCTTCTCACCCTGCTTGCCGCCCTCGCGCTCACGGGCTGCGGCTACAACGACTTCCAGCGCCTGGACGAACAGTCCAAGGCCGCGTGGAGCGAGGTGCTCAACCAATACCAGCGCCGCGCAGAGCTGGTGCCCAACATCGTGGCGAGCGTGAAGGGCGAGGCCAACTTCGAGCAGGAAACCCTGACCCGCGTGGTGCAGGCGCGTGCCCAGGCCACCGCCATCCAGGTCACGCCCGAGACCCTCAACGACCCCGAGACCATGCGCAAGTTCCAGGCCGCGCAGGGTGAGCTGTCGAGCGCGCTGTCGCGGCTGATCGCCGTGTCCGAGCGCTACCCCACGCTGCAGGCGAACCAGGGCTTTCGCGACCTGCGCGTGACGCTGGAGGGCACCGAGAACCGCATCGCCGTGGCACGCAACCGCTACATCGACACCGTGCAGCAGTACAACACCCTGGCGCGCAGCTTTCCCACCAACCTCACGGCCAAGGTCTTCAGCTACGCCCCCAAGCCGCCGATGGCCGTGCCCAACGAGGCCCAGATATCGACACCGCCCACGGTGGACTTTTCCTCGGCCCCCAAGAAGCCGTGAGCCGTGGGCTGATGCCGCACGCCAACGCCTTCTGGCGCCACCTCGTCATCGCCGCCACGTTGCTGCTGGGGGCGCCCTGCGCCTGGGCCCAGGCGCCCGTGCAGCCCGTGCCGGCCCTCACCGGCCATGTGGTGGATGGCACGGGCACGCTCAGCGCGGCGCAGCACCAGGCGCTGCAAGCGCAACTGGCCGCCCTGGAGACCAGCCACGGCAGCCAGGTGGTGGTGCTGATGGTGCCCACCACCGCCCCCGAAGACATCGCTGCCTACGCCAACCGCGTGGCCAACCAGTGGAAGATCGGGCGCCGCGATGTGGGCGACGGCGTGCTGGTGCTGGTCGCCAAGGATGACCGCAAGATGCGCATCGAAGTGGCCAAGGCGCTCGAAGGCGCCATCCCCGACATCGCGGCTGCGCGCATCATCGACGGCACCCTGCAACCGCGCTTTCGCACCGGTGACTTTGCCGGCGGGCTGCAGGCTGCTGTCACGCAATTGGGTGCGCTGATTGCGCGCGAGCCGCTGCCTGAACCTTCAGCGCCACAGTCACAGCAAGCGCCGGGCCAAGGCATCGGTTCGGGCTTTGGCTGGGGTGAGGCCGCCATCATACTGGTGATGGGCGTGCTGGTCGGCGGGCCGATTGCGCGCTCCATGCTCGGCAGCGCATTCGGCTCGGTCGTCACGGGCGGTGCGGCGGGCGTGGGCGCCTTTGTGCTCACGTCCAGCGCGCTGCTGGCCGGGCTGGCCGGTGTGGCGGGCCTGCTGTTCACGCTGTTGGCTGGCGCAGGCCGGCGCACCACCATGCGCCAGGGCGGCTCTGGTGGCCCCTGGGGCGGGGGGCTCGGGGGTCTTGGAGGTCTTGGGGGCCTTGGTGGTGGCGGCTTCGCAGGAGGCGGCGGCTCGCGCGGTGGTTCGGGCGGGGGCTTCAGCTCGGGCGGCGGCGGCAATTTTGGCGGGGGCGGTGCCTCCGGGGGGTGGTGAGCATGGCCATGGACCTGTCCCTTTCCCGATCCGTGCGCGCGCTGCGGCGCCTGGCCGTGCACCGCTGGCAGGAGGGCGATGTGCGCCGGGCCTTGCCCGACGGCGCGCTGGCCCGGCTGTCGGCGCGCGTGGCGGCCAGCGAGCAACTGCACACGGGGCAGATCCGCATCTGCGCCGAAGGCGCGCTGCCCTGGAGCTACCTGCACCGCGACGCCACGGCCCGCGAACGTGCCCTCATGCTGTTCAGCAAGCTGCGCGTGTGGGACACCGAGCACAACAACGGCGTGCTGATCTACCTGCTGGTGCCCGAGCACGCCATCGAGATCGTTGCCGACCGCGGACTGGCGCGCAGCGTGGCGCCGGGCGAGTGGGAGGCGCTGGTGGCCCGGCTGGCGGTGCATTTGCGCGAAGGCCGCTTTGAAGGAGGCCTGGCCCAGGCGGTGGACGCGGTGTCGGCCAGGCAGGCGGCGTACTTTCCGCGCTCGGCAACCGGCGGCGCCTACGCCAACGAACTGCCCGACGCACCGGTCGTTGGTTGAGTGACCGGGGATTGATGGGGCACGCGGGCCTTTGTGCATGGGCCGCAGGGCAGGGCTGCCCGGCGCCGTGCAAAGGGGCCGCAATACGGGCGCCCTGGCGTAGCCAGGCATGGCGCCTGGTGCCGCAGTGGGTGCTGTCGCTGCTGGAGATTGCCGGCTCCAAGCGAATCCTCCAAGGCAGCGACTGGCCCTGCACGCCCGAGCGGCCGGTGGCGGCACTGGCCGCCAGGCTCGACGCGACACCGCTGATGAGCGAGGCCCCGCGCTCAGATTCCATGCACGACCACGCGCTGGCGCGGTTCCCGAAGTTTGCCTGACCCCGGGCCTGGGCAGGGGCGGCAAGGGGCTGGCTAAAACGGCCCTTGCGGGGGGGCGCCGGTGGGTTCGCCGGTCAGGCCGGTACCCGGGAGCGCCCCGTGCCGGCGCCTGCGATGAATGGGGGATGGACACGCAGCATTTCACCGCGCATGCTGCGACGTTTTTGACGGTGCAACCCTGTGCCTGTCGTGCCATGGCTGCGCTGCTGTACGGGCATCCGTTGCCCCGGGCAGCGCCACCGCCCAGCAGGCACTCCGTTTTTGTTGCCCAGGTCTTTTCCTGTCTTTCTTTTTTGTTGAAAGGTTGATCCCCATGACTTCCCTGGCAGTGTTGACCAATCCGATCCTGAAGCAGCAACAACAGCAGCAGCGGCGCCCGTTCGCCTCGCTCCGAGGCCTGGCGGCCCAATGCGCCGTGCTGGGCGCCCTGCTTGCCACCGCGGTCGGCGCCCACGCCGCAACGGTGGTGAAGTTCGCCACCGGGTCTTCGAATTCGGCAGCCGTCCTGAGCGATGGAACGCTATGGACCTGGGGCAACAACATGAACGGGCAGCTGGGCAACGGCACTTCCGTGGATGCGGACAAGCCGGTCAGGATCGGCACCGGTTTCACCCAGGTTGCGGTGGGCAGCCGCTACATGGTGGCGCTCAAGGCCGATGGCAGCCTGTGGATGTGGGGCCACGCGCTGCTGAAGAGCAAGGTGTTCTACGAGACCTCGCCGGTGCAGATCGGCAGCGACTTTGCCAGGCTGCTGACCTCCGACACCGCCCAGAAGGCCGACGGCACGGTCTGGTTCTGGGGCGATGCCAAAAGCGTCTACAGCGTGGCAGAAGGCGGCGGCGACAGCAGTGCACTGCTGGACCCGTTGCCCGCGGGCACCCAGCAGATGGCCACCGGCCCCTACAACGCACTGTTCGTGCTCGATGGCGGCGCCCTGCGCTTTGTGACGACCAACCATTTCCTCAATACCTGGAGAACCGGCTATGGCAGCACCGGTCCGGTGGACAGCAACTTCGAACAGGTCACGCTGAACGCAGTCACCGCGGCGGGTGTGAAGAAGGATGGCACCCTCTGGCAGTGGAAGGGCGATGAACCGCCCGCGTCGCTGGGCAGCGGCTACCGCCAGGTGGCCAAGGGCGTGGCCCACACGGTGGCGCTCAAGACCGATGGCTCGGTGTGGGCCTGGGGCTCCAATGCCGGCGGCCAGCTGGGCACGGCGTCCACCGCCGATGCAGAAAGCCCGCAACTGGTCGGCAACGGCTTTGCCCAGATCGCGGCGGCCAACCAGCACACCCTGGCCCTGACGTCGGAGGGCACCCTGGTGGCCTGGGGCAGCAACAGCGTGGGGCAACTGGGCACCGGGCGAGCCGGGGCCACGCCGGTCAAGCCAACGCCCGTGGTGTTCGACGGCACCTCCTCGGCGCAGCTGGGCGAGATCACCGTGGCAGGCCCCCTCACGCGCCAGACGCTGACGGCCCGCGTGCAGATCGGTAGCGAGCACCTGGCCAGCGGGGCCAAGGGCAGTGCCTACCTCTTCGCCTTTACCCCGGGTGCAGGGGGCTTTACCTACAACGGCTCCTTCTTCGCGACGCTCAATACCTTCGACATCCCCCGCCCCTGGACCGCGAGCCTGGAGAACAAGACCACGGTGCTGTTCACGGACCAGGACCTGTCATCCCTCGCAGGCACCCAGATCTACATCGGCTACGGCCTCAGGACGGACCTGTCCGCCGGCCTGGACGAGATGCTGTCGAGCAAGCGCTACCAACTCGTCTACACCATACGGTAGTGCGTGGATGGCAACAACAAAGCCCGCGCAAGCGGGCTTTGTTTTGAGGGCCGAGCGAGGCGCCAGCCCGGCAGCCCATGCCACGGTTGCCTGCATGGGCCCTGGGCCAGATGGCGGCCCTGTCGCTGTTGGTGCGCAGCTGCAGTGGGACGATTTGCCCGCTTCTCCCAACGAAGATTCCGACAGCCGGCCTGGCAGGGGGAGGTTTGAATGGTGCGCCGGCTCTTCGATGGCCGGGCATGGGGCGACGGGTATAACCAGAACACACAAGAAGGGGAGGGTGCATGGAGAACAGGTTTGACGTGAACGGGCGGATTGAGCCATTGCTGGACGAGGGGACGTCGCTCAACGACATCGGCTTCTTGCAGCGCAACAGGCCTGAACCCGCATCGCTGGTGCTGCGCGTTGCGACGTTCTGCGCCGTCGGGGTCTACCTGGCACTGGCGGTTGTCCTGGCCCTTGCCAACGGCCGTGGCACTGCGGAGATCGTCGGCGCCGTCATCGGTGCCACCGTGCTGGTGATGGTGCCGGTGTGGCTGGCCGGTTGGTGGAGTGACGACCTCAAGCAGCGCCGGCGCTACCAGATCGCCGGCTGGGCCGCGGTGGTGCTGCTGGCGCTGCAGGTCGCCGGGTTCCTGAGCGTGCGCGGTGCGTTCCAGGACTGGGCGCGTGGCGGCGCCCCGGCCTCGGCGCAGACTTTGCGGGATCGCGCGCTGGCGTGCCAGCAAAAGGCGGACTACGCGTGCGCCGACGAGGTCTGGACCCGCTACCTGGAACTGCGCCCGGAGGACAGCCGGGTGCGTGCCACCCTGGCCACCGTCAAGAACCTGCGCGACGACCATGCAGGGGCGGTGCGTGAGTTCGAGCGCTCGTTCGCAGAGGGCAACGGTGGCTACGACGTGTTCGCCTACTATGCGCGCAGCCTGGTCCGCGTGGGGCGCCCGACGGAGGCCATCACCTGGTACTACCGCGCCCTGGAAGTGGTGCCCAATCTGGTGGATGTGCGAAGAGAACTCTCCAAGGTACTGGTCAGCCAGCAGCGCCACTACGAAGCCTTGTCGGTCTTGCAGGCGATCGATGCCCGGCGGGAGGAGGCCGGCCAGGTGGCCTATTTCGCCGCGGACCGGATCACCATCGAGGATGCCATCCGGGCTGCGCAAGGGTCGCCATCGGCCCCGGCTGCCGTGCTGCGCATCGCGGCCACGGGCGGGCACTACTATGCACCGGTCTCGGTGGGTTGGGCCCGGCCGGTGCCTTTCATGGTGGACACCGGTGCCACCTTCGTCAGCATGAGTGCCAGGATGCTCAAGGACAGTGGCGCGCAGTACCGCACCCTCGACGAGCAGGCACAGGTGGGCCTGGCCGATGGGCGCAAGATCCACGTCAAGGTGGTGCTGCTGGAGCGATTGCAGGTCGGCCCCCAGCTCCTGCACAACGTGCGCGCCGTCGCCTGCCAGGACTGCGTGCCGCTTCTCGGGATGTCGGCACTGCGCCATTTCGATCTCCAGTCGGTGAAGGCGAACAACGTCGAGTTGCTGTCGCTCGTACCGCGGACGTGACGGTTCAGGTACGGCGCCTGGGCGCCGCGTGCACCCGTCTCTCCAGTCCCATCCTCAGGCCTGGCGCGCCATCCCTGCCGCACCTGCCTTTCGGCGGCGCGTCGGGCTGCCCCGCGGGGCACCCAATTGGGTGATGGCTCCGGGTGATGGCTCCGCATGCCCGGTGGGCTGTGGCACAGTGCCAAGGCCCTTCGCCCTTCACCCCGTCCACCCAACCAATCAACCACCGCGCTGCCATGAACTTCTACTCCCCTTTTCGTGCATGGGCCTGCGCCGGGGCATGGCGGGCGTGCGCGGTGGTGTGGTTCACCGCGCTCGCGCGCTCGTGGTGGGCCACCGCGGCCCACGCCGGCGGCACCCACGCTGCCCAGGCGAAGCGCCGTGATCGGCCGCACCGGTGCAGCGCAGTGGTCTCGCCTGCACCCAATGGCTGGGTCCCGGGAGGCGCTGGGGTGCGAGGTTTCACCCGCGGTCTTGTGCTGCTGGCCGCGTGGCTGTGCACCACAGCGGTTGCTCCGTCGTTGGCCACCACCGTGAGTGCCGGCTACAGCCACACCTGCTCCACTTCGGCCGACAACGTGGCCCGTTGCTGGGGTTCGCAGCAGACACAAGGCATGGACGCCTTTCGCATGGACGACGTGCAGGCCGGGCGCGACTTCAGCTGTGCGCTGGGGCGCTTGGGCACCGTCAGCTGCTGGGGGACCCGCAACGATGCCGGACAGCTGGGCACGCAGCAGACCTACCCTTCGGGGCTGCAGGTGGTGCGCGGGCTCCAGGACGTGCGGCAGATCGCCGTGGGCGAGCGGCACGCCTGCGCACTGGCGCAGGCCGGCACGGTCTACTGCTGGGGTGATGCCAGCCAGGGCCAGCAGGGCGAACCCGCCCGCACGGCCGTGGCCGATGCGACCCCGGTGGCGGCGCTGGCCAACGTGCAGTCCATCGCCGCGGGCAACGGCGTGACCTGCGCCGTGCAGCGCGATGGCCGCGTGGTCTGCCTGGGCGCGGGCAGCGGCCTGGCGGGGGCGGCAGAGGCCCCGCTCACACCGCGCCAGGTGCCCGGCATCAGCGACGCGCGGGCCGTGTCGGTCTTCGACGGCCATGCCTGCGTGCTGCGCGCGCAGGGCTCGGTCGCGTGCTGGGGCCGCAACGACCATGGCGAGCTGGGTACCGCGGCCAGCGCCCCGCACACCACCCCTGTCGAGGTGGCCGGCCTGCCGGGTGCGGCCAAGGCCGTCAGCGCTGGCAAGGGCTTCACCTGCGCGCTGATGGGGGGTGACGGCGGCACGCTGCAATGCTGGGGCAGCAACGCCAGCGGCCAGCTGGGCACGGGCTGGCCCTTCAAGGCATCGCAGGCACCCACGCAGGTGGTGGGCATCAGCAATGCGCTGTCGGTCAGCGCCGGGGCCGAGCACGCCTGCGCGGTGCTCGACGGCGGCTACGTCAACTGCTGGGGCGCGCCGGGCAACGACCGCCTGGGCATCGGCCTGTGCGACACGCACACCGCCATCTACCCAGGTGTCACCTACGAACGCCCGTACTTCAACAACGCGGGCTGCCTGGCATCCATGGGCGCCATCACCCCCCATGCCGTGATGGGTCTGGGCCCCAACCACGACATAGAGCTCGTGCTGCGCTGGGCGCACACCGCGCTGCCCGGTGTGTTCTCCACGGCGCCGCTGTACTGGGACTACATCGCCAACTACCACCAGCACAACTACGCCGATGGCCGCGCCGCGGCGGTCAACGTGCACGGCACGCCCCGGCTGCTCTTCGTGGGGCCCGAAAGCGGCGGCCAGGTCGCCGACCTGGGCCCGCTGGCCCATTGGGTGCGCCAGGCCATGGAGGGCATGGCCGCGCACAGCGGCCTGCAACTGATGGCGCAGCCCTACATGCCCATACAGAGCGTTCCGTACTGCCAGCTGATCGTGCCCTTTGCCGTGCGCGGCACGCAGGCCGGCGCACTGCCTGCCGGGCTCAGGCCCATCTCGATCCGCGTGGAGACGGACAACGGCAAGGTCGCGGAAATCCCGGTGGCCGAGGGAGAGCACTGGACCCTGCTGACGACCGATACCGACTGGCTCACCCTCCACACGCGCACCCCCGGCCAGCCCATTCCCGCCGGCATGAAGGAAGAGCCCGTCTACCGCGGCGTGGCCCGGGGCTGCGTGCCAGGCTTCACGACCAGCGCGAACGCCAGCGTGACGTTCTTCTACACCGTGGGCGGCCAGAAGGGGCAACTTCGCGTGCGTGCCATCGTGGGCTCGGTCAGCTAGTGGGCCGTCCACGGGCCGTTCGGCCAGAAGGCGCGCCTTGGTGCGAAAAGAGGCAGCATCTGTGCAGTTGATCACGCATGGGCGCCGCATCGCCTTGGCCTGCGCCCCGCGAACCCTTTGGGGCTGCTTCTGCCCTGCACAATCCGATCGCTCAGATAAATCCGTATGAAGGCTGCATGCAGCCCGTCCTCTCTGGTTGGCCGCATGCCTTGCGCCGCGCAGGGGCACCACGGCAACCACCACAAGGAACGAACCATGAAATCAAACCGCCCCACCTCCATCACCGTGATCTCATGGGTATTGATAGTCACCAGCGCCATCAACCTGATCAGCTTCTACATGTCCCACGGCAATGCCCTGGCACAGAGCATGATGGCGCAGAGCCCGCTGCCGGTGGCTGTGCAGTACGCGATAGGCTATGCGGGAATTGCCATCCAGCTCGTGTGCACCGTGGCCTGGCTCAAGGGGCTGGCATGGGGGCGGGCGTTGTACATCGTCTGGGGCGGCATCGGCCTGGCGATCGGGTTCTACAGCTCGCCCTCGATGGGCGTGATGGTTGCCGGCGCCGTGGTCTTCGCGATCATCGTGTTTTTCCTGCTGCGCCCTGCCGCCAGTGCGTACTTCGCACGGGGCAATGGCACTCCCGAAGCCAGCATCGCCTGAAACGGCTTTGCCCACCCATGACTGCCGCACGCACCGAGACCCAAGGAACCCATGGCCCATAGGCGCAAACTCCTGGCGGCGCTGAGCGCCTTGCCATTCGCACAATGGGCGCATGCGCAGGGTGTGCCGGCGGCACCCGCTGCGGCGGGCCGGCCTGCACACCCACCCGTCGCCAAGGGCGCAAGTGCGGGCATACACCCCTGGATGGACGTGGGCGATGCCGTGGCAGCCGACGTGCTGGTCGACGGCAAGGTGGTGGCCCGGCTGGACCACCAATCGGCGCTGCCGGGCCTGAAGAAGCCCCCGGCGCTGGTGTTCGCCCTGCATGCCGGCATCAAGCACCTGCGGCTGCGTGGCAAGGTCACCCTGGCCGGCAAGACCTCGCCGTTCGACAGGGCCTGGACCGTGCGGGACATGGCGCCTTTGTCGGCCCCGCTGTACGACCAGCGCAAGAGCTGGATCGACCGGGTGGCGGCGACGGAGGGCGTTGGCAGCGGGCCCGCCAAAACCCCGCCAGGCAGCAAGCCCTCCAAGCCAGCGCTGCAAGAGCTGGAGAAGCGCATGGGCGTGCCGCTGCCTGCCATGCTGAAAGTGCTGGAGCAGTGGGACGTCAATTTCGGCGACTCCTACTTTCTGCCGGTCGCCCAGATGTCCACCGTGACCCGGCTGCTGCTGGGCGAATGGGACTACAAGGAAAAGGGCGAGGATGGGCTGGGCCAGATACTGACCCCTGCAGTGCGTGCGCGCTACGACCGCAGCCTGGCCGTGTTCGTCGAAGTGGGCGATGGCCTGGGTGCCATGGCCTGGGACCCTGCGGGCGTCACGCGCGGCGAGCCGAGCAACACCTGGGGCGATGCCGGCAACCCCGGCGCCCAGCCCGCCACTCCCAACCAGGGCGTGTGGTACTGGCTGCACCAGGACAGCCTGCACAAGCCCAGGCTGCTGCTGGACGACGACTACCGGCCCAAGACCGCAGAAGCCGCGTTCACGCACGTGGTGCAGCGCTTCGCGCTGTCGCATTTCGACTCGCCCAAGAACGACGGCGAATTGGTCGTGGACACCGCCAACCCGCGCAGCAACCTGTTGCAACTGCACTTCGAGGAGCCGCGCAAACCCAGGCTCTGGCTGCGCAGCTACGACTACAACTACAGCCTGTACTGAGCTCTCGCACGGCGCTCCATGGACTGGACCAGAACCGCCCGATCCTGTTGGTTTCCCACGATCAGGAAGAAGATCGGTGTCCAGGATATCCCGCAGGCACATGGTCCGTGTTTGTCCCCCGGGTTCTGCGGGATACTTCACGCCAGGCGTCAACAAACACACGCTGCACGGCTCTTGGTAGCGCAGAGGGCTGCAGCCAAGTTCTCAAACCGCAGCCCACCTGACCCAAGTCCGATGAATGAAGCCGAACTCAATGCCGGACTCTCAGCCACGCCGCACTACCGCTACGCGGATCGGCTCGGCAATCGTCTTTTCGTGGCTGGCCAGGTTCCTCTCGATTCCCATGGCCACCTGGCAGGCCCACAGGACCCGGGCGCACAGGCCTTGCAGTGTTTGCGCAACTTGGAGCGGCTCCTTGCAGTGCACGAATTTCAAGTCAGGGACATTCGACAATTGGTCGTGTACGTGATCGGAGATCAAGCAAGCCTCTCTGCGGCATGGTCGGCGGTCGCAGCTTGGTTTGGCGGCCAGGTTCCGCCAGCGACCCTGCTCGGTGTTTCCGGACTGGGCCACGTGGGACAACTCGTGGAGATCGACGCCACAGTGATCAAGGCTTGAGGGCACTGGCTGCCTGTGGCGGATGGCAGTCACCCTGTCAGCCGCCGCGGCCGCCCCAAAGCCGACCCTCAGTGCTCGGTGTCGTTGCCCTTCTTGCCCGTGATGGCGGAGAACACCACTTCGATCACAAAGGTCAGCACCAGGACAACGCCGGCAGCGCCGGATTGCCCGGCGAAGCACAGCGCGAGCGGGATGAGCACGCCACCTGCAAACGAACAGTAGTGGATGGGTTTCAAATGTTGCCTCCTGGCCGGGTGCCGTCATCGTAGCAGCGGCTGGAGGGTGCCCTTGGCAAGCCCCCACAGCAGCCGCCGAACACGCAACCCGTCCCTTGCGACGTCACCAGCGATGCCAGAAGTCCTCGACCACATGCGCTGCTCAGCGCAGCGCTGCCTGCTGGCAGTGTCCACGTGGCTACCCCGGGCCATGCCACTGCCAGCCGGCCAACGGCACCGGGGAGCGGGCGCGCGCTGCGCGGTGTCAGTGGTTGTTGCTGCTGCTGCTGGTGCTCAGGCCTTCACTTCGACCACCTGTTCAAAGCCGCCGAAGATCATGCGTTTGCCGTCGAAGGGCATGGGCGGGTTGCCGGGTGTGGACGGATCCATGCGCGGGTCGTCCATCATCTTCTTCATGCCGGCGTCGCGCGTGGCCTTGTCCGGCCATTCGACCCACGAAAAGGCCACCGTCTCCTCGGCCGTGGCCTGGACCGCGCGGCGGAAATCAGTCACTTTGCCGTCCGGGACGTCATCGCCCCAGCCCTCGATCACACGGATGGCGCCCAGCTCGAGGAATATCGGGTCCAGCTTGCGTGCGTGCTCAATGAACTTCTGCTTGTTGGCGGTAGGGACCGCGATCACGAAACCGTCGATGTAAGACATATCCTGACTCCTGTGAGGTTGAGCATTCGACGTGCCCGCGTGTGGGCACCTCGCAACCACACGACGAACGACAGCCATCCAGATCGACAGGGAGCGCCCTGCAAGACACGCTTTTTTTTCTGGCGCCCCTGGCGCAGCGCCGGCGCAGAAAGCCTGCTGTGCCGGCCTGGCTGGCTGACTGGCCGGCAACCATCGCACAGGGCGGCTCTGGGCGCCAATGGCCATTCCACGGAAGGGGTCAATGATCAAGTTCTAGACGACCGGTCTATTCAAGACTACATTACACCCATGCCCACCGCAAACACCCCCGAATCCTCTGAAGTCCGCGAGAAGATCCTCGCGGTGGGGCAGCGCATCATGGCCGCCAAGGGGTTCTCTGCGGTCGGCCTCACGGAGATTCTGACGGCGGCCGATGTGCCCAAGGGCTCGTTCTACCACTACTTCGGTTCCAAGGACGCCTTTGGCGAGGCGCTGCTCAAGAGCTACTTCGCCGCCTACCTGGCTGACATGGACCAGACCCTGGCTGGGCCCGGCGCACCGATGGCGCAGCGGCTGGACCAGTACTGGGATGCGTGGCGCGACAACCAGTCGTTTCTGGACTGCCAGGGCAAGTGCCTGGCCGTGAAGCTGGGCGCTGAAGTGGCCGATCTGTCCGAGGCCATGCGCCTGGCGATGAAAGAGGGCACCTCGGCCATCATCGAGCGCCTGTCGGCGGCGATCGCGGCCGGTGTGGCCGATGGATCCCTGTTGACCACCGATACACCCCGGCTGCTGGCAGAAAGCCTGTACCAGCACTGGCTGGGCGCCAGCGTGATGGCCAAGATCGAGCGCACCGCCGAGCCTTTCGCGGCGGCGCTGGCCACCACCCACCGAATCCTTCGGCCGTCCCCCTGACAGGGGAGGGCCCCCCGGATGCACTTCCAGCGAAGTGCTTTTTTTGTACCGAGTTACTAGTAGACCGGTCTAATTTTTAACCGAATGGAGAAGCAGCATGAAAGTTTTGATGGTTTTGACCTCGCACGATGAACTGGGCAACACGGGCCGCAAGACGGGTTTCTGGCTCGAAGAGCTGGCCGCGCCTTACTACGCCTTCAAGCAGGCGGGTGCCGAGATCGTGCTGGCCTCGCCCAAGGGTGGCCAGCCGCCCCTGGACCCCAAGAGCAATGAGCCGGCCTTCCAGACCGACCTGACGCGGCGCTTCGAGGCCGATGCGCAGGCCACGGCTCAACTGGCCCGCACGGCGCGCCTCGATAGCGTTTCGCAGGCGGACTTCGACACGGTGTTCTACCCCGGCGGCCATGGCCCGCTGTGGGACCTGGCCGAAGACCGTGACTCGGTGGCGCTGATCGAATCGTTCATCGCTGCGGGCAAGCATGTCGCCCTGGTCTGCCATGCGCCGGGCGCGCTGCGGCACGTGAAGGCCGCCAACGGCCGCCCACTGGTCGAAGGCAAGCGGGTGACGGGCTTCACCAACTCGGAGGAGGCCGGTGTCGGGCTGACCGACGTGGTGCCCTTCCTGGTGGAAGACGAACTCAAGGCCAGGGGCGGCGTGTATTCCCAGGGTGAGGACTGGGGCTCGTACGTGGTGGCCGACGGCCTGCTCATCACGGGCCAGAACCCCGCCTCTTCGGCCGCCGCCGCCGAGCTGCTGCTGCGCAGCGTGGCCCAGGCCCAGGCAGCCCGCTGAGCGGGGCGCCGCCACCTCCAACCCCGATCACCCCGATCACCACTATCCATCCAGGAGATTTCCATGAAGACCCGCCACATCCTCTCGTCCATCGCACTCGGTGCGTCGCTGCTTTCCACCGGCGCGGCCAGCGCGGCGGACAGCCCCTCGGTCGTCCTTGTCCACGGCGCCTTTGCCGATGGCTCCGACTGGGCCAAGGTCATTCCACTGCTGCAGGCCAGGGGCATCCGCGTGACCTCGGTGCAGAACGGCCTGGAGTCGCTGGCCGGCGACGTGGCGGCCACCCGCCGCGCCATCGCCAACCAGAGGGGCAAGGTGGTGCTGGTCGGCCATTCCTGGGGCGGTACGGTGATCACCGAGGCCGGCGACAACGACAAGGTGGCCGCGCTCGTCTACGTGGCGGCCTTCGCGCCGGACGCGGGCCAGGCGAGCTCCGACCTGGGCAAGGACTACCCGCCGTCGCCCGGTGTGCAAAAGCTGGTGGCCGATGCCAACGGCTGGCTGACGCTGCCGCCCGAGGCCATTGCGCAGGACTTCGCGCAGGACGTCCCGGCCGCGCAGGCCGCCGTGATGGCTGCCACCCAGGGCCCGCTGCAGGCGAAGGCACTGGACGACAAGACCACCGTGGCGGCCTGGAAGACCCGCCCCTCCTGGTACATCGTGAGCGCCAGGGACCGCATCATCTCCCCCGACCTGGAGCGCGCCATGGCTCGCAAGATCGGCGCCACCACCACCACGCTGCAGACCAGCCACGTGCCGCAGCAGTCGCGCCCCCGCGATGTCGCCGCGGTGATCCTCGCCGCCGTGAAGGCCGTGGGCCACTGACGGGCCCTGCGCTCCCCAGGGGCGGTGCAGCCGATGCGCTGCACCGCCCCATCCTGATGACCGAGACCGACGAGGCTCCACCCCATGTCTTCCAGCAGCAGCACCACCACCACGAACCTGGCCATGGCCATGGCCATGGCCATGCATTTGCCCGCGCGCATGGCACCGGTACCCGACACGCCAGCCCGCCTGCCGTCGACCATGACGCTGGCCACCGCCATCGCCTGCATCGCGCTGGTCGCTGTGGACCTGCGCCCGGGCATCGTGTCGGTCGGCCCGCTGCTGGGGCAGATCCGCGCGGAGTTCGGCATCTCCAACACCCAGGCCTCGCTGCTGACCGCCATCCCCAACGTCTTGATGGGTCTGCTGGCGATCCCCACGCCCTGGCTGGCGCGCCGCTTCGGCCGCGACCGGGTGATCCTGGCGGCGCTGGTGGTGCTCAGCCTGGCCACGCTGGCCAGGGCCTTCGTGGGCAGCACGGCAGGGCTGCTGGCCACCACCGCGGGCGTGGGCGCCGGCATTGCCATTGCCGGCGCGCTGATCGCCGGCTTCGCCAAGGCCCGGTTTCCCCGGCACGTGCCCTTGCTGATGGGCCTGTACGCCATGTCGCTCGGGCTGGGCAGCACCATCGCGGCGGCGCTGACCGGCCCTGTGGCCGCGCTGGGCGCATGGGGTGGGCCAGGCGGTGGCTGGCGGCTGGGCACCGGCGTGTGGGCACTGCCGGGGCTCACCGCCATCGCCGCGTGGCTGTACGTGGCGCGGTATGAGCGGCGCCAGCCCGGGGCAGGGGCTGCGCCGCTGGGCGGCGCAGCCGACCGAGTGCACCCGGTGCGCTCCGGGGCGGCCTGGCGGGCGGCGCTGTACTTCGCCACCAACAACTTCCTGTTCTTCGGGCTGCTGTCGTGGATCGCGCCCATGTACCGCGAGTTCGGCCTGCCCGAGGGCGCCGCCGGCCTGGTGCTGGCCAGCTTCACCACCGGGTTCATGCTCTCCAACCCGCTGCCGGCGCTGCTGAGCCGGACCGATGACCGTCGCTGGGTGGTCGGCCTGTTCGCGGCCCTGGCCCTGGGCGGCATGCTGGCGATGGCCATCGCGCCGCTGCGACTGCCTTTGGTGGTGGTGCCCCTCATCGCCTGCGGCATCGGCGGGTCCTTCGCGCTCGGCATGACGCTGCCGCTCGACCATGCGGCAAGCCCCGACGATGCCAACGCGCGGACCGCGTTCACCCTCTCGGTCGGCTACTTCCTGGGCGCCCTCGGGCCCCTGGTGCTGGGGTTGCTGCGCGACCTGACGGGGAACTTTGGCGCAGCGCTGTGGGCGCTGGTCGCGGTGGGGGTGGTCAAGCTCTCGCTGGCGCCTTTCCTGGCGCCGGTGCGGCAGCAGGGCTGACCTGTGCAGGGCGGGGGGCATGCCCGCGACCGGCTGTCATGCGATGTACGCCGCCAGCTCCTCCGGCGTGCCTTGTGGAAAGGCCTCCTTCAACAGGTCCAGAAAGGCCGACACGCGGGCGCTCAGCAGGCGGCGTGAAGGGTAGAGCGCCCACAGCGCGATCTCCGGCCCTGGCACATCGCCCCACTGCACCAGCGTGCCGGCCGCCAGGTCGTGCAGCACCAGTGACAGGGGCAGGCGGGCGGCGCCCACCTGGGCACGCACGGCATCGCGCACCATGAACAGCGAGGACAGGTGCAGCACCGGCTGCACTGCCAGGCGCTGCGGTTTGCCTTGCGGGTCCGCCAGGTCCCAGATGGCGGCGGGAGCGGCGGCATCCGCGCCCGCACTCCCACGCAGCACCACCGGGATGGGGGCGCCCGCTGCCGGGCGGCCGAGCTCGGGGCTGGCGACGACCACGATGCGGTCGCGCAGAAAGATGCGTCCGACCAGGCGTTCGTCCGGGTCGGGGTTGACGCGGATCACCAGGTCGTAGCCTTCTTCCACCATGTCCACCGGCCGGTCTTCGGTCGTGACCTCGAGCCGCACCGCGCGGTGCTGCATGGCGAAGCGGGCGGCCAGCTTGCCCATGGCGGCCTGCGAGAAGAGCAGGGGGGCGCTCACCCGCAGCCGCCCACGTGGCGCGTCGCCGCCAGAGGCGATGGCCGCAGTGCTCTCGTCAAGCTCGGCCAGCAGCACCGAGGTCTTCTCGAACAGCGCCCGCCCTTCCTCGGTGAGCTTGAGCGCGCGCCCGCGCTCGAACAGGCGCAGGTTCAGGCCGCTCTCCAGGTCGGCCACCCGGCGCGACAGCGTGGCCTTGGGGCGGCCCGATTCCCGGGCCGCCCGGCCGAAGCCGCCGTGCCGGGCCACCAGGGTGAAGTCAGCAAGTGCCAGCAGGTCCATGTGTTCCATCAGTGAGACGAAAAGTCTAAATATAAGGTCTATCGAACATCAGGCGGAACAAAGAAGATCAGGGCTCCTCAACACGCAACGGAGCAATTCCATGACCATCCTCATCACCGGCGCCACGGGCAACGTAGGCCGCCAGGTCGTCAATCAACTCGTGAACCGAGGCGCCGATGTGCGCGCCGATATCCGTGCATTGGTGCGCGACCCCGCCAAGGCGAACCTCCCGGCGGGCGTGCAGACGGTGCAGGGCGACCTGCTCGATATCGACGCCCTGCGGCGCTCCATGCACGGTATCTCCACGCTGTTCCTGCTCAATGCCGTGGTGCCCGACGAATTCACGCAGGCCCTGGTGGCCCTCAACCTGGCACGCGAGGCGGGCATCGAGCGGGTGGTCTACCTCTCGGTGATCCACAGCGACCGCTACCTGAACGTGCCGCACTTCGCGGGCAAGTTCGGGGTCGAGCGCATGCTCGAGCAGATGGGCTTTGGCGCCACCATCCTGCGGCCGGCGTACTTCATGGACAACGACCACAGCATCAAGGACGTCGTGCGGGGCTACGGTGTCTACCCCATGCCCATCGGCAGCAAGGGCCTGGCCATGGTCGACGTGCGCGACATCGCCGAGGTTGCCGCCATCGAGCTGCTGCGCCGCGAACGCTCGGCACAACCCCTGCCGCTGGCGCGCATCAACCTGGTGGGCCCGGACACGCTGACCGGCGAGGCGGTGGCCGGCATCTGGTCATCGGTGCTGAACCGCCCGATTGCCTACGGAGGCGATGACACCGGCGGTTTCGAGACCAACCTGCGCAACGCCTTGCCGCACTGGATGGCCTACGACATGCGCCTGATGGCCGAGCGCTTCCTCACCGAGGGCATGGTGCCCGAGGCCGGCGACGTGGAGCGCCTGGTGCAACTGCTGGGCCGCCCGCTGCATTCGTACCGCGATTTCGCGCACGCCATTGCCAACGCCACCACGGCCTGAGCGCCGCGCAGTGAAGCCGCCAGGCAGGCAAACAGACAGACAACACCGAAAGGAAACCACCATGATCTATTCCACCGCCACCGTCCCCGTGAACCCGCAGGGCGAAGTGCCGCTCACCCGCGCCCAGGCCTGGGCGGGCCTGGTGCTCAAGGCCCGCGATGCACGGCTTTTTCTGCCGCCCAACCTGTGCACCCATTGCGAGGTGGTGCAGGACAGCGGCACGCACATCGTGCGCGAGGCCACCATCGCGGGGCAGGCGCTGCGCGAGATCATCGCCTTCGAGCCGCAGGGCAAGGTGACCTTCTTCCAGGCCACCGGCCCGCGCGAGGGCGCCATCGTCAACGAGCTGTTCGAGGACGAGCACGGGCAGTTGCAGCTGCGCTTTTACGGCTACCTCGGCCTGCGCGGCAAGCAGCCCGGTGGCCCCGAGGAGCAGGCGGAGCAGGCCTTTATGGACGGTGACAAGGGCTACCGCAGCGCGCTGCTCTCGACGCTGCAGCGCACGCGCGAACTGCTGGCGCAAGGGCAACTGCCGGGGGACGTGGCATGACGACTCCGGTTCATTCAGCCGTTGCCGCGCGCCCCCGGCTGCTGGTCCTTGGTGCCACTGGCGGCACCGGCAAACTGGTCGTCGCCCAGGCCCTGGCGCGCGGCTACGCGGTGCGCGCGCTGGTGCGTTCACCCGCCAAGGCCGGTGGGCTGCAGGGCGCCGAAGTCATCGTCGGCGACGCCCGCGATGAAGCCGTGTTGCGCCGCGGGCTCGAAGGCTGCGACGCGGTGGTGAGCGCGCTCGGCACACCCGCCAGCCCCTGGCGCGAGGTGACGACCCTGTCGACTGCCACCGATGCGCTGGTGCGCGCCATGCAGGCGGCCGGCGTCACCCGCCTGGTCTGCATCACCGGCATGGGCGCCGGCGACAGCGCAGGCCATGGCGGCTTTGCATTCGACCACCTGATCCGGCCCCTGCTGCTGCGCAGGGTGTACGCCGACAAGGACCGGCAGGAGGCCATCGTGCGCGCCAGCGGGCTGGACTGGGTGCTGGTGCGCCCTGCGGTGCTGAACGACCGTGCGCCCCGGCACAGCGTGCGTGCCCTCACCGACCTGGCCGGTTTTCATGGCGGCAGCGTTGCGCGCGCCGACGTGGCCGGCTTCGTGCTGGACCAGGTGCACAGCGATACCTGGCTGCACCGAGCGCCCTTGGTCGCCTGGTGAAGCCCGCATCCGACGCCGCCAGCACCAGCGCGGGCCGCCCGCGCAGGAGGTGGCCAGCCCGCCGCCTGGATCAGAACGCCGCTGCGAGCTGCCCCGCGCCGAAGGCCGCGTAGTCGCCCGCGGTCATCGTCACCACCCCCACGATGGCGATGTCGGCATTGACGAAGTCACTGCTGGCCAGGATGGTGTCGGCATCGGCGTTGCCGCCCGTGTTCACCACCCCCACGACCATGCGCTGCGCCGTGGTGTCGTACAGCGAAACCAGGTAGTTGCCGTTGGCCGCCATGCCGGTGAGGGTGGCGGAGCCCAGGGCCGCAGCAAAGGTGCCCTTGACGTCCGTGGTGAAGGCCACGGCCGTGGTCAGCTTGATGAATGAGACATCGGCGATGCCGGCGGTCGCCACCGCGTTCTGTGCCACGGTCTGCACCACCATGGCGTCGCTTGCGGCCAGCCCCTGCGCCGTCGCTCCCTTGGCCAGGCCGGTGGTGGTGGTGGCCGTGCCGTCGGCGGTCCTGAGGGAAAAGTTGACATCGGCCGCGCTGAAGGCCAGCCGGTCGGACGCCACCGCGAAATCGGTGACATGGGCAAACGCCGTGTAGCCGGTGGCCGCGCCGGTGCCTATGTCCACATTGCCCGTGAAGCGCACCACATCGCTACCCGACCCGGTGGTGATGGAGTCGGCGCCCGAGGCGTCGTTCATGTACTGCACGCCCAGCTCGATGGTGTCGTTGCCGTCGCCACCGCTGAGCGTATCGTCGCC
>JAZKEE010000160.1:21358-31974 GCA_040387235.1 Pseudomonadota bacterium
GCACGCCCAGCTCGATGGTGTCGTTGCCGTCGCCACCGCTGAGCGTATCGTCGCCGTTGCCGCCCGACAGGCTGTCGTTGCCGCCACCGCCGCCGCTGAGCGTGTCGTTGCCGCTGCTGCCCTTGATGGTATCGGTGCTCGAACCGCCCTTGATGGTGATGGCCGTGACCGGATTGCCCGAGATGACCAGGTTGCCCGTGAGCGCCGAGCCATCGACCACCCAGGCGCCGCCACCGGTCCCGATGTTGCCTGAGAGGGTGAAGGTGCTGGCGCCCTGGATGTGCATCTCTGTCGGGCCGGTCACACTGGTGGCGATGAGCGAGTAGCTGCCGTTCACGGTGAAGTTGATGCGCTCGACGTTGGTGATGGTGGGGGCGGATGAGCCAGCTCCGACGGTCACGGTGAGCGTGTCGTTGCCTCCCAGGCCGTCAATCACGTCGGCGCTGTTCAGCGTTCCCACGGGGGCATCGATGGTGTCGTTCCCAGCGCCGGCGGCGGGCGTGTCTGCGCCGGCCGTCAGCGTGAAGTCGGGCGGTGGAGGTGGGGGAGGCGGAGGCGGCGGTGGTGCGGCCGGTGGCTCGGGCGCCGGTGGGGGCGCGGTGAGCACCGCCTTGGCAGCCTCCACCGAGGCGGGGTCGCTCGTCACGCCGTTGAGCACCTGGGCCAGTTGCTTGAAATCGGTCTCGGTGCGCCCCAGGATCTGGGCGTGGTAGTAGGCCACCTCGGCCTTGTTGTTCAAGAGGGCCTGGGCCGGGGCGTACCCCGGCGAAGTGGCGGCCTCCAAAGAAGACAGGGCGGCAAGAATGACCTGCTCGGGCGCCATGCCCGCAGCGTATTTGTCCAACCCCCAGTTCAGACACCAGGGTGTTGCTCGGGCGTGAGGCCCAGGGGGGCGAGGAAGTTGGTGCCGAAGGCGGCGCTGAACTCGGTGCCCGTCATGCCTGGGGGATACAGCGCCTTGAACGGCGCCAGCTTGCCCAGCTCGGTGGCCGTCTTGCCAGGGTCGCCTCCCGTGCCCTCGAATCCCTGGATCACCATCGGCAGGTAGGTGTAGCCGGGCGCGATGCCGAACATGCCGATGACGAGCTTGATGAGATGTTTCTGCTGCTCTATTGGAATAGCCATGTTGAACCCCGTCCGAATGTGAATATTTGTAAGACTAATAGAGTGCCTTGCCGTCGATGGGCGAATGTGGGGTGACCCAGCGGTGAATTTGGCGCGATCTGTGGCGTTTCCCCCCCCAAAGGCCGGGGCGCTTCCAACGGAGGCCGGCGCCAAGACACAAGCACTCGCAGCCTGTGCATACCTGGCCCGCATGCGGTTGAATTTTCTGGCCGCAGCAGTGGCAGGCTCAAAGGGGCGGGCGGTGATGCGCAGCCCTGGAAGAGCCGGTATTGAGTTACGTCATCCACATCTGGGACCAGCCCACCCCGACGAGCTTGGCCGAAGCGCAGGCGGTGTTCGGGCGCTTGTGGGACCAGCGGGCTGCGCTGAATCCGAAGGTCGTCGAACTGGCCCAGCGCATGAAAGCCGCATTCCCGCAGCACGGTGGTGAGTGGGACTTTGGTTCACCCAAGGACATGCCCAACGACGCCGGGCTGGCCGCGGACATCCACGACCTGGCGGTTTTCTATCCCCGGCCCCTGGATGCTGCCGGCTCGTCGGGCGCGAACCAGAGGCGAAAGCGGCCTTGCCACTGCCCGGCCATGCGCGCCAGGTGGGCGTGCACGCCGTCGGCCCGTGATGCTTCGAATTCCTTGCGGCCCATGGTGAATGACTCTGTGGAGGCAGCGCGGCGCAGGCGTCGCCCGGGTTCAGCGCTGACTCATTGGCTGCGCGGCAGCTCCCGCAGTTCCACCGTGCCGCCGGCTTCGTACACGGGGTTGCCTGCGAGAAACTGCTCCTTGGCCGCCTGCAGGCTGGCCGCACGCACCCGGATGAAGCCGCTGGGCCCGCCGGTGACTGCCTGGCCGGGCTGGTTCTTGCGCACGCGCTCGCCGGGGCCGATGGCGCTGCCGCCGTCGAACTGCCCAGTGCTGCGCAGGTGCGCCAGGTAGTTGCCCCAGCGCCCAGGGTCGTCGGCGGCCTGGGGGTCGGGCGCGTCGGTGTGCATGAGCAGGATGTAGTCGTTCATGTGCAGGGGCCTACAGCGCGAACACGTCCACCGACAGCTGCTGCATGCTGCCCACCAGGGCGACCAGGGGATCGGTACTCAGCGGCAGGGCGGCGGCTGCGGCGATGAGGGCGCCGGGCGTGGCGAAGGGCTTGCCTTCGCCCACCAGCGCGACGTACTGCGCCACGAAGTCGTCGCCGGGCTGTGCGCCCAGGATGTTGAACACGACCTGGCGCAGCAGCGTGGCGGTGTCCATGCCGGGCTTGAGCGTGTCGACCATGTTCTGCGCCAGGGCGTTGTAGCTGCCCAGTTCGTCGGCCTTGCGCACCCAGACCGCCAGTTCATGCCGGTCGGGGCTGCGGTCGGTGAGGGCGGTGAACAGCGCGTACGCCTGGCCCACGTGGCCGCCATCGGCCACGCCCCAGCTGGGCAGGGCGGTGTCGAAGGCGAGCACTGTGTCCTGCAGTTCGATGCGCTCCACGCCGCGCAGCGTGGCGCGCGCATCGCCAGCAGCGCTGCCGGCGGGGGTGAAGCTGATCACGCCGTCGCTTGCGTGCAGCAGGCCCAGGGCCTGCAGGCCGGCGTAGGGCGTGTCGAGCACCACGGTGTCGACGTTGCGGCTGCCGGTGATCTGGTCGGCCCCGCCTTTGGAGACGAAGCGCGTGCGCACGCCCTCGGCTGCGGCCAGGGTGTCGGCGCTGGCGGTGCCGGTGACGGTGGCCTGTAGGTGGGCGGTGGTGGTGGCGATGGTGCCCAGCTCGTCGAAGGCGGATACGTAGGCACCGTCGCCCGCCGTCCAGCCGATGGCGAAGCTGCCGTCGGCAAAGGCCTCAGTAGCAGTGCTGACGGAGAAGGTCTTGTCCACGATGCGCACATACGAGTGGGCGTCCACCAGGATCTCGCCGCCCCACTTGCTGCCGTTGGCGTTGAAGATCTGGCCCCGGACCTCGCCGCCCAGGTTGCCGTTGACGTCGACGGTACTCCAGAACACCACGAAGCGGCCATCCGCCAGTGCCTGCACCGCCTGCGGGCTCTGGTTGCCCGTGGCGCCGGCCGTGTTGACCACGAAGGCGCTGCCTTGGGGCACGCCCCGTGCGTCGAGGAACTGGCCATGCACGTCGACGCTGTCGTTGGTGTTGGGGCCCGTGCCGCTGCTGGCGTAGAGCTGCAGCAGGCGCCCGTCGCCCAGCGCATGGATGAGGGCACGTCCGGAATACACGCCGAGGTTGATTTCCGCGCCGATGGGGGCGCCCGTGTCGGCGCTGTAGAACTGCAGCCAATTGACAGCGCCCGTGGCGCCGGGAATGTTGGTGGCGCGCACGCCGGCAAAGCGCGCACCGTCCACTGCGATGAAGCTGCTGTTGGTGGCGTAGACGGCTGGCGCCCCCACGGCGGCGCCAGCCGCATCGTAGAGGCCGCCGTAGGTGGTGACACTGCTGGAGTACTGCCCCCAGGAGACGAAGAACTTGCCGTTGGCCAGGGCCAGCGCGCCGATGCCCGAGATGTTCTCGCGGTTGGCGATCAGGGTCTGCTCGGTGCCGATGCGCGCGCCGTCTGCACCAAAGCGCTGCGCCTGGATGGCGTTGCTGGCGTTGGGCTGCCAGGCCACCAGCACAGAGCCATTGGTGGCCGTCTCGGCGTTGGCGCCGTACTGGTGGTTCTGGGTGACCGTGTTGACCACGAACTCGCTCCCGGCCAGCGTGCCGGTGCCGCGGTCCGCGATGCGGCCGATGACGGCCTCGCCATCGCTGTCATCGGGGTGCCTGCCGCCGTAGACGATGAGCATGCGGTCATTGGCCAGCGCGGCAATGGACAACGGGCCGGTGGCCCGCGGCGTGTGCAGGGCGGTGTGTGCCAGTGGCATGGATGGAGATCTCCCTGGTTGGATTCTTGTGAGGTCTGTCGCCCCGTCCGGGCTGCGAAGCGTGCGCCGGCACGGGCAGAACGGTCCACGGGAGGATGCCGCAATCCACGCGGTGGGTCGAGTTTTTGAGCGCTACAAATTGTTGGCGGCGCGTGGCTGCCCCGGCGATGTCGGGGGGCTGTCACCGCGCTGGGCTGTGCCGTGCCGTGCAGGGCCGCCCGGTCGCGCGCAGCGGACCAGGTGCCTCATGCTTGGGGGCGTGCATCCAGGGGCAGGCCCCTGGTGCTGCGCGCAGGCCCGCTCAGTAGCGCAGGCGCCCGTCGCTGCCGATCACGCCGATGTCCACGAAGCGGCTTCCCACATTGCCCTTGGAGAAGTCCACCCGAAAGCCGCCGAAGTCGATCTCGCCCATGGACGTGAGCGTTGCGGCCAGGCTGGCGGCGCTGGGGTGGGCGTCCATGCCGCGCTTGAGCGCCTCGCCCACCGTGCGGGCCGAGAGATATCCTTCCAGGTGGAAGGAGGTGTACTCCTGCACGGCCGGGAAGGCCTCCTTCATCGCTGCCTGGAACTCGCGGTGCAGGGGCAGCGTCTTGCCATTGGGGTTGGGGTAGGTCTGGGCAATGCCCACGCCGCGCGCGCCCTCCACGCCCGCCAGCTTGACGATGAGACCGGCAGGCACGTACGACAGCACGAAGATCGACTGCCTGACGCCCGCCTTGCGCAGCGCGGCGACGCCCTCGGCCATGAAGCGCGGCGCGCCCAGCACCAGCACGCCCTGGGCGTCCTGCTTGGCCACCTGCTGCGCCGCGGCGTCCAGCGCGGTCGCGTCGGTGGCGGACTTGGTGCCCTGCAGGGTGAGCCCCTGCGTGGCCTTGGCGGCCTCCTGCGCCATGGCCATGCCCGAGGTGCCGATGGGCAGGTCCTGGTACAGCGCCGACAGCCGCGCCATGCCCAGGGTGCGGGTGTGGCTCACGATCTTCTCGATCTGCTGCTTGTCGCCCGCGCGGATGTGGAACAGCTTGGCGTGGCCCGGGGTGCGCAGGCTCTCGGCGCCGGGCACGGCGTTCATCACCACCACCGGCGCGGCGTCCAGCAGCTTGTCGTCCAGCATGCGCTTGATGGCCGCCGAGCCGATGGGCGAGATCAGCGCCAGCGGCTTCTTCTCCAGCGCCTTGGGAAACTGCTCGAGAAAGCCTTCGGCGCTGTACTGGTCATCGGCCTCGAACAGGGTGATCTTCTGGCCCTTGATGCCGGCCTTGTTGGCCTGGGCCAGGTAGGCCTTGATGCCCTGGTTGACCTCGACCGCATCGGGCACCGGCAGCTTGGTGAAGGGCCCGATCTGGCCGAACACGATGCCCTGGGCGAAAGCCAGCGAGCTGGCAGACCACAGCACGGAAACCGCCAGCACAGAGCGGCACAGGAAGCGAATGGGACGCATGGATGTGTTGTTCATCTCGTTGTATCTGTAAGCCCGGTCCGCACCACCCGAAAACACGATCTCCCCCGCGGCACCGAAGCATGAAGGCATGAAAATGGGAACCCGCGCCGGCAAGACCGCATGCCGCTGCGCCCCGGGGGCAGGGCAGGGCCGTGCCGTGCGAGTGCGTGAGTCTACAGGCTGGCTGGCTGCCCATTTGGCTGCCCAGCTCGCCTTGCACACCACCTGCCAAGGCCGCTGCGCGACCCCCGGGGAGATCGTGAACAGGTTCTTGGCGCCGGGACGAGGATGCCGCAATCCAGGCAGCAGGTCGAGTTTTTTTGGGCGCCACCCATGCCTGGCTGCCCCCGGCGATGCCGGTTGCCACAGCGCCGGGCCGCGCCGCGCGCCGCCTCCCGCGTGCGGCGGCCCTGTGCTGTGTCTGCTTCAGTGCGTCACAGCCATCCGGCCTTGCGAAACCGGTAGTAGACGTAGGAGCAGACGCTCACGATGAGCAGCAGCGCGGCCGGGTAGCCGTAGCGCCATTTGAGCTCGGGCATGTGCTCGAAGTTCATGCCCCACACGCCGACAAAGGCGGTGCAGATGGCGAAGATGCCGGCCCATGAGGCCAGGCGCTTGGTGATTTCGTTGTCTTCAATGGTCACCATCGAGAGGTTCACCTGAATCGCCGTGCCGATGGTGTCGCGCATGCCCTCGATCAGGCCGTTGATACGGACCAGGTGATCCACCACGTCACGGAAGTATTCCTGCGACCCCATGCAGATCTGCGGCACCCGGCCGCCGTGCAGTTTGCTCGCGCCCTCCAGCAGGGGCGACACCGCATGCTTGAGCAGCATCACGCGCTGCTTGAGGTGGTAGAGCTGTTCGATGTTGTCGCGGGCCGCTTTTTTCGTGAAGATCTGGTGCTCGATGCGTTCGAGCTCGACTTCGAGGGCATCGATGATGGGGAAGTACCGGTCCACCACAGCGTCCATCAGCGCATAGAGCACGAAGCCCGAGCCATGGCGCAGCAGGTCGGGCTCGTGCTCGCAGCGGTCGCGCACACCGAGGAACCCCTGCTTGCTGCGGTTGCGCACCGAGAGCACGTAGTTGGGGCCCACGAAGACATCGACCTCGCCCGCGCTGAAATGGCCAGGCCGCTCGGGCTCGGGCTCCAGCAGGTGCATCACCACGAACAGGGAGGGGCCGTACTCCTCGACCTTGGGGCGCTGGTGGCCGTGGTGGGCGTCTTCCACCGCCAGTTCATGCAGGCCGAACTCCTCGCGCATTTCGTTGAGCTCTTCGGGCGTGGCGTCGGCCAGCGCCACCCATACGAAGCAGCCCGGCCGCACAATATATTCGCTGATGTCGGCGACAGGGATATCAGCCAGTTTGGCGCCGTTTTCGTAGGCAACGCAATTGATCAGCATCGGGGTCTCTCCGGGGGCGGTGGGCGCGATGGTGCCACGGTTTCATGGCGCTCCCGCGCGCACGCATGCCCGCCGTCACAAGCGGGGCAGCACCTGCTCGCCGATCTCGCGCAGCACCTCGGCCGGTGCGCGGCCGCTGCCTTGCGCCAGGTTGAACAGCACATGCCCCACGCCCATGGCCTGCAGGCGCGTGAGGTAGGCGATGAGTTCGTTGCGCCCGCTGCGCAGGCCCAGCTCCAGCGGCTCGGCGGGGGCGACCGGGTCGGCCAGAAGGTCGAGCTGTACGGACTGCACGAAGGGCTTGCGCTCGCCGCCCGCCTTCTGCTCCAGCGCCTGATGCCACAGCTGGATGCGGCCCTGCTGCCTTGCTTCTTCACGGTGGTAGCTGGCCCAGGCGTCGGCGTTGGCAGCGGTCCATTGCAGGGACTGCCGGGCCGAGCCGACCACCACCATGGGGATGCGCGCCGTGGGCGACTGCATCAGGTCATAGCCGCCCGTGGCGTCCGTCAGCACCTGCCGCTCCAGCGGGTCGGGCGACAGCGCCGCGCGCACCAGCGGCCAGCGGCTGCGAAAGGCGTCGCCGCGCGCGTCCAGTGCTTCGCCGAACGATGCGAACTCCTCGGGCCGATCGCCCGAGCCCATGCCCAGGATGAAGCGGCCGCCGCTCATGCGGTCGAGCGTCAATGCCGCCTTGGCCACATGCAGCGGGTGGCGCAGCGGCAGCACGATGGCCGCCGCGCCGATGGCGATGCGGCGGGTGGACGCGGCCAGCGCCGCCAGCCACAGAAAGGGATCGTCGAGCGCGCTGGCGGTGTTGTCGCTGCCCTGGGGAATCATCAGCGGCACGTCGCGCGCCCACAGGGCCGCGAAGCCGAGCCCATCGGCCAGCGCGGCCAGGCGGATGGTCTCCTGGATGTCGGCCATGGCGCCTGCATGGTGGCCGAAGGGTGTCATGAACCCGAGGGTGAGCCGCCCGGGCTGGAAGACCTGCGCGTGGCCGGCGTTGAATGAAGGCATGTGTCTCCCGTGAATCGATGGCCGGCACCATGCGATGCGGTGGCGCGCGAGGGCTGCCAAAACTGCAGGCTGGCAATGGAACGAGGATACGAGCATTGCAGGCGCGGCGGGGCCAGGGCGGGCTCGCACTTCCACAAGCAGTTGTCTTACGAACAGCGAAATGATCCGCAATCACCATAGCCCCTTTTCAACCCAAGGAGCATTTTCATGGCTGTCAAAACTGTCGAAGACCTCTTCCTGCACGAGCTGTCGGACACCTACAGTGCCGAGAAGCAGATGACCCGCTCGCTTCCCCGGATGGCGCGCGCAGCGGCTGACGGGCAACTGGCCCAGGCGTTCCTCGATCACCTTGAAGAGACCCGGGGCCAGGTGGAGCGCATCGACGAGATCGTGGAGATCCTGAACCTCAAGCTCAAGCGCATCAAGTGTGCCGCCATGGAGGGCCTGGTGGAGGAGGGCAAGGACCTGATCGACGAAATCGACAAGGGGCCCGTGCTCGACGTGGCCCTGATCGGTGCGGCGCAGAAGGTGGAACACTATGAGATTGCCAGCTACACCACCTTGATCGCCCTGGCCACCAAGCTGGGCTACACGCCGGCATTGCCATTGCTGCAGGCATCGCTGGCCGAAGAGAAGGCCACCGATGAAAAGCTGGGCCAGCTCGGCCAGGCAGCAGCCATCGAAGAGGCCGTGCAGGCATAAGGCCTGGAGATGCCGTGGCACGCACACCCCTGATGGACCCGCCGCCACGCCACCCGCTGGTGGTGGCCGCCATCGACTTTGCCGCTCACGCACAGGAGGTGGCGCGCAGCCTGATCGGCACAACGCTGCTGGTGGACGGCGTGGGCGGGCGCATCGTGGAGACCGAGGCCTACGACCAGGCGGACCCGGCATCGCACACGTTTGGCGGGCCCACGGCGCGCAACGCGGCCATGTTCGGCCCGCCCGGCCATGCCTATGTCTACCGCTCGTACGGGTTGCACTGGTGCCTGAACACCGTGTGCCGCGAGGCGGGGCATGGCGCGGGCGTGCTGCTGCGGGCGCTGGAGCCCACGCACGGCATCGGCACCATGCGTGAGCGCCGTGGCTTGCAGGACGTGCGGTTGCTGTGCTCCGGCCCCGGTCGCCTGGCGCAGGCGCTGGGCATCGATGCGGGGATGAATGGTTTGTCGCTGCACATGCCGCCTTTCGCGTTGCTGCAAGCGGATGCAACGGCCTTGCTGGAGACCGGTGGTTGCCTGGCCGATGAGATCGTGGCGGGCCCGCGCATCGGCATTTCCAAAGCGATGGATGTGCCCTGGCGCTTCGGGCTCAAGGGCTCGCGCTATCTCAGCCGCGCATTTGCCGCGCCACAGGTTTCGCCGGGCAGCGGCCAGTGTCCTGTCCCGCAACTAAATGCCCATAAAACCGCATCTTTCACGCCAGGGCAGCGTTGCAAATCCTCGCGATAGCTACGGCTATCGCTGCGGTTTGCGCCTTGCCCTGGCGCGAAATCCATCGGTTTTATTTTTGGCATCCATTCACGGTACAGAACACTGGCTGGCCAGCCAGCGGCTCAGGACAAGGCCATATCCCGCTGCTGCGTATGGGGCCTCAGATAGCGCGCGGTGATGTCGGCCGTCGCCTGCCGGCCCAGGTGCGCGCCGTGCTCCGTCAGCCAGGCATCGCATGCCCTGCGCCCGTCCTGGCGCAGCATCTCGAACAGCACGCGCCCCACGGTGCGCTTGATCGAAGGTTCGGTGGCGAGCAGCCCTGCGGGCTGGTCGGGCAGGCTCAGCACGTGCATGCGGATGTCGGCGCCCGGCACGTTGCGGTTGATGGCTTGCAGCGCCCTGAGTTCGGACACCAGGCCGTTGACCGACGCCACCTCGTTGATGCGGTTGAGGATGTTCTTGGCCAACAGCGGTGTCTCGGCCCGGTGCAGCGGGGTCAGCTCCACAAGCAAAATGTCCGTGTCCAGTGCATCCTCGTACAGTGGCCACAGCGACGGGTTGGCCGCGTAGCTGCCATCCCAGTAGGACTCGCCGTCGATCTGCACCGCCTGGTAGGACAGTGGTGCGCAGGCGGAGGCGAGCACGGCGTCGATGCTCATGTCCGCCGGGCCGAACACGCGGCCGCTGCCACTTTGCACGTGCAGGGCGTTGACGAACAGCCGGGGCGCCGCATCGGCCTCGCGCAGCAGGTTTTCATCCACCACGGTGTTCAGGATGTAGCGCAGCGGCGCCATGCCCATGGGGTTGACCTGGTATGGGGAGAGGACGGGCAGGGCGTCGTCCCACATGCCCATGCCGGGCTTGCGCAGGGGCAGCAGCAGAAAGGTCATCAACGAACCCGCCTGCGCCACCTGCTCCCACAGCATCGCCAGGTGCTCCTTCGCACCGGTGCGGCCGCCGCGCGCCATGCCGGTGGCCAATGCCGCGCCGTTCAGCGCGCCGGCACTGCTGCCGCTGATGCTGCCGATGTCGATGTCCTCTTCTTCGAGCAGGCGGTCCAGCACGCCCCAGGTGAATGCCCCCTGCGCGCCGCCGCCCTGCAGCGCCAGATTCAGCTGTACCCGCCCGCGCGTCGCTCGCCCTGTGCCTTTTGCCATGGTGGCCCCCCTTGTGAAAAGACCATGGTAGGGGCCGTGCGGCGCCGGCGTGTCAGCCAATGGCCCGATCGGGGGAGGGGCGCACACGATGTGCCAGGCTGCGCAGCGGGGCACTGCATCGCTTCTCTAAAAGCTCTCCCACTCATCATCCCCACCCCCAGCCGCCTTGGCCGGCGCCTTGGGGG
>JAZKEE010000161.1:0-5470 GCA_040387235.1 Pseudomonadota bacterium
ACATGCAGGTCTGCGCCAAGTACAAGGTGCCGATCATCATCACCAGCCTGGGCGCGCGCGAGGACGTGAACCAGGCCGTGCATGCCTGGGGCGGCGTGGTGCTGCACGACATCATCAACAACAAGTTCGCGCACAAGGCCATCGAGAAGGGCGCCGACGGCCTGATCGCCGTGGCGGCCGGTGCCGGCGGCCATGCCGGCGTGAAGAGCCCGTTCGCCCTGATCCAGGAAATCCGCCAGTGGTTCGACGGCCCCATCGCGCTCAGCGGCGCCATCGCCAGCGGTGATGCGGTGCTGGCTGCGCAGGCCATGGGTGCCGATTTCGGCTACATCGGCTCGGCCTTCATCGCCACGCACGAGGCGCGTGCGAGCGACGAGTACAAGCAGGCCATCGTTGCCGGCACGTCCGACGACATCGTCTACAGCAACCTTTTCACCGGCGTGCACGGCAACTACCTGGCGCCCTCGATCCGCGCTGCCGGCATGGACCCGGACAACCTGCCCGAGTCCGACCCGAGCAAGATGAACTTCGGTGGCGACGCCAAGAAGGCCTGGAAGGACATCTGGGGCTGCGGCCAGGGCATCGGGGCCATCGGCGCCGTGACCAGCACGGCCGAACTCGTGGCGCGCCTGCGCAGCGAGTACCAGGCTGCCCGCGCGCGCCTGGCGCTCTGACCCTTGTTCTGACCTCCTGCCCACGGCCGGCCTGTGCTGCCGGCGTCCAGGCACCCGCCTGGGCCGCGTCCCCACGCCGGCTCGCGCCGGCATGAGCAGCCGCGGCATGCTCCAAGCGCAAATTTCTGTAACAAGCGACAATAGGCGGTTTTTTGCCCGCATCAGCGGGCGGGTTATTCGTTTCGCTCCTTTCTTCTTCCATGCCTTCCGCCACCTCCCGCACACCCCTGATCGACATGGTCAAAGGGCTGGCGTGCGCCGCCATCGTCTGCCACCACCTGGCCTTCTACGGGCCGATGTCCGATATCGCGCAGCCGCTGGCACCGCTGCTGATGGCCTGGCTGTACGACTACGGGCGCATGGCCGTGCAGGTGTTCCTGGTGCTGGGCGGCTACCTGGCGGCTGCCAGCCTGGCGCCCCAGGGCGTGGCCCGCTTCGACAGTGCGGGGGCTGTGGTCACCAAGCGCTTCGTGCGGCTCGTGGTGCCCTACGCCGTGGCCCTGCTGCTGGCGGTGCTGGTATCGGCGCTGGTGCGCTCGTGGATGGACCACCACTCCGTGCCCGACGAGCCCACGCTCGCACAGTTGCTGGCCAACGCGCTCCTGCTGCAGGACATCGTGGGCGAAGACGCCCTCTCGGCCGGCGTCTGGTACGTGGCCATCGACTTCCAGCTGTTCACGCTCAGCGTGATCGTCTGGGCCGCCGTGCGCACGTTGCCCGGTGGATGGGCGCGCCGCAATGGGCCCCTGATCGGCAAAAGCCTGCTGGTGGCGCTCACGGCCGTGTCGCTGTGCGTGTTCAACCTCGACAGCGCGCTCGACATGTGGGGCTGGTATTTCTTCGGCTCCTACGGTTTGGGCATGATGGCCTACTGGGCCGTGAAATCCCCCCGCTCCACTGACTGGCTGGCGTTCATGGTCTTCCTGGGCGGCGTTGCGCTGGCCCTGGAATACCGTGGCCGCATCGCCGTGGCGCTTGCAGCCGCCGTGCTGCTGGTGGCAGCCCTGCGTTCAGCGCGGCTGCGCCAGTGGCAGGGCGTGGCGCCGCTGGTCCAGCTGGGCCAGATGTCGTACTCGGTCTTCCTCGTGCACTTTGCCGTGTGCCTGCTGGTCAACGCGGTCGTGGGCCACCTTTTCCCCGAATCCCCCGTGGTCAATGCGCTGGGCATGGTGCTGGCTTTCACCCTGTCGCTGATGGCAGGCTGGCAGCTCTACCAGCGCGTGGAGCGCCACGTGCCCACCTGGTCGACGGCGCTGCGCTGGCAGGCCGGCCTGGTGGGGACCGGCATGCTGGTGGCGATCAGCAGCCATTGGGCATGAGTTCCCCTCAGCCCCTTCTTTCTCCTCGCTGCGCCATTTGGTAAGGGGCGCGCAGCCAGTGCGGCGGGGCGGCCTTGCGCGGCGGCCCCGGACTGGGCCGCTGTTTTGTGCGCACTTCACTTGTTTCAAGAGGCCGCAGGGGCCTGAGAAGGCCCGCAAGCATGGCTCAAACCGGCGGCGGGCCCTCGCGCCGCTTGCGCTGCTTGTCCAGAAACCAGGCCATGAAGGGCAAGAGCAGCATCGAGCCGGGGATCACCCAGATGAACAGGTAGGGGCTGACCGACGAGGCCGAGCGCATGACGTCGCGCAGCTGGTCCCGCTCCTCGGCGGTCCAGTTGCCCTGGCGGCGCTGCTTCATCAGCCAGGCCACCGATCCCTTCATGGTCGCCATCTCACGCTTGAGGCGGCTCTTCTCGCGGATGTTGCCGGCCAGGAAGGAGCAGAACCATTCGGGGGCCCGCTCCATGCGCTGCTGGAAGGCGGTAGTGGAGTCCGGGTCGAATGCAGGCGCAGCCGCCAGCGCCGTTGCCGGGGCGTTCGGTTCGTCGGGCAAGTGCGGGGGCGCTGTCATGGCCCCCGATTGTCGCAGCAGGGCATGGCAACGCAACACCTGTTGTGAATATGCTCCCCCTGAGCCGCTTCGCGTCATCCCCCTGAGGGGGACGCCCCCAGCGCCGCGGGGCGGCTCTTGCGCGGGGACGCTGGCTTGGCGTGCGCCAGTTTCATGGGTTGCAGGCGTTGCGCAGCGCAATGGAAACTGAAAGTGAGGCCTGGAATCAGCGGTGCAGCTCACCTGCCGCTTCCGGCTGGTACAGGATGGCCTTCACCCGCACCGTCATCGGCTTGCCGCCCGGGCCGGGCCAGACCAGGGCATCGCCCACCGCCAGGCCCAGCAGTGCGCTGCCCACGGGTGCGAAGATCGACAGGCGGTCCGCGCTGCCGTCCATGTCGCGCGGGTACACCAGCGTCAGGCAGAACTCCTTGCCCGTCTCCTCGATGGCGAACTGCACCGTGGAGTTCATCGTCACCACATGCGGCGGGATGTCCTCGGGAGCCACCACGTCGGCGCGGTCGATCTCGGCCTGCAGATCGGCCTTGCCGGGGAAGACGCTGGCCGGGATGGCGGCCAGCAGGGCTTCGATGCGGTCGACGTCCAGGGACGACAGGATGATCTGGGGCTTGCGCGCCATGGGGTACCTCGCAGGGTGGTGGTTGCAAAGGGCGGGACTATAGGCCGGCAGGCCCGGTTTGCCGGCAATCTCGCACTGCACCGTGCGGGCATTGGCGCGCTGTGCCAGGCCGCGCAGCCGCCCGGGGGATCAGTCGCCCTTGATGTTGCGCGCCTTGATCAGCGCACCGAAGCGCGTGCTGTCGATCTTTGCGCGCTCGTTGAAGTCGGCGGGCGACATGGGCGCGGGCACGCCGCCCAGCGCCGTGATGCGCTCCTGCACGGCGGGCGTGGCCAGCACCTTGTTGATCTCGCGGTTCAGGCGCGTCACCACCTCGGCCGGGGTGCCGGCAGGGGCGTAGAAGCCGAACCATGTGTCGGCATCGAAGCCTTTCAAGCCCACCTCGGCCAGCGTGGGCACGTCGGGGAACAGCGGCGAGCGCTTGGAGCTGCCCACGGCCAGCAGGCGCAGCTTGTTGGCCTTCACGTGCTGCAGGCCGATGCCGGGGTCGAACATGAAGTCCACCTGTCCGCCCAGCAGGTCCTGCATGGCGGGCGCAGCGCCGCGGTAGGGCACGTGTACCGCGAACACGTTGGCCTGGGCCTTGAGCATCTCGGCCGCCAAATGCGGCGAGCTGCCGTTGCCCGGCGTGCCGAAGCTCAGCTTGCCCGGGTTGGCCTTGAGGTGCGCGAGGAATTCCTGGATGGTGTTCACCGGCAGCGTGGGCCGCACCTCCAGGAACACCAGCACGCGCGCCGCCGCGGCCACGGGCACCAGGTCCTTCACCGGGTCGAACGGCATCTTGGGGTAGATGTGCGGGTTCACCGAGACCATGCCGCCCGAGCTCATGAGCAGCGTATAGCCGTCGGCCGGCGACTTGGCCACCGCCTCGCCGCCGATGTTGCCGCCCGCGCCGCCCCGGTTCTCCACCACCACGGGCTGGCCCAGCGCTGCCTGCAGCGGCACGGTCACCGCGCGGGCGATCTGGTCGGCCGCGCCGCCCGCCGGGAAGTTCACCACGACCTTGATGGGCTTGGCCGGATAGGTCTCGGCCTGTGCGCCCGCTGGCAGCAGCGCGGTGCCGGCAAGCGCCGCCAGGACGAGGGCGCCAGCCAGGCGACGGCGAAGAAAGGGATGCGGGGATGCGTTCTGGTGCGTCATGGTCATGTCTCCGGATGCTGGGGTGCCCGGTCGTCCGGGTCTGTGGGGTGTTGTGCTGCGGTGGGAGGTCAGGGTCTCAGGCCACATCGACCTCCACCAGGATGGGGCGGGGGTGCGCCAGCGTTTCGCGCAGCACCTGGTGCAGTTGTGCGGGGTCGCTCACATGCACTGCATCGCAGCCCTGGCCGCGCGCCAGCGCCAGGAAGTCGAGGTCCGGCAGGTCCGTGCCTTCGAGCTTGTCCTCGGGCCCGAAGCCGAAGGTCGGCGCAAACTCCTGCAGCGCCGCATAGCGCCGGTTCTTGAGGATGATGAAGGTGATGGGCAGGCGCAGCTGCGCCGCGCTCCACAGCGCCTGGATGGAGTACATCGCCGAGCCATCGCCCAGCAGGCCGATCACCTTGCGCTCAGGGTGCGCCAGCGCCACGCCCACGGCGGCCGGCATGGCATAGCCCAGGCCTCCGCTGCACATGGTGTAGAAGGTTTCGCTGTGCAGGATGGGCAGGTAGGCGTGCATGGCGGCGCGCGAGCTGGGTGCCTCTTCCACCACGATGGAATGCGCGTCGCGCACCTCGGCCAGGGTCTGCATCACGTACTGCACATTCATCAGCGCTGTGGGCTCGGCGCGCGGGCGCGCTGCCCGCAGCGGGGGCGCGGTGCGCGAAGACGCTGCGGGCGGGGCAGGGCGGGCCAGCAGGTCCTGCACACCCAGGCGCACGCCGCCCACCGCCGAGGTGCCCTCGGGCGTCCATGCCGCCGTGCCGGGGTCCTCGATCAGCTGCACCAGCTGAGCGCCGGGCGGCACGTGCGGGCCGTGGCCCTCCACGTGGTAAGTGAAGGCGGCGGCCCCCAGCGCGAACACCAGATCGTGCCCGCCCAGCAGCGCCACGATCTTCTCGCGCATGGCGGGCAGCACGCCCATGAACAGCCGGTGGTCCTGCGGAAAGCCGCAGCGCCCCGACATGGGGGCTATCCACACCGCCGCGTTGTGACGCTCGGCCAGGGCCACCACGTCGTCCCAGGCGCCATCGCGGTCCACTGCCGCACCCACCACGAAGACCGGGCGCTGCGCTGCATCCAGCGCGTCGCCGATGGCGTCGAGCACCCGCGGCTCGGGCCGCGTCTCGGTGCTCACGGTGCGCGCCGCCAG
>JAZKEE010000162.1:0-8901 GCA_040387235.1 Pseudomonadota bacterium
GCCTTCCTGCGCGACTTCGACCTGTACTTCTGCAAGCTGTTCGATGGCGCGCGCCACGACAGCGGTGACCCGTTCGCCTGGGGCGAGCGCCTGCTGGACCACTACCGCAAGAACCGCGTGGACCCGCTGACCAAGACGCTGATCTTCAGCGACGCGCTTACCGTGCCGCGCACCATCGAGCTGTACCAGCAGTTCCGTGGCCGCTGCCAGCTGGCCTTCGGCATCGGCACCAACCTGACCAACGACCTGGGCAGCCCGCCCGAGCACGAGCCGCTGCAGGTGGTGATCAAGATGACCCAATGCAACGGCCAGCCCGTGGCCAAGCTCTCGGACACGCCCGGCAAGGGCATGTGCGACGACGAGAAGTACCTGGCCTACCTGCGCCAGGTGTTCGATATTCCCGCCACCGCCTGACGCCTGGCATGCACATTTCACGCGGGTTGGTCGTGGTGGGACTCACGGCGTTGCCGGGCATGGCCATGGCGGCGGACATCGATGGCAGTGCCTTGTCCGTGCTGTGGGGTGTTCCGTTCGCGGGCATTCTGCTGTCGATCGCGCTCATGCCGCTGTTGCTGCCCAGCTTCTGGCACCACCATTTCGGCAAGGTGGCGGCCGCCTGGGGGATGGCCTTCCTGGTGCCGTTCGCGCTCACCTTCGGTGTGCCTGCCGCGGGCGTGAGCCTGGTGCATGCGCTGGTGGCCGAGTACATCCCGTTCGTGATCCTGCTCACGGCGCTGTACACGGTGTCGGGCGGCATCTACATCCGCGGCAACCTGCACGGCAGCCCGGGGCTGAACACGGCCATCCTGGCCATCGGCGCGGTGCTGGCCAGCTTCATGGGCACCACGGGTGCGTCGATGCTGCTGATCCGCCCGCTGATCCGCGCCAACGACAACCGCAGGCACGTGGCGCACGTGGTGGTGTTCTTCATCTTCATCGTCTCCAACGCCGGGGGCTCGCTCACCCCGCTGGGTGACCCGCCCCTGTTCCTGGGCTTCCTCAAAGGCGTGGATTTCTTCTGGACGGTGCGCCACATCTTCCCCGAGACCTTGTTCCTGGTGGGCGCGCTGCTGGCCATCTTCTACGCCCTGGATTCCTGGTACTACCACCGGCGCGAAGAGCTGCTGGCGGCCGACCCCACGCCCGACAGCCGGGCCATCGGTTTCGACGGCAAGCTCAACTTCGCCCTGCTCGGCGTGGTGGTGGTGCTGGTGCTGGCCAGCGGCTTCTGGAAGTCACCCGTGGCCTGGACCATCGCCGGTGCCGAGGTCGGCCTGCCCGGACTGGTGCGCGACGTGGGCCTGGTCATCGTCGCTCTGCTGTCGCTCAAGCTCACACCCGCCCAGGTGCACGCAGACAACCAGTTCGGCTGGGGCCCGATGCAGGAGGTGGCCAAGCTGTTCGCCGGCATCTTCCTGACCATCATCCCCGTGATCGCCATGCTCAAGGCCGGCGTCAACGGCCCGTTCGGCGCCATCGTCTCTGCCGTCACGCGGCCCGACGGCTCGCCCGACGCGGCCATGTACTTCTGGGCCGCGGGGGCGCTCAGCTCCTTCCTCGACAACGCACCCACCTACCTGGTGTTCTTCAACACCGCCGGGGGCGACCCGGCTGTGCTCATGACCACCCTGGCCCCCACGCTGGCTGCCATCTCGGCCGGGGCGGTGTTCATGGGCGCCAACACCTACATCGGCAATGCGCCCAACATGATGGTCAAGGCCATCGCCGAGGACCGGGGCGTGAAGATGCCCAGCTTCTTCGGCTACATGCTGTGGTCGGGCGGCATCCTGGTGCCGCTGTTCGCCGTGATGACCTTTGTCTGGTTTCGCTGATCTGGAGATCGAACTTTCATGAGCAAGCCCCGCATCCTGGTCGCCCGCGCGATCTTCCCCGACATCGTCGAGCGCCTGCGCCAGCACTTCGAGGTGCAGGACAACCCCCATGACGTGATCTGGACCCCGGCCGAGCTGGCCGAGCGCCTGGCCGACAAGGACGGCGCCTTCACCACCGGCAGCCAGCGCATCGATGCGGGGCTGCTGGCGGCCACGCCGCGGCTGCGCATCGTGGCCAACATGGCCGTGGGCTACAACAATTTCGACGTGGACGCCATGTCGGCCGCGGGCGTGCAGGGCACCAACACGCCCGACGTGCTGACCGAGACCACGGCCGACTTCGGTTTTGCGCTGCTGATGGCCACCGCACGCCGCATGACCGAGAGCGAGCACTATCTGCGCGCCGGCCAGTGGACCAAGTGGAGCTACGACATGTTCTCGGGCTCGGACATCCATGGCAGCACGCTCGGCATCATCGGCATGGGCCGCATCGGCCAGGGCATCGCGCGCCGCGGTGCGCACGGCTTTGGCATGAACGTGATCTACCACAACCGCTCGCGCCTGTCGCCCGAGCTGGAGGCCGAATGCAAGGCCCGCTACGTGGGCAAGGAAGAGCTGCTGCGCACGGCCGACCACGTGGTGCTGGTGGTGCCCTACACGCCGGCCTCGCACCACACCATCGGCGCAGCGGAGCTGGCCTTGATGAAGCCCACGGCCACGCTGATCAACATTGCGCGCGGCGGCATCGTGGACGACGCGGCCCTGGCCGTGGCCTTGCGCGAGCAGCGCATCGCGGCCGCGGGGCTGGACGTCTTCGAGGGCGAGCCCAGCGTGCATCCCGACCTGCTCACCGTGCCCAACGTGGTTCTCACCCCGCACATCGCCAGCGCCACGGTGCCCACGCGACGCGCCATGGCCAACCTGGCGGTGGACAACCTGATTGCCTTCTTCGAAACCGGTGCACCGCTGACCCCTGTCAATACCCCCGTGCCACGCTCACGCTGATCCGTTTTTGCATACACAATAGCCGCCTGCCATCGCGCACCGCATCGGTGCGCAATCTCCTAGCCAGGCTTCTTTTTTGACTACCGACACCCTCATCCTGCTGGCCGCGCTGGCCCTTGTCCTGTTGCTGCTGGTACTGGTGCTGCTGCGCCGCCCGCGGGTCGACCTGCCGCCCGAACTGGCGGCCCGCCTGCAGGCGCTGGAGCAGACGGCTCAGGCCACGCAACTGGCCGTGGCCCGCAACGACGGGGCCATGGAGGCCCTGGCCCAGCAGATGCGCGGCTTCACCCAGACCACCCAGGCCACGCTCGAAACCGTGCGCCACGCCGTGGATGAGCGCCTGGCCCAGGCCGTGACCGAATCGCGCAATGGCCGCGCCGAGCTGCTGGCCGCCTTCGGTGTGTTCGAGGGTCAACTGGCCAAGCGCTTCGATGGGCTGCAGCAGTCCGTGGCGGGCCGCCTGGAAGAAAGCAGCAAGGCGCTGCTGGCCCACCTGGCGCAGGGACAGGCCGACTCGGCCGTGGCACGCAAGGAGCTGTCGGACACGCTCACGGGTTTTCGCACCGAGCTCACGACCACCACGGCCGGGCTGGCGGCCGAAAGCGTCAAGTCGCGCGAGGCCATGGCCGAGAGCGGGGCACTGTTCGAAAAGCGCATCCAGGAGCGCTTCGAGGCACTCACCTTGGCCACGCGCACCACGCTCGATTCGCTCAAGGGCGACATCCAGAGCCAGCTGGGCACCATGTCCGTCGCGCTCAAGGACCAGCTCGAAGCCAATGGCAACCAGATCCGCCACCAGTTCTCGGTGCTGCAGGACGCCGTCTCGCAGCAGCTCACCGGCATGCTGCAGGGCAGCCAGACCAATGCCGAGCAGCTGCGCAATGCGCTCAACGAGCGCCTGGCCGCGATCCAGGCCGACAACTCCACCAAGCTCGAGGAAATGCGCCGCACGGTGGATGAAAAACTGCACGCCACGCTGGAGCAGCGCCTGGGCGAATCCTTCAAGCTGGTGAGCGACCGCCTGGAGCAGGTGCACAAGGGCCTGGGCGAGATGCAGACCCTGGCCGGCAGCGTGGGCGACCTGAAGCGCGTGATGACCAACGTGAAGTCGCGCGGCACCTGGGGCGAAATGCAGCTCGGGGCCATCATCGAGAACGTGCTCACGCCCGACCAGTTCGCGCGCAACGTCAAGACCGTGCCGGGCAGCGATGACCTGGTGGAGTTTGCCATCCGCCTGCCGGGCAAGAGCGACGAGCACCCCGTGTGGCTGCCCATCGACTCCAAGTACCCGGTGGAGCAGTACCAGCGCCTCATGGACGCGCAGGACGCGGCGGACAAGGGGCTCATCGCGTCGGCCGGCAATGCCTTCGAGGCCTCGATCAAGCTTGAGGGCAAGAAGATCTTCGCCAAGTATGTCTCGCCGCCGCACACCACCGACTTCGCCGTGCTCTACCTGCCCACCGAGGGCCTGTTCGCCGAGGTGATCCGCCGCCCCGGCCTGGTGGAGGCCTTGCAGAACGACTGCCGCGTGATGATCACCGGCCCGGCCAACCTGGCGGCCATGCTCAACAGCCTGCAGATGGGCTTCAAGACCCTGGCCATCGAAAAGCGCTCGTCCGAGGTCTGGAGCCTGCTGGGCATGGTCAAGACCGAGTTCGCCAAGTTCGGCGACGTGGTGGAGGCCACCAAGAAGTCCATCGATTCGGCCGCCAAGCGCTTTGAAGAAGTGGGCGTGCGCACCCGCGCCATCCAGAAGCGCCTGCGCGACGTGCAGGACCTGCCCGCACCCGATGTGGCAGGCGCCGTGCCCAAGCTGCGGCCCCCCATGTCGGCGGCGGACGCCCAGGACGAGCTGCTGTGAACGCGGCGCTGGCCCGCCTGATCGCCGGCCAGATCTGCGTGCACGCCTGCATGGCGGGCATGCGCCTGGCGGCCCCCCTGCTGGCCCTGCGCGAGGGCTACAGCGCAGCGGCCGTGGGGGTTCTGCTGGCCCTGTTCGCGCTCACGCAGGTGTTTCTGGCCCTGCCGGCGGGCCGCTATGCCGACCGGCATGGCCTGAAGCGCCCCGTGGGCTATGCCGTGGCCGTGGCCACTGCGGGCTCGGCTGCGGCACTGGTGTTCCCTGTGTTCCCGGTGCTGTGCCTGGCGGCGCTGGCCACGGGCGGCGCCACCGGGGCCGCCACCATTGCGCTGCAGCGCCATGTGGGGCGCGCCGCGCACGATGCCACCGCGCTCAAGCAGGTGTTCAGCTGGTTGGCCATCGGGCCGGCGGTGTCCAATTTCATCGGGCCGTTCTGCGCCGGGCTCATGATCGACCACGCCGGCGTCATCGCTGGCGACACCCAGGGCTACCGCGCCGCGTTCGCGCTCATGGCGCTGCTGCCGCTGGCCACATGGTTCTGGGTGCGCGACACGGTCGAACTGCCCCCGGTGATCGCCGCGGCGGGCGGCCCGCCCCAGCGCGCCTGGGACCTGATGAACGAGCCGCCGTTTCGCCGCCTGCTCATCGTCAACTGGATCCTGTCTTCGTGCTGGGACGTGCACACCTTCGTGGTGCCGCTGATCGGGCACGAGCGCGGGCTGTCGGCCTCGGTCATCGGCTCCATTCTGGGGGCGTTTGCGATTGCTGCCGCCGTCATCCGCGTGCTGATGCCCCTGGTGGCCGAACACCTGCGCGAGCGTGTGGTGGTGGCCGTGGCCATGGTCGCCACGGCAGCGCTGTTCGCGGTGTACCCCGTGATGCCCACTGCGCTCACGATGGGCGTGTGCTCGGTGCTGCTGGGCTTTGCGCTGGGCTCGGTGCAGCCCATGGTGATGAGCCTGCTGCACCAGATCACGCCCTCCCACCGCCACGGCGAGGCGCTGGGCCTGCGCCTCATGGCCATCAATGCCTCCAGCGTGCTCATGCCCATGCTGTTCGGTACTGCCGGTGCGGTGATCGGCGTGGGCGGGGTGTTCTGGGTGGTGGGGGCCGCCGTGGGGGCCGGGGCACGCCTGGCCTGGAACATGGGCGAACCCGGGCCCGCGCACGCGCATTGACCGGGGGTCGCGGCCGCGCCTCTTTGTAAAAATCCGCCTGCGCTGCCGAAATCGGAGTAGATTTCGGTAGCGTCTGCTCACATCGTTTGCAAAAAGCTGCATGACCGGCCTGGTCTTCAGGTGGACGGCCCGGTGGCTGTTTGGCCTGCCGGGAGCAAGACGCCCAACCCGCATGAGGAGACTTCCCATGGGTGTTTTTCGTCTTGCCCGCTGCGACGCGTGGCCGCTGGCCTGTTCATTCCTGCTGTGGCTGGCCCCCGTGGGCGCGGCGCAGGCCGACATGCTGATCGACCAGGCGACGGCTCTGGTGCAGCGCGGTTCCGCACGCGAGGCCTTCCAGCTGCTCGATGCGCAGGAGGCCGCCCGTGCGGGCGACCCAGCCTTCGACGCCGCCATGGGCAATGCCGCCCATGCCGCAGGGCAGTACAGCCGTGCCGTGATGGCCTGGGAGCGCGTGGTGGCCTCGCAGCCGGACAACATGGCCGCGCAGGTGGCGCTGGCCCGTGCGCTGTACGCCGTGGGCGACCAGCGCGGCGTGCTCGCCCTGTCCGACCTGGCCCGGGCGCAGGGCATCCCGGTGGATGCGGCCCTCAGCATCGACCAGTTCCTGGTCTCGTACGACCGGGCCGCCAGCGAGGGTGGCTCCAGCCTCAAGGGCTATGCCGAGCTGGCGCTGGGCCATGACTCCAATGTGAATGCCGGGCCGGCGTCGATGCTGCTGCCATCGCCCGTGCCGGGCACGCCCGCCTGGACACTGGCGCCCTCGGCGCTGGCACGATCGGCCGATTTCCTGGCAGCGCTGGTGGCGGTGCGCGGGCGCTACGTGATGGACGCACGCTGGTCGCTGGTCGGCGCGGCGGTGGGTACACCGCGCCGCAACGACGGGGGGGCCGGTGCATTCGATTCCGACCAGTTCGACGCCAGCGCGGGTGTGGCCTGGCGCTCGGAGCGCCACGAGCTCATCGTGCAGGGGCAGGGCGCCTACTACGCGCTCGATGGCACACGGCTGCGCAGCATCGGAGGGTTGCTGGGCGAGTGGATCTACCGGCTCGACGGCTTTCGCCAGTGGGGCAGCTTCCTGCAGTCGGCGCGCCTGCACTACCCGACGCAGCCGCTGCGCGATGTGCAGCGCACGGTTCTGGGCACGTCGTATGCGCACGTGTTCCGCGAGGGCAGCCTGGCCTACGCGGGTGTGCATGGTGGGCGCGAAGAGCCCGATGCAGCCGGTGTGGATTACCTCGGCCACCGGCTGGTGGGCGTGCGTGCGGGCGGACAGGTGGCACTGGCCCGCAACTGGGCACTGTTTGCGAACCTGGACTGGGAGCGGCGCCGCTATGGCGCGGCCGACCCGTTCTTTGCCGTGGTGCGGCGCGACCGGCAGGTGAATGCGTCGCTGGGGGTGTCATGGGTTCCCGCCACGGCCTGGCGCATCACGCCGCAGTGGACCGGCACGCACAACGACTCCACCCTGCCAGTCTCCGAATACCGGCGGCGCATCTGGTCCGTCACTGTGCGGCGCGAGTTTTGAACAGAAGAGGTGCAGACATGAAAACCGAACCTCGCCTGTCCCGCATCGCCTTGCTCATGGCCATGGTGGCCGCCTGGCCAGCCTCCGGGCTGGCAGCGGCCGGGCTGGTGCAGTTCGCTACCGGCGAGGTCAGCCTGCGCAGGGGCGACGCCACCAGCGGCGTGGCCAAGGGCGCCGAAGTGGACAACGGGGATGTGCTGTTGACCGGCCCTGCCGGGCGGGCCCAGATCCGCTTCACCGATGGTGGCCTGGTGGCGCTGTACCCGGATTCGCAGTTCACCATCACGCGCTACACCGACAGCGGCGACCCGGCCCAGGACGGCTTTGTGGTCAACCTGCTGCGCGGCGGCATGCGCGCCGTGACCGGCCTGATCGGCAAGCGCAACCCGGGCAGCTACAAGGTCATCACGCCCACGGCCGTGGTGGGCATCCGGGGCTCGGCCTTCCTGGTGGGCTTCAACGCGCAGGGCCAGCTCACGGTGGCAGGTGAGCAGGACGAGATCGAAGTCTGCACCGAGGCCGGCTGTGTCGGGGTGAAGGCGGGTGAGGCCGTGCTCGTGCTCTCCAGCCAGCAACTGCCCGTGTACACCAACACCCGGGCGCTGCTGCCCTTGCCCGCACTGCCGCTGCCGCAGATGGCGGGGGACCAGTTGCAGGGCGATGGCCATCGCAGCAGCGTGTTCGTGATTCCGCCGCCACCACCAGCACCGCCGCCGGTGCATGTACCGCCCCCTCCACCCACGGTGGATCCGGTCGTGCCGCTACCGCCGCCGCCACCACCGCCCCCGCCGGTATCCGTTCCGGTGCCACCGCCGGCGCCGGTGCCCGTCCCGGTACCCGCGCCGGTTCCTGTCCCCATACCGGTGCCACCGCCCGAGGTCCTGCCTCCACCACCTCCACCCACGACCCAGGTGCCGACTCCGCCGCCGCCTACCACGGGTGGGGGCACCACCACCACGCCAGGCGCCACGACGACACCGCCAACGACAACGCCGCCCCGGCCGGTGCCGCCACCGCCGACGACGTTTACCCCCATCTTCGTGCTGCCGCCGGGGGTGATCGTGCTGCCTCCAGCGCCGACCCCGATACGCTGATTCCATCGCAGCAGGGCAGGCAGTGCTGCGCGCTGCCTGCCCGCCCCAAGGTGCCGCGGCGCCGCTGGCGGCTGCACACTGGCGCGAAGCGATCCAGGGGCTTCAGATCTTGTAGAACGCCTTGATCAGGTCCCAGGCTTCCTGGGGATCATCGGTGTAGTGAAAGAGCTTGAGGTCCTGCGGCGAGATCGTGCCTTCTTCCACCAGCACGTCGAAGTTGACCAGGCGTTTCCAGTAGTCGGTGCCGAAGAGCACGATGGGCACGGGTTTGGCCTTGCCGGTCTGCACCAGGGTCAGCACCTCGAACAGCTCATCCAGTGTGCCGAAGCCGCCGGGGAAGGCCACCAGCGCCTTGGCACGCATCATGAAGTGCATCTTGCGCAGCGCGAAGTAGTGGAACTTG
>JAZKEE010000163.1:0-4365 GCA_040387235.1 Pseudomonadota bacterium
CCCGGGCAACCAGTGGCTGCGCGGGGTGATCGAGGGGCTGTTCAAGGAGTAGCCGTGGTGCCGCCAAGGCGAGCGTTAGACTGGCGTGCGCATTCGGAGTACATGGTGACGACAACCCTTCCCCCAAGAACCTTCGGCCTGGCCGCCCACCGCCTGCACCGCTCGACCGCCGGCGGCGGCCTGGCCCAATGGGCCGCGGCGTCGCACACTGCCCTGCAGGAGCTGCAGCTGGGCATCGCCGCCGTGGGTGGCTGCGCCGACGCCATCGAGCAACATGCCCTGGCAGATCACTTCCCACACCTCATCCGCCTGCCCTACGGGCGCGAGGGCGGGGTCATGCGCGTGGTCTCGCGCATTGCGGGCGGCGTGCACGCCGAGCAGGAACTGGCCGGCGCCATCTACCTGCTGGACCCGCTCGACCCTTCGTCCCTGTACCCCGAGGCGCAGGCCCTCAAGCGCCAGTGCATCTCGCATGGCAAGCCCTTGCTGCTCACCGTGGCTGCTGCCGTCGAATGGGTGGCGGTGGAGGCTGCCCTGCAGGCCGGGGTCTCGCTGCGCGAGCGCCCGCCGGCGATGGTGCCCTCCATCGACAAGCAATCCGTCGCGCTGATCGCGCACGATGCTTTGAAGTCCGCCATGGTGGACTTTGCCTTTCGCCATTTCGATCTGCTCTCGCAGACGCAGGAGCGCTTTGCCACCGGCACCACGGGCGGCAGGCTCAACGAGATGGCCTGGTCCCGCGGCTGGCCGCGCGACCTGCCATGGGTGCAGCCCTTGCGCAGCGGCCCGCTGGGCGGCGACGCGCAGATCGCCGAGCTGGTGCTGGACAAGCGCTGTGACAAGGTTCTTTTCTTTGAGGACGTGCATGTGGCTCGCCAGCACGAGGCGGACATCCAGCTGCTGGAGCGCGCCGTGTGCACCAAGAGCTTCGAGGCGGCCTGCTACCACACCCCCGCAATGGCCGATGCGTGGGCCTCCGCTTGGGCGTGAGCCCTCACCAGCCCAGCGTGGCGAACAGGTCCACTACGCCACGCAGGTCGCTCACCGTCGCATCGGGCCGGTAGTCGGGCAGCAGCCGGCGCCCCGTGCCCCGGTCCACCCACACGCAGCGAAAGCCCATGTCGCGCGCGGCCGCGTGGTCCAGGTGCGGGCTTGCGCAGATGTGCACCACCTCGGCCGGCTGCACGCCCAGTTGCGCGTGGGCATGGTCGAACAGGCGGCGATCCGGCTTGTAGGCTCCGGCCTGCTGGGCGGTGATCACCCGGTCGATCAGGCCGCCGAGCTGCGCCACGTTGCCGGCAATTATGTCGTCGTCGGTGTTGGACACGATGGCCAGGCGGTGACCAGCCGCCTTGAGCGTGCGCAGCACGCCCACCACCTCGGGGAAGGGCGGCATGGTGCCGATGCGGCCGGCGAGCAGCCCGGCATCTCCGGGCGATTCAGGCAGCCCCAATTGCGCCAGGGTGCGCTGCAGGCCTTCGCCCGACACCTCACGAAAACTGCGGTGCGGCGGCGTCTGCTCCAGCGCGTGCTCGTGCCGGTCATAGACCGCGATGAGTTCTTCGGGCGGGGTTCCCGCGGCGCCCTTGCGCGCCAGCAGCTCGCGCACGGCCTCTTGCAACCCTTCATCCCACTGGATGAGGGTGCCGTAGCAGTCGAAGGTCAGCCACAAAGGGCGGGGGGTGTTGTGCAAAGGCATGGTTCGGTTCGCATCGTTTCAATGAGATGCGTAGCATGCGCAAGGCTTGCGATATTGGAAAATTAAATGTTCAAATGCAATGCAGTTGAATTTTGGATATGAGCCATGCTGGACCTGGAACTGTTGAAAACCCTGGTGTGCGTCGTTGAAGAGGGCAGCTTCACGCGCGGGGCCGAGCGCGTGCACCGCACGCAGTCCACCGTCAGCCAGCAGATCCTCAAGCTCGAGGAGCGGGTCGGCCACGCCCTGCTGCAGCGCGACCGCAGCGGCAAGCAGGCCCTGCCCACCGAACAGGGCGAGGTGCTGGTGCACTACGCCCGCCGCCTGCTGGCCATGGCGCAGGAGGCCGAAGACGCGCTGTACGCCACCCCGGGGCAGGTGGCATTGCGCCTGGGCGTGCCGGAAGATTTCGACGCCCGGCGCATGTCCGGCATGCTGGCGGGCTTCAGCGCCGCACATCCCGCCCTGCGGCTGGAAACGGTGAGCGGCATGAGCAGCGACCTGCAGCGCCGGCTGGTCCACGGCGAAATAGACCTGGCCCTGATGAAGCGCGAGCCCGGCAGCGGCGAATGCATCGCCGCCTGGCCCGAGCGCCTGGTGTGGGCCGCCGGCCAGGGCTTCGCACCGGACGCCGATGGCGCGGTGCCGCTGGTGCTGTTCCCTGCGGGCTGCATCTACCGCCTGCGCGCCGTGCGGCTGCTGGAGAAGGCGGGTCGCCCCTGGCGCCAGGCCTTCGGCAGCCAGAGCCTGACGTCCGTGCAGGCGGCGGTCGCCGCGGGCCTGGGCGTCAGCGTGCTGCCCCGCTCGGCGCTGCTGGCCGAACACCGCACGCTGGGCCGCGCTGCAGGTTTCGAGCCCCCGCCCCCCACCGAGCTCGCCCTGGTGGGAGCCGGCCCCCGTGGCATGCCCCTGGGTCGGGGGCTGAAGCAACTGGCCGACTACCTGGCAGGACAACTCGGCAAGCGGCGCTGAGCCAGCGCCAGGTGGATTGCGGTGAAGGCCGCACCATGTAACAACCCGGCATGAAAAGCCAAATAACTGTATATTTATACAGTTATGAAGCCGCCTCCGCCCGACGACGACAACGCCCCCCAGGTGATGCAGGAGGTGCGCGTCCCCCTCGCAGCCATCCGCGGCCGGGGCGCGGCCACGGCCCTGGCGCACCGCTTCGTGCGCGACACGCGCGAGGTGGTCGACGATGGCTGGGAGGCGTATGCGGAAGAGGGCGACGAAACCTCTCCACTCGCCACCCGCGTGCACCTGGAGACGGCGAAGAGCGCCATCTGCGCCAACGATTCGCCCGACATTTTTTTCGATCTCTCGGTCAACCCCTACCGAGGCTGCGAGCACGGTTGCGTCTACTGCTACGCCCGGCCCACGCACAGTTATCTCAACCTATCGCCGGGGCTCGATTTCGAGACCCAGATCATCGCCAAGCACAACATCGCCGCGCTGCTGCGCGACGAACTGGGCCGGGCCAGCCATGTGCCGCAGCTCATCAACATCGGCTCGGCCACCGACTGCTACCAGCCTGTGGAGCGCGAGCTGAAACTCACGCGCGGCCTGATCGAGGTGATGCGCGACATGCGCCACCCGTTCTCGCTGATCACCAAGTCCGCCGGGGTGGAGCGCGACCTCGACCTGCTCGCCCCGCTGGCCGCGCAGCGCCTGACGGCCGTGTACGTCACCATCACCACGCTCGATGCCGCCCTGGCGCGCCGCATGGAGCCGCGCGCCGCTGCGCCCCACCGGCGCCTGCGCACCATCCGCACACTGGCCGAGGCGGGCATCCCCGTGGGCGTGAGCGTGGCGCCGCAGATCCCCTTCATCACCGAAGACATGGAGCAGGTGCTGCAGGCCGCGCACGAGGCCGGGGCCACCAGCGCCTTCTACACCGTGCTGCGCCTGCCGTGGGAGCTGAACCCGCTGTTCCGCGAGTGGCTGGAGCTGCACTACCCCCAGCGCGCGGCGCGTGTGCTGGCCCGCGTGCAGGATCTGCATGCGCTGGACCCGGCCCAGCGCGCTGCCGGCAAAACCTACGCCAGCGACTTTGCCACGCGCATGAAGGGGACTGGGTTGTGGGCCGATATGTTGCGCCAGCGCTTTGCGGCCACCTGCCGCAAGCTGGGGCTCAACCGGGCCCGTACGGAGCTGGATCTGACGCAGTACCGGGCTGCGTTTGCGAGGAATCAGGGGTGTCTTTTTTAAGCAGTTGGTCTGATCGTGCAAGGGGCTTTTGTGTTGGTGGTTGCTGTATGCCTTGATGAAGTGCGGGAGCCGGGATGTGCGCCCGGCGGCGCACCTACTTTCTTTTGCGTCGCCAAAAGAAAGTAGGCAAAGAAAAGGCGACCCCCAGTCTGCGTCCCTTCGCTTCGCTGCGGGCAACCTGCGATGCTCGGATCTGGGGTGGGCGTCGCTGAACTCGCGCCGTTCCCCCTGCGGGTGAACTCTGCTCAAACAGCAGCGACGAGCTAGACAACGAAGTGCATGTGTCCTGCGGCACATGCACCCACCCCAGCTCCTGCGCTTCTCGGCGCAGCCAGCAGGGTGGGGAGCGGGTACCACCCTGCTGCTGCTCTGGCAGCTACGCCGGTTATCGGCTACGCGCTGTGCGCTGCCGACGGGGCGGTGCAAGCGCCCTGGCGAGCCGAGCGCAGCGAAGGACC
>JAZKEE010000164.1:0-3404 GCA_040387235.1 Pseudomonadota bacterium
ATCTCGACCTTGTCGAACTGGTGCTGGCGGATCATGCCGCGCGTGTCGCGCCCGTAGCTGCCGGCTTCGGAGCGAAAGCACGGTGTGTGCGCCGTGAGCTTGATCGGCAGCTCGGCCTCGGCCACGATCACGTCGCGCACGAAGTTGGTCAGCGGCACTTCGCTGGTGGGGATGAGGTAGAGCGCCGCGTTGTCGGGCACGGGCTCGCCGTCCTGGCCGCCCTTCTTGGCGGCGAACAGGTCGCCCTCGAACTTGGGCAACTGGCCCGTGCCCTTGAGCGAGTCGGCGTTGACGGCGTAGGGCACGTAGCACTCGGTGTAGCCATGCTCCTGGGTCTGCACGTCCAGCATGAACTGGGCGAGCGCGCGATGCAGGCGGGCAATGTTCCCCTTCATCACCGTGAAGCGCGAGCCCGAGAGCTTGACGCCCATGTCGAAGTCCAGGCCCAGGGGGGTGCCCACGTCGACGTGGTCCTTGACCTCGAAGGCATAGGTGCCGGGCGTGCCCCAGCGGCGCACCTCGACGTTGCCCGACTCGTCCGAGCCCACGGGCACGCTCTCGTGCGGGAGGTTGGGCACGGCGACCAGCATGGCCAGCAGTTCGGACTGGATCTGCTCCAGGCGGGCGGCCGATTGCTCCAGCTCCGCCTTCATGGCCGTGACCTGGGCCTTGGCAGCCTCGGCAGCGTCCTTGTCGCCGCGGCTGATCAGCATGCCGACCTGCTTGGAGATCTGGTTGCGCTGCGATTGCAGCTCTTCGGTGCGTGACTGCAGGGTCTTGCGCTCGGATTCCAGGCCCTGGAAGGCGGCCACGTCCAGGAAGGCCTGGGGCTTCTTGCGGGTTTCCAGGCGCGCGATGGCGGTGTCGAGGTCTTTGCGGAGAAGAAGAATGTCTAGCATGGGGGGATTTTAGAGGTGCGGAGCCAAGCCGCTTCAGGCCAGGCTTGCGGGGTCGAAATTGGCGCCGCAGAGGACCATGGCGACGGTCTCCTGCGGCTGGGGCTTGTAGGCGCCGCTCTGCAATGCCGCCAGGCCCAGCGCCGCGGCCGGCTCCACGGCCAGCTTGAGCTCCTTCCACAGCCACTGCTGGGCCGAGCGGATGGCCTCGTCGGGCAGCAGCAGCGATTCATGCACGTGGCGCTGGCTCACCTCCCAGCCGATGGCGCCGATGCGGCGCGCGCCCAGCGAGTCGGCGGCGATGCCGCCCACTTCCACATCCACCGGCATGCCGGCGGCGCGGGCCGCGTGCAACGTGGGCGCGCGCTCAGGCTCCAGCGCCACCACGTGGGCACGGCTTTCCACCCAGGCGGCCACGCCACCGATCAGGCCGCCGCCACCCACGCTGACCAGCACCGTGTCGGGCAGGCGGCCGGCCTGCTCCTCGATCTCGGCCGCCAGGGTGCCGGCACCGGCCACCACCTCGGGCTGGTCGTAGGCATGGGCCTGCAGGGCGCCGGTGGTCTTCTGGCGTGCCACGCAGGCCTCGAAGGCCTCGGAATATGCCGCACCGGTGACGACCACGTCGGCGCCCAGGGCGCGCAGCCGCGCGCGCTTGGCCTCGGGCGAGACCTCGGGCACGAAGACCTCGCAGCGCACGCCCAGGGCCCGGGCCGCAGCGGCCACGGCAATGCCGGCGTTGCCACCGGAGGCGATGATCACGCCGCTCTCGGGCACGGGGTTGGCCATCAGCCGGTACAGCATGCCGCGCGCCTTGAAGCTGCCGCCCACCTGCAGGTGCTCGAGCTTGAGCCAGACCTCTGCGCAGTCCACGCGCAGGGAACGGCCGCTCAGGCGCAGCAGCGGCGTGGTGCGCAGGAAATCGGGGCGGAAGGCCAGCTGGGTGCGGGCGGCGGAGATGGCGGCGCGGTCGATCATGGGGTGCTACGTGGCCTAAGGGGCCGGATTCAGGACAATGAACGAGTGTAGATGCCCCACCACGTACCTCAGCACACACACGGATACACCCTGGGCTGCGCCCGGGCCTTTGGGCTGCCGATAACATGGGCAGGGGCAGCCATTATTTTTGCCGGCCTGCCCCGAGGAGGTTGGTGGCATGTTCTTTGTATTCGGCCCTTCGGGGCAGATGTACCGCGGCGGGGCGGAAAACCTCTCCAGCGTGGCACCGGTGCGGCGCGTGCAGCGCCCCCAGGCCCTGCGCACCCGCTCGCTCGACGAGCAGGCACAGCCCGAGGTGCCCGCCCAGCTGGCACACCCCGTGGCAATGCCGGTGAACCTGCGCCTGCAGGATGCCGTGAGCGCCTACGCCCAGACGGAGCAAGGCCCCCAGCAGGCGCGCAAGCCGCTGACGCTGGTGAGCGACGTGATGACCCAGGAGGCCGTGACCGTGCAACCCGAGGCCATGGTCAACGATGCCTGGCAGACCTTGGCCGAACACCATGTGGCGCAGGCACCGGTGGTGGATGCGCAGGGCCGCGTGGTGGGCCTGCTGCTGCGCGCCGACATGGCGCCGCTGGACCTGTTGCCCGAGCCCGGCGCAGTGAAGCAGGCCATCGACCTGGCCCGCCGCCCTGTGGGGGAAGTGATGGTCAGCCCCGTGCCTGCCGTGGCCGCCGATACGGAGCTGCGCCGCGTGGCCGCCGTGCTGCTGGACACCGGCCTGCCCGGCCTGCCGGTGACGGACGACACGGGCCGGCTCACCGGCTTCATCTCGCGCACCGACATCCTGCGCGCCGTGGCGGCCGACCCGCCGCTGGACCTGTGGAGCGGCCCGGCAGTGGCGTTGTAAGCGCCTACTTACCTTGTTTCAATGGCCGGCCGACCCGGTTTCGGGCTGGCGCTCCTTGATCTCGAAGCCCGTGGCGGCATCGATCTTGAGGCCCTTGGGCAGCGGAAACTTGATGGTTTCCTCGATGCCCGCCATGGTGCGCACCGACACGGCGCCCAGCGCCTTGATGCGGTCGATGACCTGGCGGACCAGGATCTCGGGGGCCGAGGCGCCGGCCGTGAGGCCCACGCGCGCCACGCCCTCGAACCATTCGGGCATGAGCTCCTCGGCACTGTCGACCATGTAGGCCGTGGTACCGAGCTTGGCGGCCAGTTCGCGCAGGCGGTTGCTGTTGGAGCTGGTGGGGCTTCCGACCACGATCACCAGGTCCACCTGCGGGCTCAATACCTTGACGGCGTCCTGCCGGTTCTGCGTGGCATAGCAGATGTCCTGGTGCTTGGGCTCGCGCACCTGCGGAAAGCGCGCGCGCACGGCGGCGGAGATTTCGGCCGCGTCGTCCACGCTCAGCGTGGTCTGGGTGACCACGGCGAGCTTGACGGTCTGCCCGGGCTGCACATGGGCCACGTCCTCCACGTCCTCCACCAGGTGGATGCCGTGGTCGAGTTGGCCCATGGTGCCTTCCACCTCGGGGTGGCCCTTGTGGCCGATCATGATGAACT
>JAZKEE010000165.1:0-1524 GCA_040387235.1 Pseudomonadota bacterium
ACCACGCCGCCATGATGGAGCCCTGGGACGGCCCGGCCTCCATCGTGTTCACCGACGGCCGCCAGATTGGCGCCACCTTGGACCGCAACGGCCTGCGCCCCTCGCGTTACTGTGTGACCGACGACGACATGGTCATCATGGCCTCGGAGTCGGGGGTGCTGCCGATCCCCGAGCACAAGATCCTGCGCAAGTGGCGCCTGCAGCCCGGCAAGATGTTCCTGATCGACCTGGAACAGGGCCGCATGATCGACGACGACGAGCTCAAGTCGATGATGGTCAACACCAAGCCCTACAAGCAGTGGATCGAGAACCTGCGCATCAAGCTCGACAGCGTGAAAGCGCCCCCTGCCGAGGTGCCCAGCAGCGCCGTGTCGCTGCTCGATCGCCAGCAGGCCTTCGGCTACTCGCAGGAAGACATCAAGTTCCTGATGAGCCCCATGGCCCAGGCCGGCGAAGAGGGCATTGGCTCCATGGGCAACGACAGCCCGCTGGCCGTGCTCTCGTCCAAGAACAAGCTGCTGTACAACTATTTCCGGCAGATGTTCGCGCAGGTGACCAACCCGCCGATCGACCCGATCCGCGAGGCGATCGTGATGTCGCTCAACAGCTTCATCGGGCCGAAGCCCAACCTGCTGGACATCAACCAGGTCAACCCGCCGATGCGGTTGGAAGTGAGCCAGCCTATCCTGGACTTCGCCGACATGGCCAAGCTGCGCAACATCGCGGAGCACACCCAGGGCAAGTTCCGCAGCAGCACGCTGGACATCACTTACCCCGCCGACTGGGGCCGCGAGGGTGTGGAGGCCAAGCTGGCCTCGCTGTGCGCGGAAGCCGTGGACGCGATCAAGGGCGGCAGCAACATCCTGATCGTCAGCGACCGCGCCGTCAGCGCCACCCAGGTGGCGATTCCGGCCCTGCTGGCCTCCAGCGCGATTCACCAGCACCTGGTGCGTGAAGGTCTGCGCACCACGGCTGGCCTGGTCGTGGAGACCGGCAGCGCGCGTGAGGTCCACCACTTCGGCGTGCTGGCCGGCTACGGCGCCGAAGCCGTCCATCCCTACCTGGCGATGGAAACGCTGGCAGCGATGCACGCCGACCTGCCGGGTGCGTTGTCGGCCGAGAAGGCCATCTACAACTACGTCAAGGCCATTGGCAAGGGCCTGTCGAAGATCATGTCCAAGATGGGCGTGTCGACCTACATGTCCTACTGCGGCGCCCAGCTCTTCGAGGTCATCGGCCTGAACAGCGAGACCGTGGACAAGTATTTCACCGGCACGGCCAGCCGCGTGGAAGGCATCGGCGTGTTCCAGATCGCCGAGGAGGCGCTGCGCATGCACGCTGCCGCCTTCGGTGACGACCCCGTGCTGGCCAACATGCTGGACGCCGGCGGCGAATACGCCTGGCGCATCCGCGGCGAAGAACACATGTGGTCGCCCGACGCCATTGCCAAGTTGCAGCACAGCACGCGCGCCAACAACTGGAACACCTACAAGGAATATGCGCAGCTGATCAACGACCAGAGCC
>JAZKEE010000166.1:0-66787 GCA_040387235.1 Pseudomonadota bacterium
CTCCCAGGTGCCGTGCCACAGCTCGCCGTCGACCCAGGTCACGCCGGTCACGAAGGCGTTGGATTCGATGGTGCGGCGGATGGCGCCGGTGGCGGGGTCGATCTGGTGGATCTTGCGGTCGCGGTACTGGCCCACCCACAGGCTGCCCTCGGCCCAGGTCAGGCCCGAGTCGGCGCCCTTGCCCGGCGCAGGGATGGAGGCCACCACGGCGCCCGTGGCCGGGTCGATCTTGTCGATGCGCGACTCCGCTATCTGGTACAGGTGCCTGCCGTCGAACGCGGTACCCGCATCGCAGGGCAGGCCCAGCGACTGCGTGGTCTCGCCGCTTTCGGGGTCGAAGGCCACCAGGCTGGCGCCCGTGGCGGCCCACACGCGCTGGCCGTCGTGCGTGACGCCGGCCACGCTGGTGGCGTCCGCAAAGGGGCCGTATTCGCGCACGATTTCGGCGGGGCGGGCGGGGACGCCTGCCGGAGAGGTGCGGCTGGCGCTGTCGGGGCTGCTGGTGGTGACGGGCATGGTGTGGTCCTTTTCGGTTCGGCCCCGGCTCAGGAGGTCGATGGGTGAACTCTATTCAATCGGCAGCGCAGCGGGGAGTAACAAGATTGGCGTGAATCCCGCCAGGGGAGGTGCCAGCCAGCGCTGCGCACGCGCCTGGCCGATGGAGCGCACGCGGCCCTGCTCCTGCAGCTCGGCCAGCGCGCGCTGCACGGTGCGCTGGCTGTCGCCCAGCGCCAGCGCCAGGGCCGAGGTGGACCAGGCCGCACCATCGGCCAGCAGGGCCTGCAGCGAGGCCTGCTCGCCCGCGATGGGCGGCGCCAGCACCACCACCGCGCGCCCGCCATCACGCCCATCCAGGGGCCGCAGCGCAAAGCCGCGCGCCGTGGCCTCGATGCGCGCCCAGGGCTTGACCAGTGCGCGCAGGCGGCCCAGCTCCACGCGCAGCCGGGCGCGGTGGGTGTCGTCGGGCTGCCGGGTGCGAAAGGCGCTGGCGATCAGCGCGTCGCGCTCGGCATCGCCGGGCCAGGCCTTGGCCAGCTCGCAGGCCAGGGCGAACAGGATGGGACGGCGTGCCAGCGAAAGCCAGGGCGTGGCTGATGCGCCCTCTTCCCCCTGGTGCCCTGTCCCCAGCCGGTGGCGGCAGGCATCCACCACCAGCACATCGGATGCGAGCAGCGCAGCCACTTCGTCCAGCGGCAGCGGTTGCTCGCGCGCGGCACCGGCGCCGTCGTTCGGCCACAGGCGCCGCGCGGCGGGGCGCTGCAGCGCGGCCAGGGCTTCGCCCACCTCGGCCACCAGAGCCGGGACGCGGGCACGCGTGGCCGCCAGGTGTGCCTGGGCCAGTGCATCGCGCGCCGCGCCCACCTGCAGCGAGCGCAGCGCCAGCTCCGCCGTGGTGAGCCCCGCCACGGCAGCGAGCGCGGGCGGCATGCCGGGCTCGGCCATGTCGACGGCGGCCAGCAGACTTGCGGCCTCGGCCAGCCGGCCCATCAGCAGCCACTGGCGCGCGGCGATGAGCCGGGCCTGCAGGGCATTGGCCCGGTCGCCCCGCGCAGCCAGCGCGGCAGCGGCGGCCACCAGTGCATGCGGCGGGCCGTTCAGATCGCGAAGGGCCAGGGCCACCTCGGCCTCGGCCACCACGCAGCGGGCACGGGCCAGCTCCTCGTGCGCGCCAAAGCCTCTGGCCGCGCGGCGCAGCAGCTCGCGCGCCCGCGGATGCTCGCCCAGCTGCGCCATGGCAATGCCCCGCAGCGCCAGCGCGGGCGGGTCATCGCGCAGGGCCACCCGCTGCAGGGCAGCCAAGGCATCGCCAGCGGCAAGCGCGCGGGCGGCGGCGGTGATCAGGGAATCCATGGGGTGGCAGGCTACACCAGTGCGCAGGCCGTCACACAAATGGCGCGGTGGGCCCTGCCGGACAACGGCCTACCCCGCTGCAATGGCCTCGATCTCCAACAGCCACGCCTCGTCGTAGATTCCGGCGATGATGACCGTGAGCGCTGGTGCATGGCTGCGCAGCGCCCGCCGCCGCGCCTCGCCATTCTCATCGGCGTATTGGCGTGATGAGAGGAATGTGGTCACCTTGACCAGATTGCCCACGCCCAGGCCCGCGGCGTCGAGCTGGGCCAGGATGTTCTTCCACACCAGGTCGGCCTGCTCGGCAAAGCTGGAGGGCACCACACCGGCACGGTCTGCGGGAATCTGCCCGCTGATGACCAGCCAGCGCGTGGCGCCCTGCACGTCCAGGGCCTGGGAATAGCCGCCAGAAGGCGCGGGGGCCAAAGGGGAGTTGACGGGGGTGGATTGCATGGGCAGGTCTCCAGAGGGCAGAACCGCTTACGCAGCCTGTGCAGGGGGAGCCATGGGCCGCGAGAAGATATTCACCAAACTTCCATCTGGATCGCGCAGCAAGGCCGAGCGGTTGCCCCACGGCATCACCGTGGGCGGCATGACGACCTCGGCGCTGGCGTCGCCACGCATGCGCGCCAGCGCTCCATCCACGTCGACAACCTCGAACTCCAGGATGGCCGAGCGGTTCGACGCGGCCGTTGCGGCGCCCTGGTTGAACAGCTGCACCAGGCGCTCCTCGGAGATCGCCAGCGTGGCGCCATCGAGCCGCACTTCCGCAAAGCCATCGGCCAGGCGGGTGGCAGGGGTGCCCGACAGTTGGGAATAGAACGAGACCAGCGCTTCGAATTGCTGCGTGACGAGGCGTACGGATGCGAACTTCATGAAAGGCTCCTGGGTTGAGAAAGGAGCGAGGTTAGACAGGCATGGTGCCAAATTCTGGCAGTATCGTGCGGCCGCTTTCGCGCACGCGCTGGTGCCAGGTTTTCAGCAGTGCCTGGCGGCGCTGGGGATAGCGCGCATCCAGCATCTCCGCTTGGTTGATGCGATCGGACCGGAAGTTGCGGAAATCGCCGCGCAGCTCGCACCAGGCCGAGAGCACGCGGGCCTCTTCGAAATAGACCAGCGCAAACGGCCAGATGACGCGCTCGGACTGCACGCCCTGCGGGTCCCGGTACACGATGCGCAGCTTGCGCTCGGCCCGGATGGCCGCACGCAGGCTGTCAGGCGCTACCGCCGTGGCAGGAGATGGTTTTACCCTGGCACCGACGAGCAGCGCCGAGGCCTCCAGCTCGCGGCGCAGTGGGGCTGGCAGCACCGCACCGATCTTGGCCATGGCATCGCGTGCACCGGCCGACAGGCCCACATCGCCGCGGTCTGCCACCCAGCGCAGTCCCAGGGCCAGTGCCTCGATCTCTTCGGGCGTGAACATCAGCGGTGGCAGCATGTAGCCGGGCTTCATCACGTAGCCCAGGCCTGGTGCACCGTCGATCATCGCCCCCTGGGCTTGCAGGGTGGCGATGTCGCGGTACAGCGTGCGCAGGCTGATGCCCAGCTCTGCGGCCAGGGCCTGGCCGCTCATGGGACGGCTGTGGCGGCGCAGGACTTGCAAGAGGGCGAGAAGGCGTTCGGATCGGGACATGCGCCGATGGTAGCCATGGCAGGCCCTGCCAAGCAATGCACCGGATCCAGCCGAGCGGTTCGCCCCTCGTGCAGTGGGCCCGTCACCCGCCTGCACGCAGGTACTTCTCCAAAAACCCCAGAATCCGCTGCTCATACTCCCCAGGGCCGTGGGCATGCAGATCCACATGCCCAGCCCCCTCCACCCGCCAGATCTCCTTGGGCCCGGCAGCCGCGTCGAAGAGTTGCAGGGTCTCTTCCCAGGTGGTGTGCCGGTCCTGAGCGCCGGAGGCAATGAGCACGGGCGCACCCAGGCGGGCGATGCGCCCGATGGGCCGCAGGTCGCCGGTCGACACCCCGGCGCGCAGCGGCAGTTGCCACAGCAAGGGGCCGGCCAGCACGGCCCCACCAGGGCCCAGGACCATGGTCAGCCGATTGGCCACCGCGTCTTCGATGGTGGGGTACATGGATTCGAGCACCACGGCATGCGGCGCGGGCGAAGCGCTTGCCAGCACCGTGGAGGCTGCGCCCAGGGAGACTCCGATGACCGCGATCCGCTCGCCCGGGCTTTCACGCCGCAGGAAGCCAAGGGCCGCCGTCACCCCTGCTGCCTCGCGCGCGCCAAAGGTGATGCGGTCGCCCGTGCTCTGGCCGTGCGCTGGCAGATCGATCAGCAGGGTGGCATAGCCCGCCCGATTCAAGAACTTGGCGCGGCCCAGCATCTGAGTGCGGTCCGAACGCACGCCATGGAGCAACAGCACGGCGCCCTGGACCGGCTTGCCCGGCGCGTACCAGCCAGCCACATGGCCTGCAGGCGCGGTGTCGATGCGGACCTCGAGGGCCGAAAAATCTGGCGGTGGCGGGCCTATCGTGCGGGTGGCCGGATGGCTGAGCCATTCGCCGACACCCAACGCTGCACCGGCGAAGCCGAGCAACAGCGCCAATGCCAGCAGGGCTAGCAACCCGGAGCGGCGCCTGGGCATCACCGACGGCACAGGTTCGAGACAGTCCCATGGGTGGGCCTCAAGTGACGCCCTCCACCGACACCTCCTCAAACCCTGGCTCCTGCGCGATGAGGCCATGGAAGAACCCGAAGCACGGGTCGCTGGCACCGGCCATCTTCGCCTTCCCCAGCACGCGCTCCTTGAGCGAGCGGTGCTTGGTCAGCGACAGCACCCATTCGTGTTTGCCGTCAGCGCCCTCATTGGCGGCGGCGCCGACCATGTAGGTGCGCCCCTCCCAGCTCACATGCGCGTACCAGCCCCAGTCTTCGGCGTCTGCGTCGGTCATGTCCAGCTGCGCCGGCACGCGCGTGCGCAGCCATTCAAGCAGCGAATGCCCCCGGATGGGGTTGATGCGGTTGTCGGGCTCCAGCGAGACGTCGAAGAGCCGGGTGTGGAAGTGGATGGCAGGTTCCATGGGTGGACAAATTGGCAGCAGGACGGGCCAGACACTGTCGTGAGCGTATCACCGGCGCGTGACCTCTCCAACCGAATTTTGGCCCGCCTCGCAGGCCCAGGGCGGGCGAACCTGCGTACCATGCGCCCTGCCAGAGCCGATCCGGACGACAACCACATTGCAGGAGACAAGGCGCCACCATGCAGGCCCACACCACCACGACACCGCGCGCAACAGGCACCACCGCATGAGCCCACCCCAGCCGCTGGCAGCGCCTGCCTTCGAACCCCTGCGCGCGCTGAGTGCCAGCCTGCTGCAACTGGCCAATGTGGCGCGCACCACGCCACCCCAGTCCATGCTGCAGGAGGCACTCGACATCCTGCGCACCTCACTGGTCGGGTTCGACACGGCCTGGTGGGGCGAGGTGTCGGCCGGCCATGACTATGCGCCGCCGCGCAATTGGCTGCATGGCAGCATCGGCCTGTCCAAAAGCTTTGCCACGGAGTGGAATGCGCTGGCCATGGCCGATGTGTTTGCGCAGCAGTCCATGGACCGGCTGGGCGTGGTGCTGCGCGAGAGTGCCGATGACGTACCCCAACTGCCCGCTGGCGCGTTGCCCCCTGACATGGAAGCGTTCTGCCGGCGCCACGGGCTGTACCACTGCATGGCCATCACGGTGGCGATGCCGCGCAGCGGGCTGATGTTCTTCGTGAGCATGTACCGCGGCCCGGGCCAACCCAATTTCACGGACCAGGAGGCAGTGCTGTTCGGCGAGTTCGTGCCGCACCTGCTGGGCCACTGGCAGCACCGGCTGGAGCAGTTGCAGACGGCGCCCGCAGGCAACGGCCCGTGGGACAGCTATGCATTGGCCGATGCTGCCGGCCAACTGCTCTTCGTGGGCCTGCGCGTGGGGCTGGCGCTGGATGCGGCCTACCCCCGGTGGTCGGGCACTGCCCTTCCCGCTGCGCTGCTGGCCGCCATGCCCGCCACCCTGCCGGGCAGCCTGCTGCTGGGCAAGGCCTGCCGCCTGAGGCTGGAGGCCTGCGGCCCGCTGGTGGCGATCAGCATTCCATCACCGCACGCCAGCAAACCGCCGCTGGCCCCGCGGGAGCTGAGCGCGGCCACGCTGTACGCCCACGGCCATTCGTACAAGGACATTGCCGCCACGCTGGGCCTGACGCCGGCCACGGTGCGCACCTACCTGCGCAGTGCCTATGCGCAGCTGGGGGTGCGCAACAAGGTGGAACTCGTCGCCGCGCTGCGTCGGCAATAGGCGGCGCTACCCGCTCGGTGTTTTCCCAGGCCCTCTGCATTTGCAGAGGCGTCAGAAGGCATGCCCATCCCTATCGTTGCGCCCGGAGCCCGAAGGCTCCAGAAGATCCAAGCAACAACAGGAGACGCATTCCATGCTTTCAACCCCACCGTCCGCCGGCCCGGCCAGCGGCCGCTCTGCCCTGCTCGCGGCCACCATGGGCACCCTGGCCGCACTGGCCCTCACCGCCTGTGGCGGCAGCGACACCAGCGCCCCCGCCGCCAGCCAGCCGCTGGCCCAGGCCTGCCCCAGCTACCGCACGGCCACACTGCCCCATGGCGCGACCATCACCCGCACCGAGCTGCGCGCGGCCGAGGGCCTGCTGCCCGAGGTCTGCATCGTGCGCGGCGAGATCGTCTCGTCGCCCCAGTCCACCATCCACTGGGCGGTGGAGTTGCCTGCGGGCACGGTGTGGAATGGCAAGACGCTTACCGTGGGCGGCGGCGCGTTCGACGGCTTCATCCCTACGGACGACCCGTGGTACCAGCACATCATCGGCGCGTCGGCCCATACCTATGTGAAGATGAGCTCCGACTCGGGCCACCTGGCACCGGGCTTTGCCTGGGGCGCGAGCGACGTGGCGCTGCGCAACCATGCCTTCGACGCCAACCACTTCGTGCTGGAGGTGGGCACGGCCATCGCCGCCGACTTCTACGGCAGACGCCCTGCGCGCCGCTACCACATCGGCCACTCCAACGGCGGGCGCTCGGCCCTGGCCGCCACGCAGAACCACCCCAAGGACTACGACGGCGTGATCGCCATGGAGCCCGCCATCAGCCAGCAGGCACACCAGGCCAACCTGGGACCCACGCTGCTGCGCCACGTTTTCTCCACACCCGAGAACTGGCTGAGCCCCGCCAAGATCGCGCTGTACGCCAAGGCCGAGACCGCGGCCTGCGACGGGCTGGACGGCCTCACCGACGGCATCATCGGCAACGTGGCGGCCTGCAACTACGTGCCCACCGAGCTGTTGTGCAAGGGGTCCGACAACGACCGCTGCCTGACCGCAGGGCAGATCGAATCGGTGCGCCTGATCTACGCGAACAAGGACGTGCCGGTGACCCTGTCGCAGGGCGCGCGCGGCTACCCGGGCTATGGCCGCGGCGGTGCCGCCACATCCGACTGGGAGGCCTATGTCTTCGGCCCCAGCTTCGAGGCGCGCGACTCGTTCAACTACATGGCCGCGCTGGCTGCCGCGCGCCTGGTGGAGGGCAACCCCGCTGCCGACCTGCTCCAGCACGACCCCACCCGGTACCAGGCCCCGTACCTGCGCCTGGCGAACATGATCGACGCGACCAACCCCGAACTCTCGGCCTTTGCCGACAACGGTGGCAAGCTGCTGATCTGGTATGGCATGGGCGATGCCTGCGTGTCGGTGTACCGCACGGCGGACTACCTGGACAGCGTGCGCCAGCGCCTGGGCGCCAGCAAGGTGCAGGGCTTTGCCCGCATGCTCACGTCGCCCTCCATCGGCCACAACCTGGACGGCCCTGGCACCGACCCGGTGAGCATCGACCTGCTGGCTGCCATGGATGCCTGGGTGGAGCGCGGCAGCGCGCCCGACAAACTGGTGGCCACCCGCTATGAACCCGCCGACCCGCGCGCCGGCAAGCAGACCCCGGTGCTGCAGCGCCCGGTGTGCGAGTACCCGAAGTTCCCGCGCTATGACGGCAAGGGCGACCCGGCCAAGGCGGAGAGTTTCAGCTGCTCGGCAGTGTGATGCGCCAGGCCCCAGCCCTCCGTGAGAAGGCGGGCGGCAGGGGCCAGGCTTCGCTCGCAACGCCATGCCCGGGCTGCGAGGCCCGCCAAAGCAGTTGCGTGGAGGGCACAGCGCGCCCACGGGCAGGCGCGGCATGTGCCCGTTGTGTGCATTGCTTCACGACTGGCGGCACTGATGCGCCGCGCAAGGCCAGCGTGCCGCCGAACGCCAACACAATCGCATCTGGCAAACGCTTCACATCTCCAACCGGGCTCCCTTTCTTGAACAAATCCCCTGCACTCAAAGTCCTCCTCATGGTCCTCATCGGCGCTGCGGCCATCACGCTCTTCGTCGGCAAACGCTGGTACGACTACGTCAGCAAGGCCAAGTCGCCCTACGAGGAGATCGGCATCGAGCTCAACTCCCGCGCACCCGGGCCACTGAACCGCTGGGGCTGCGCGCAGCTGCAGGAGCGGTTTGCCAAGTCCATTCCACCGTACGGTTGCGCCGCTGGCGACGGCCGGCAGTGGAAGTGATGCGCGCTGCCGCCGAGAACCTTTTCCGCCCCCTCTTCCCTCCCTTGAAACGAGTCACCGTGTTCACCAAAATTCTGGCAGCCTCTGCTGTCCTGGCAGCCTTCACCCTGGGTGCCGCAGGCACTGCCCACGCCCAGAGCTACAAGCTCGACATGCCGCTGCCCGAGGACACCGACACCGTTCTGCGGGACATCACCGTCACGCCCAAGGGCACGACGGTGACCATCGTGGTGGGCAACACCAGCGGCGAGAGTGCGCAAGCCTGTATCCAGCCCAACCACCGCCCCGAGGCCTTCACCATCAAGGACCTGGACAGCGGGCTGGTGCTCAAGCAGCTGAGCGTCTCGGGCATGAGGTCTTGCGCGAAGGGGATGGAGACCATCCGCCCTGGCAAGCGCAAGATCGTGAAGGTGCAGTTCGAGGCCCTGCCTGCCACTGCGCGCCGGCTGCAGGTAGCAGAGAACAACTGCAAGCAGAAGGAAGACGACGACATGGTGTACTACTGCTTTGCCGAAGTCGTCCTGAAGAGCCCGAAGTAATTCGCGGTTGCCGGCCGCCCTGCGCATGTGCCCCCACCAGGCGGTGGTTGGGCTGCAGGCGGTGCTCCAGCAAGGCCCGATGGGTCGGCGCCCGCTGGCCATGGCCGCCAGGCGGCCGGTATCGGGGGCTGCCGCCCTGGCAGACCACCCCTCATTTTTCGCGGCATCCGTGGCAAATGTCACACCCCGGCGCGGCCGTTCCAAGTGTTACTTCCTGGCGCGGCCACAGCGTCCACGCGTCTAGATAATCCCCCGCCATGGAGTGAGGAAAAGGGGCGCGCTGCAGGCGTGCCCCGGGCTCCATGCCGGACCGGAAAAAAACACACAACCAAATCGCGTACCTCTATGAAAACCTCTTCTGCCCTGCGCCTGGGCCTGGCCAAGTACCTGGCCTGGTCGCTGCTCGCGCTACTTTTGATCCCATTGGCCGCCTACCTGTTCACGGGGTATGCCCAGCGCGACGAAGACACCCGTTTCATCGCCCGCATCAGCCAGCGCATCGATGCCGAAAAGGGCATGCCCGCTGCCGAAAAGCAGGTGCAGAAAGACTTCTACCGCGCCAACCCACCGTCCACCATCTGCACCAACAAGGACCCGGAGGTGGCGGACTACCGCGAGGCCATGTGCGAGACCTATGGCGAGCTGTGGCAGTTCAACCTGGTGCGCAAGGTGTCGCTGTGGAGCATGGTGGCCGGGGTCGTGGTGCTGGCGGCGGTGCTGGGCCTGGGTGCCCTGGCCTTCGTCAACCGCAGGCTGCAGTACACCAGCTTCGTCACCGGCTGGCACCTGACCACCTGGGCCAGCGCCACCTCGCTGGTGGTGCAGGGCGCCCTCGCTGTCTGGCTGTCGTTCTGGGTGACGGCGTTCTTCATGCACAAATACTGGCCCAAGCTCATCCTCCTGGTGGGGATCATGGTCGCGTGCGGGGTCGTCATGGCGGTGGTGAGCATCTTCAAACGCGTGCAGTTGAACAACGGGGTGGATGGCGAACTCGTGACCGAGGCCGATGCCCCCCTGCTGTGGGAGCGCATCCGCCACATGGCCGAGCGTTTGAAGACCGAGCCGCCGCGCAACATCGTGGCCGGCATCGACGCCAACTTCTTCGTGACCGAGGCGCCGCTCACCGTGGGCAACCAGCAGCTCACGGGGCGCACGCTGTTCGTGAGCATTCCCCTGCTGCGCCTGCTCGACCAGTCCGAGGCCGATGCCGTCTTGGGCCACGAACTGGCGCACTTGCGCGGCGGCGATACCCAGAGCAGCGCGCTGCTGGGCCCCAAGATCAGCCAGTACGACCACTACCGCCGTGCCATGCGCGAGGGCATCGTGTCGGCCGTGTTCCTGCCCCTGATCGACCTGTACCGCACCATCTTCGAGGTGGCGCTGGCGCGCGAAAGCCGCGCACGCGAGTTCCAGGCGGACCGCACTGCCGCCCAGCTCATCTCGCCCGATGCGATCGCGCAGTCGCTGGTCAAGATCGTGGCCTATGCGCAATACCGCTCCAAGATCGAAAACGAGCTCTTCGGCCATGACCGCAAGCACGACGCCGCTGCGCTGGGCATTGCCAGCTACGTGGCCCAGGGCCTGTCGCCCTACGCCGCATCGGCCGACTTCTTGAACGAGATGAAGACGGCCAACGTGCCCCACCCCTTCGACTCCCACCCCGCCATGCCCGAGCGCATGCGCGCCGTGGGCGTGGCCCTGGCCGAGAGCGACTACGGCGCCATCGTCGTGCGCGTGCCGGCCGCCACCTGGGCGCAGCAGATCCTCACGGCCGATGCCATCGAGCAGCGCATGTGGGGCGCGTACGAGCAGGCCTTTGCTGCAGAGCACGCACGCAGCCTGGCCTACCGCTACGAGCCCGCCAACGACGAAGAGCGCGCACTGGTGCTGCAGTACTTCCCGCCGGTGCAGTACGCCTTGAAGGGCAGCGACACGGTGACGGTGAGCATCGAAGGCATCGCCACCTCGGCCGATGGCGTGACCGTGGCATGGGATGCCATCAAGGCGCTGGAGTTCAAGGAAAGCACCTGGGGCCACGCCCTGATCGTCACGCACCCCGAAAAAGCCATGATCGGCGCCAAGACCAGCAAGATCAAGCTCGGCGGCCTGAAGAAGGAGACGGATGCCTTCAACGGCACTGTCAGTCACTACTGGCGGCGCCACCAGATCATGCGGGCGCAGCAGCAGGAAGCCTGAGCCCGGGGCACGCGGGGGCTTTCCTCAATCCGAGACCCGTACCCCCTGCACCTGCGTGCCCAGCTTCAGGTACAGCAACCCATCGCCCCCCATCCACCACGGTCCCGCGTGCGGCGGCACGTGGGCCGCACTGCCGGTGGGCAGCACCCACTGCGGCACCAGGCGCCATGCCTGGCCGGCCAGGGTGAGGGTGAACGCGCCCGTGTTGCTGCCCGCCTGCACCGCCAGCACCGCGCCCGGCAGCGCCGTGGTGACGATGCTGCTGGCCTGGGTGGTGTTGAGCAGTGCGGGCAGCAGCCACTGCCGCGCGCCCTGCCCTGTCTGCAGGTAGATGCGGCCTTCGCTGTCCACACCGATCTGCGGTGTGCCCGTTGGCGTGCCCCCACCCGTCCAGTCGGGCCGCAGCACATAGGTCTGCCCGCCGATGCGCAGTTGCAGCACGCCTTCGGCACCGAGCTTCAACGTGGCTTCGGGCAAGGCAGCTGTCACGGCATGGGCCAGGCCAGCGAGGTCGGCCACGGCGGGGGCGAAATGCACCACCACGCCGCTGCGCACCCAGCGCAACAGGCCCAGCGGGGTGAAGCCCACGCCATCGGGCAGGCGCGTGTCGATGGTGATGGGCTGCGTGGGCAGCAGCTGCAAGACCTGGCCGCCATCGCGCACCAAGAACACGCCCGAGGGCACCACTTCCAGCCCCTGGGCCAGGTTGCCGCCCGACAGGCGGGCCAGGGCACCGTCCAATCGTGCGAAGGCCTTGTTGTCCACCGTGATGGATGCCGGCAGGTTGGCAAACGCCATGGGGTCGCCCGGCTGCTGCGCACCGCCCTTGAGCGAGCCCAGGGTGATCGCGACCACGGCCCCCTGGTCGTTGACCTGCAGGCGCTCGCCAGCCTGCAGGCCCATGCTGCCCACGGCAGGCAGGCTGCCTGTGGGGGCGGTGAGCGAGCCCACCTGCACCGCCACGGCCAGCGGCTGGGCTTCGACGGTGGTGCCTGCGCTGCCCGCGCTGAGCAGCACCTGCCCGGCCAGCACCATGGGCTGCCCCTCGGAGCTGGAGGTCATGGAAGCCCAGCCTTCCAGCACCACCAGCACCAACACGCTTTGCCCATGGACCTCGGCAATGCGCAGCTGCGTGCCCGGCAGTGCCTGCACGGTGAGCGGCTGGCCGTTGATGGTGACACGCAGTGTGACCGGTGTGGTGCCGGAGCCGGGCAGCACGATGGTGCCACCGCCCGCGCCCGGGCCAACGACCACGGGCAATGATGGGTTGGTGATGGTGGTCGTGCTGCCGGGGGTGTCGATGGTCGTAGAGGTCGGTCCGGGGTCTTCGGCGGGCGGGGCGACGACCACCGGTGCGGTGGGCGTGACGGGCGCACTGGCAGGCGACGGCAGGCTGTCGCCCGCAGCATTCGTCGCCTTTACAGTGAAGGTGTAGGGTGTGCCGTTGCTCAGGGTTGCGATGGTGCATGTGCGGGGCGCGGCTGCAGCCACCGTGCAGGTACCGCCAGGGATTCCGCTGACGGTGTAGCTGAGGATCGGGCTGCCGCCATCGCTGGCCGGGGCTGCCCAGGTCACGGTGGCCTGTGCATTGCCTGGCGTTGCGGCGGTAGCGGTCGGGGCGTCCGGCAGGGTCATGGGGGTACCGCTTGCCGTTGCCGGGCCGCTGGTTCCGGCTTCGTTGCGCGCGACCAGGCTGAAGGTGTAAGCCGTGCCATTGACCAGGCCGGACACGGTGCAGGTGGTTGCGGTGGTGGAACACACGGCGGTGGAGCCACCACCCGTGGTGTCGGTCACCTCGTAGTGGGGCCAGCCGCCCCCACCGGGCGACCAGGAAAGTGCCAGCGCGGAGTTGCCCGCCGCAGCCACGAAGCTGGTGGGCAAAGCCGGTGCGGCAAGTTGTCGCTGCACCGCGCCCACGTCGCAACTGCCGCTGGTGGGGCGCGGCGCGCCGCGCTGGTCCACCGCCGACGAACTGCACGAGCCCGGCACGCTCAACGCCGGGCTGCCAGGGCCGGGCATCATCGTCTTGGTGGAGCCTGCATTGAATGCCAAAAGGCCCAACTGCGGGTCCAGGTTTTGAGCGCCGGTGCAAGTCACCCCGGCCGGGCAGTTGCCCTCCACAATGCCGCCGTCCACCAAGATGCTCCCGCCGTTGACACGGAACTGCGAACCGGTTGCCGCAGTATTGCCCCACACAATGGAAGACTTCACATCGAAGGTATTGCTGTTGATGTGCACCGCCCCTCCGGAAGCGGCAGAGTTCCCCACCAAGGTGGATTGGGTGATGGTGGCGACACTGATTCCTCCACCGTCCGAATAGCTTGCAATGGCACCGCCTGTGCCGCTCACTCCCGACACTGAGTTTCCATTGAATGTGGACTGCGAAATGAGCGTTACCACCTGTCCACCATTGCCATACAGAAAGACGGCGCCACCGTCGCCGTTCCACTCTGCGACATTTCCGTCAAACGAGGACTGCAGAATTTCTGGATTGGCGGCACCTGCCGTCGTAGCATAGGCAAACACGGCCCCCCCTCCGGAACTGGCCGTGTTGCCCGCGAATGTGGATTGCCGTATGAGAGGGCTGCCCACCCCGCCGTAGGCGGCCATGCTTGCCAGCGCCCCTCCCCACCAAACGGATGCATGCCCGCGGAACAACACATTGGATATGGTCGGGCTGCAGACCCTTCCGCTTACAACAGCAAGGCAAAGAAGACCGCCACCCTGCGAATCGGTAAATGTGGTGGATGGTGAAGTGTTTCCATGGGCAATGCTCAGCCCGTCGACCACCGTGTCACTTCGTTGATGGACTCCGTTGCCCGCGGCACCGATGACCACGACATGGCGGCTGTTGTCCGTGCTGTCCCCGGCAACACCAATATCCCCCGACAGCACCGTCAGCCGGTTGTCGCTGCTGCGTTGCGACAGGGTGGTTTCACCCCCCGCAAATCCCCCATAGAGCTTGAGCGGGCGATTGATTGCAAAACTGATGCTGCGGTCCCCTCCACTGGTGGGCAGGTAAGTGCCCTGCCTTGCCCAGATCTCGTCGCAGTTGACATCCGCCAGCGCGGCCTGCAAAGGCGCAGCCGCCGCCCAGGTGCTGCCGTTGCCCGTGCCGGCAGGTGAGACCCGGCATATCGCCGCATTGGCTGTGCCACAGGCAGATACCACCAATGCCAGAAATGCCAGCTTGCGCACGCTGCCGCCACTGCGCATGAATGGTTTCGGGGGACAAGCGGAGGCGATGGATCTGGTCATGGGCAATGGGCATCAGGTGAAAACGAGACGGTTGCAAACAGCGCCTGTGCCAATCGGTACGGTTGTCGAAGCCAGCGCGCGAAATGCCATACAGCGGGCATGCTAGGTCTTTCAATCCGTTTTGTATGTCCTCTAACTAGATGACAAATGCGGCTTTCCTGAGGGGCCGGAGCACCGGCCTTCACGCCTGTCCGAAGGCCTGCCGGTGACGCCCTGACCGGGCCCGCAGAGACTGGTTTCAGGGCAGCGAAGCCTGCGCGCGCGGCAGCATCAGCGCCTGGTTGCCATTGCCACCATTGCCGTACCCGGCCAGGGTGCTGCCGGGCGTGGGGTCGGCGTTGATCACGCCCACGCAGTCGGGGCCGGCCGCGCAGCCGCCTTGCAGGATGCTGGCCTGCACGCTGGTCTTGCCGCTGTAGGTAGTGTCCAGTTGCACGCCATGCACGGAGGTGTTGCCCCAGATGACGGAGGACACCACCTCCACCTGGCCGCCGCCGCCGGCGAAGTTGATCGACGACAGCGCGCCGCCGTAGCCTTCGGACGCATTGCCGATCAGCGTGGACTGGCTGACCAGGGGGCGGCTCACGCCACTGCTGCCGCTGGACACGCTGGCCAGGGCACCGCCGAAGTCGCCGGCCCAGTTGCTGCTGAAGGTGGACTGCGTGATGCGCGGGCTGCTGGTGCCGGCGTTGCCGTGGCTGGCGATGGCGCCGCCGTAGCGGCCCGACGCGTTGCCGATGAAGGTGGACTGCGCGATGGCGGGGCTGCTGGTGCCCCCCTGGCCCACGCTGGCGATGGCACCGCCGTAGCCGTCCACCGCGTTGCCGATGAAGGTGGAGTGGGTGATGCCCGGGCTGCTGGCACCGCCCGCCGCACCGAGCGAGTAGACGGCGCCGCCATCGTCTCGCGCCCAGTTGCCGCGGAAGCTGACGTTGGCGATGCTGGGGCTGCACACGCTGCCCTGGCCCGCGCCATTGCAGTACAGGCCGCCGCCGCTGGCGTGGCTGGCGCCGTCGGCCCGCCCGTGCACGATGCTCAGCCCGTCGATCACCGTGTCCGCAGGCTGGTAGATGCCGGCCACCGATGCGGCCCTGGCGCCTGCGCCCAGGCCACCGATGACCACCACGTGGTGGCTGTTGTCGGCGCTGACCACGGGCGTGCCGATGTCGCCCGACAGCACGGTGAGGCGGCTGTCGGCGCTGCGCTGGGCCAACGCGGTCTCGGTGCCGGCAAAGCCGCCGTAGAGCTTGACGGGGCGGTTGATGGCGAATGCGATGGAGCGGTCAGCACCCTCGGTGGGCTTGTAGGTGCCCTGCTGGATCCAGATTTCGCTGCACGCGGGCCTGGCCAGGGCCGACTGCAGCAAGGTGGCGGCGGCCCAGGTGCGGCCGTCGCCGGCCTCGGTGCCGGTGCTGCTCACGCGGCACACGGCGGCTTGGGCCGATGCACCGGCGGTGAGCAGCAGCATGCAGCCCATGGCGGCGACGGTGCGGCGGGCGGTAAAGGCGGTGCCGGTGGCGGCAATCGGACGGTGGTGTGTCATGGCGAAAATCCCCAATTGAAATTGAACAGGCAGCGCATCGCCCGCCACGCCTTGTTGCGCAGCTATTGAAATTAGAGCTATTGGGTAATGCAGCGGCGATGCTAGGCCTTTCGCACGCGTTTGTATGTCCCCCAACTAGATGACATTGCCTGCTTTTTTTGGGGACGCCGCAGACACACTGTTGCGGTGCGAAGGCCGCGCGCGCAGCGCGGGCTGCGAGGCTGGCTACGCGGGGCCAGGTGCCTGGCGGGAGGGCTGTTGCAGGGGCAGCGACAGGCAAAAGACATTGCCTGCGCCAGACCCGTCCTGCGCACCGCTGCCGGCAGTCCACGCGCACTGCGCACCGATGGCCTGCACACGCGATCGCACGTTGCCCAGGCCCTTGCCCCGGCCCGGCGTTGGGCTGCCCGGCGGCGTGGCGGACGGTGGGGTGAAGGGCTGGCCATCGTCACGCACCAGCACCTGCACGCCCGTGGCGTCCGACGTGGTGGAGATGCCGATGGACTGCGCACCGCTGTGCTTGATGATGTTGGTCAGCACCTCCTGCAGGATGCGCAGCACGTGCAGGGCGCTCTTGGGGTCGAGCCATTCCAGCGCGGGCACATCCTGCACGCCCCAGCGCAGCGCAAGGCCTGCGGCCTGCAGGCGCGGCCCCAGCCGAAAGCGCAGCGCCGCCAGCAGGCTGAGCAGGTCGGCGCCGGTGTGGTCCAGCGAGTCGATGGACAGCTTGAGGTCGTCGATGCACTCCTTGAGCACACGCGCCATGTCGCCCTCGTGCAGGCGCCCGCCTTCGGCCATGCGCAGCGCGCTGATCAGCGACGAGCCGATGCCGTCGTGCATGTCCTGCATCATGCGCTGGCGCTCTGCATCCAGTGCGCGCTGGCGCTCCAGCTGGTTCACTTGCGCGTAGGTGGCGGCCAGCTGGGCCTCGCGCTCGGCCAGGCGGCTCTCCAGCCCGGCGTTCAGCGTCTCGACCTCGCGCAGCGCGCCGGTGTAGCGCAGGAACACGATGACCAGGAAGATGGCGAACACGCCGATGGAGGCGTAGGGCCCCAGGTACAGGCCCTCGATGGACACGCGGTAGCTGGCCATCAGCGTGTCGTAGATGGATGCGGGCACCGTGAGCGAGACCCACAGGCTGAGCACCATGGCCCAGGGCGAGCGGTTGACCCACGATGCCCACATGCCCGAGGCTGCCACGATCAGCGTGACTCCGACGATGCACAGGTAGATGACGGGCAGCACCGTCTCCACCTTGAGCGGCAGCCACGGCAGCGTGACCACCGAGACGGCGGTGACGATGGCAAGGATGGTGCGCTCCACCCGTGGCATGCGCAGCCCGTGCACCCGCACGGTGAACATGAACACGCACACCAGCGACCAGCCCAGGGAGTTGGCCGTGAGCCAGCCGAACCAGTCGTCGGAAATCGGCAGCGGCACGTCGCCGATGGTGAATTGCACCATGCGCAGCGCGTTGGCCACCGACGTGGCGAAGAACAGCACGTACATCACCTCGCTGCGGCGCACGCACCACACGGCAAAGGCGAAGATGCCGATGACCACGAAGGCGCCCGCCGCCATGGCGGTGAAGTCGGCCTGCAGCCAGCTGCGCACCTGGTAGCGCCACAGCAGTTCGCCCTCGCCGCCCACCCAGGCGGTGGAGATGGCGCCGCCCACGCCCTGCTGGCTGGCCATGCGCACCAGCATCGTGGCCGGAGCGGGCGCACCCTGCGCATCGGCCAGTGGCACCCACAGGGGCCGGTTGAAGCTGTTCCACACCCGGCTGCCGCGCGAGCGGTGCACCAGCTGGCCATCGGCATACACGGCGATGCCGCCAATGGTCTGCCAGCGCGGCAGGTACAGGAAGGCGCCTTCGGCCGGCGCAGCGCCGGCAGGCACCTGCAGCCGGTACCACACCACCTGGGGCAGCGCGGTCGCGGTGTCGCTCGATTCGGCCATGCTGCGCGGGCGGCTGTGGGGCAGGGCCACGCCTTCCCAAGGCACGCTGCCGTGGAGCACCTCGGGCGGCGGTGCGGCGGGGGCCTGCCAACCGGCACCCGCAGGCTCGGGCCAGAAGCCTGCCTGCACCAGGTGGGTGGCGCCAGCGCCCTCCTCGGCGGCGGGCTGTTGTGCCTGCGCGCCGACCACCATGGCCACGAGTACGGCCGAAGCCAGCCAGAGCAGCACCAGCCAGCGCAGGGAGGGTGAAGGCGAGTGCCGGCGCAAGGACGGCCGGGGCATGCGGGTGTCAGTCGGCCAGAAGGCCATGGCGGCGCGCAACGTCAATGGCGCCGGCCCGCGAGCGGACCTGCAGCTTGGCGTAGATGCGCCGCACGAAGGTGCGCACGGTGGAGGTGGAGACGCCGAGCGTGGCGGCCGCCTCTTCGGCGTTGAAGCCCTTGCTCACCAGCTGCAGCACGGCGCGCTCGCGCACCGACAAGGCCACCTCGTGCGATGGCAGGCCGGGCTCGCCCGGTGCCTGCGCGCCGGCCCTGGCATCGGCCGCCGGGGCCGCCTGCACCGCCAGCCCGGGCGGCAGCGGCAGCACCATTGCCCGCGCCAGGATCTTGCGCGCCACCATGGGGCTGATGGGGCTGCCCCCGGCATGCACGCTGCGGATTTCATCGACCAGGCCGGGCGCGCTGCTGTCCTTGAGCAGGTAGCCCGTGGCGCCCGCCCCGATGGAGGGCAGCACGTGCGCCTCGTCGCCGAAGATGGTGCTGACCAGCACGTTGCAGTCCGGCCACCGGGCGCGCGCGGCGACGATCACGTCCAGGCCCGAGCCATCGGGCAAGCCCAGGTCCACCAGCAGCACGTCCACCGCGTGCCGGGGGAGCAGTGCGAGCGCCTCGGCCCGGTTGGTGGCCACCAGCACCAGCTCCATGTCGGGCTGGGCCGTGATGTGTTCGGCAAAGGCTTCGCGTTCTTCGGGCTCGTCTTCCACCACGCCCACGCGGATGCGGTAGCCCACGCCCTGCCAGCCGTGGGCGGCAGGATGGTGCGCAGACGCGTCGACGACGCCCATGGAGGAATTGCTGAATGGAGCCACGCGGCGGATTATGACGAGGTGCGGGCCGCTTGTACCTCATTCAATTGCACTAGTGGGCCGTAGCCGTTGATTCGGGAGTGAAGGCCGCGTCTGCGCTGTGCAACAGCAGCCCCGCACAGGGCTCCCTGGCCTGGCCTGCCGGCACTGCCGGGCGCTGTGCGCTCAATTGCCGTCGTTTGGCTTTGGGTGCACGGCTGCCGCGCCTGGCGAGCGCTTGCCGGGTTGGGCGGATGGCGTGCCCGCTGGCGCCTGCTGGTCTGACTGCCCCCTTGCCTGCGCCATGGCCCGTTTGTTGCGCGGCCGGGGCACGTGCACCTGCGGCGGCGTGCCGTTGATGGCGTTGATGTCCAGCGCCAGGGCGATCGCGGGCGAGTCGCCTTCGCTGGGGTCTGGTACATAGGCGCTGTGGCTGCCGTTACGGGTGTACAAGCTGTGCTGCACGGCATGCAGAACGATGTGGATCTGCACGACCCGCTCGCCCAGGCGGGGCAGCAGGCGCAGGCGTGCGTCACGGTCCAGTGCCAGTCCCATGGCGCCTGGGCGGTTGATGAGGTCGGTGCGCGCATCGCGCCAGTTGGCACCGTTGTCCACCGAGTACTGCCAGATGCCGGCACGTGCATCGAGCCGCGCGATGACGATACCCGCCGCCCCAGCATGCTGGGGGCAGCTTTCTGCCAGTATCTGCGCAATGCTGTTGCCACCGACACCAACCCCTGTGCCGGCGGCGCCTTGTCCACCCGCAACAGCGTTTTCATCCCCCTGGCTGCCTGAACCCATGTTGCCAGCACCTCTCTATGTAGAGCGGCTCACAAAGCTTCTGTGCATTGCTGCTGCGTGTTGTCGCAATGCCCGACACAGTGCCTTGCCAGAACTGCCTGGCTGAGTTCTGTCAGCCGCTCTATATTTGGATTTATCGAAAAAAGGTGCGCATCTGCGGCAGATTCCGCGCGCGCCCTTCCCATGCCTGGATAGCGGCGCGCCTTTACGCCTTTCTCCCCTCGCCCCCTCTAGACTCGCCTGTGACCGGGCAGTCGCCTGTAAGCCGTTTTTCTGCCACCGTGTAGGACAAAGCCTACAGCAACCGGGCGTATCTCCCAAGAAAACTTTGACAGATGGCTAAATTCTTGCCGATTGGGTGTCATGACAGCCAACGCTGGCTGGCTGTGGGCAACGGTTTCGAGACATAACCATCAGGGCTTCAGCCGCTGGCAGGCTTGGCGGCCACGGGGCTTGCCGGTGTCTGCATGCATCACTCCCCCTTCAGAAGGCAGCTGCCCGGCCTGCTGCGGATGGCGTTCGCGCCCTTCTGCGCCCCCACCAGATCACCACCCCGGTCACGCTGAGCGCCGCCACCGCCAGGCCCAGCACGGTGACCAGGATGCGCCCCGGCAGTCCCGCGATGCGGCCCGAGTGCAGCGGAAACTGCAGGCGCATGAACAGATCACCGGCCGTGCCCTCGCCCGGCACGCGCTGGCCGGCCAGGGCGCCGGTGGCACCGTCGAAGTACAGGCGCGGCGGGCCCAGGCCGGGGCGGCTGGTGCCGGGCACATAGAAGTCCACGCCGTACAGGTCGAAGGCCGGCCGGTAGGTGAGAAAGCCCGGCGGGTCGGCCCAACCGCGGCGCTGGCCTTCGGCCCGGGCCCGCTCGACGATCTCGGCCCGGTCCACCTGCGGTGGCGCCTGCTGCGCAGGCGCACGGCGCGGGCGCTCGTCGAAGGGGCTCGCGCTGGTGCGCGAGAAGACATTGACCACGGGCTCCATGACCTCATCGTGCAGGTTCATGGCCACCGAGGTAACGGCCAGGATGAGCATCAGCACCCAGGTCCACACGCCGCCCGAGCGGTGCAGGTCGAAGTTGACGGTGCGCCCACCGCGCGACCAGCGAAAGGCGAAGGACTTGCGCCAGGCGCGCCAGCGCGGAAAGGCCAGCCACAGCGCGATGAAGCAGTCCACCACCCAGAGCATGGCCACCGCGCCCAGGAACCACGCTGCCCAGTCCACGCCCCAGGCGCGCGGCAGGTACAGGGTGTGGTGCAGCTTGTACATGAAGGGCACGACATTCTCGCGCGCCAGCGAGGCCTGGCCCCAGGTGCGCGTGCCCTGCACCTGGGCCGTGGCGGGGTGCACGGCCATCTGGTCGAAGCCGAGCACATGGGGCAGGCCGGTGGCGGCATCCATGCGCGGCACCACCATCACCACCAGGGTCTGGCCGGGCGCGGCGGCCAGGGGCATGAAGCTGACCTGCAAGGTGGGATGCGCCGCCTCCACGCGGCGCGCAACCTCGGTGGCGGGCAGCAGCGGCGCATCGGACGGCGCGGCGCAGTGAAAGCCCGGGTTGAGCCAGCGGTCGAGCTCGTGCTCCCACGCGATGACCGAGCCCGTGAGCCCGGCAATGGCGAGGAACACGGCCATGAACAGGCCGGCCCAGCGGTGCAGGAGTACCAGCAGCTTGCGCATACCCGCCTTACCCGCACACACCCATGATGCAGCAGTACTTCACGGTGAAGGCTGCAGCCTCTTTGCCAACGTCAGAACCGGTAGGCCGCCGCGACCTTGACCTCGCGCCCGAAGCCCAGCGCGCAGAACTCCGCGCCGCCACGGAAGGTGTTGCACTGGGTGCGGTAGCGCTTGTCCCCGAGGTTGGTCACGTTGAGCGACAGGCGCCAGGCGCCCAGGTCGTAGGCGGCCATGGCGTCGAACAGGGTGTAGCCGTCGTTGGTGGGGATGGGGCCGGCGGCCACGCGCAGCTCGCCCACCGTGGCGCTGATGTGGCGCACGCCCAGGCCCAGCTCCAGCGGGCCGCGCTGGTACTTGCCCCAGAGCGATGCCACATGCTCGGGCGTGGCGCCCGGGCGCTCGCCGACTTCGAGCACGTTGTTGCTGCGCGTGACCTTGGCGTTGAGGTACGTGTAGGCGCCGATGACCGAGAAGCCCCCGCCCACGTCGCCCGAGCCCTGCAGCTCCAGCCCGCGGCTGCGCACTTCGCCGGTCTGCACGTCGAAGCGCGGATTGATGGTGGACGGCGTGCGCACGTTGCGCTTGCGCAGGTCGAACACGGCGGCGCTCAGCGTGTAGCCGGCGCCCGGCGGTGCGTAGCGCACGCCCACCTCGGCCTGCCTGGCGGTCTCGGGCTCGTAGGGCGCGCCGTTGGCGTCCACGGCGGTCACCGTGGTCAGTGGCGGCTGGAAGGCGGTGTTGAAGCTCACGTACGGCGCCAGCCCGTTGGGCGCGAGGTAGATGGCGCCCGCGCGGCCGGTGAAGGCGTTGTCGCGCCGGTCCACCAGGGTGGTGGCGAAAGGGGTGTCGCCAGTCAGGCGCGCGTCGTATTTCGTGTCGATGCGGGCGGTGTCGTAGCGGCCGCCCAGGCTGAAGACCCAGCGCTCGCCCAGCTTGATCTGGTCCTGCAGGTACAGGCCCACCTGGGTGTTGCGCGCCAGGGCGCGGTCGCTCAGGTAGTTGTTGCCCCAGTCGGGCTGCACGTACACGGGGTTGACCAGGTCGATGGGGGCCACGGCGCCGTTGAGCGAGTGGATGCGCCAGTCGAGCCTGGAGTGGTAGTAGTCGAGCCCGGCCAGCAGCTGGTGCGAGACCTCGCCGCTTTTGAGGCGCGCCTCGACGTGGGTGTCGACCACCAGGGTCTTCTCGGCGTCGGGCCGCACCATGGCCAGGCGGGCCATGCTGCGCTGGTCGGCCATGAGGCCGCGGTTGCGCATCTCCAGGCGGTGGTTGCTGCCGTCGAGGTAGCGCAGGTTGTGGCGCACGGTCAGGCTGTCGCTGAAGGAATGCTCCAGCAGGTAGCCCAGCGACCATGCCTCTTTGTGGTGGCCCGAACCCGGGCCGTTGACGTTGATGCGCTCGTTGGCCGCGCCCAAGGGCGTGTTGCGGTAGTAGGGAATGATGTAGCCCGTGTCGTCCTGCTGGTGGTGGGCCAGCAGCGTGAGCGTGGTGCGGTCGCCCTGCAGGGTGATGGCCGGGGCCACGTAGGTGCGGTCGTTGCGCAGCCCGTCCCACTGGGTGCCGGCCTCGCGCTTGAGCACCGTGAGGCGGCCGAGCACGGTGCCCTGCGCGTTGAACGCGCCGCCGATGTCGGCCGTGGCCTGGCGCCGGTCATGGCTGCCCAGCTCCACCCCGACTTCTCTCTGCATGCCGGCGCGCGGGCGCTTGGTCACGGCGTTGATCAGGCCGCCGGGTGCCGACTGGCCATAGAGCACCGAGGCTGGGCCGTGCACCACCTCCAGCCGCTCCAGGCCATAGGGCTCCAGGTTGGTCATGAAGCCGTTGTGGATGAGGCGCATGCCGTCGCGGTACAGGCCGGTGCCGGTGAGGTAGAAGCCGCGGATGGACACATCGTCGTCGGTGATGCCGTAGTCCGCCGGGCGCACGCCGGCGCTGTAGCGCACGGCCTCCGCCACGCTGGAGATGGCCTGGTCTCGGATCTGCGCGGCGCCGATGGTGGAGACCTGCTGCGGGGTTTCGAGCACGGGCACGTCCATCTTGGTGGCGCCCGCACCGCGCGTGGCGCGGTAGCCATCGACCGGGCCCCAGGCGGCCTCGCGCTCGGCTGTCACGCGCACGGCGGGTAACTGGGTGTCGGTGGATGAGGTGCGGCCTGCGGCGGCCGCAGGTGCCGGGGTGGCCGCGCCACGGCGCAGCGTGTAGCCGCCCCCGCTGCGGGGCACGGCTTCGAGCCCGCTGCCCACCAGCAGGCGCGCAAAGCCTTCTTCCACAGCCGGCACGCTGCCCTGCAGGCCGGGGCTGCGCAGGCCTTCGGTCAGCGCGGGTTCGAACGAGAGGGTGACGCCTGCTGCCCCCGCATAGCGCGAAAGCACCGAGCCCAGCGGGCCGGCAGGGATGTCGTAGCTGCGCGTGGCCTGCGCCGCCGTGCCACCGGAAGCGCTGCTTTGCGCCCAGGCGGCGGGCGATGCCGCCGCCGCGATGGCGATGCCCACGCACAGCGCATGCGCGGCACGGGCCAACGGCGTGGCGCGGGTGGTCAGCAGCGGGGCATCTTGGTGCAGCAGCGGGGTGCGGCTGCTCGGCAGGTGGTCAGCATCAACGGGCGCCATGCGCGTCCTCCTCGGGTTCGTTCGGGTTGGGTTGGAGTGGCAGGAACTGGCTTGCACACCAGCGCCTTCCAAACCATGCCGAACGGTTCCCGAAAAAGGGACACGCTTTTTGAAAACTATTCTTTCTGGGGGGCGCGCATGCACCCGCCTGCCCTGCCCTGCCCTGCCTGGCTTTGCTTTGCCTACTCAGGCCATGGCCATCGCGGGTTCCTGGCGCTGGGGTGCTGGCGCCAGTTGCTCGTCCACCCAGCAGCCGTATTCGGCCGATGCCTGCACCGGCTGCACCACCAGCTGGGGCAATGTGTAGGGATGCTGTTTGCGCAGCAGCGCCATCAGCGCGGGCATGGCGCTGGCGGCGGTCTTGCAGGCCACGCGCAACTCGCGGCATTCCTCGAGCGCGCCTTCCCAGTGGAAGTAGGCGGTGATGGGCTCCACCTGCACGCAGGCGGCCAGCCGCGCGTGCAGCACCGAGTGCGCGAGACGCCTGGCCTCGGCCTCGGTGGCGACCGTGGTGGTGACCATGAGGATTTCGCGGGGGGCGGCTGCGGTTGCCGCTGCTGCGGTGCTCTGATGGGTCATCATGCTTGTCTCCCGAAGGGGCTGTGACGGAGCTGGGTCGGGCAGTCTGCCACAGGTGGGGATTCAGGTCCAGTGGGCTGGTCCTGGGGCGATGGTTGCTGCGTGCTGGGGTTAAGGCGGCGTAGGCCGCCGCAGCACCCAGCCCAAAGATCACAAAGGTTAGCGGTGGCTCAACCGCCGCACAGCCCAGTCCCCCAGGCTCTGCACCGCCTGCACAAAGAAGATCAGCACCAGCACCACCGCCAGCATGATCTCGGGCAGGAAGCGCTGGTAGCCGTAGCGGATGCCCAGGTCGCCCAGGCCGCCGCCGCCGATGGCCCCGGCCATGGCCGAGTAGCCCGTGAGGCTCACGAAGGTGATGGTCAGGCCCGCCACGATGCCGGGCAGCGCCTCGGGCAGCAGCACCTTCCAGACGATCTGGCTGGTGGTGGCACCCATGGCCTGGGCGGCTTCGACCAGGCCATGGTCGACCTCGCGCAGGGCGGCCTCCACCAGGCGCGCCACGAAGGGGGCCGCGGCGATGGTCAGCGGCACCACGGCCGCGGCCGTGCCGATGGACGAACCCGTGATGAGGCGGGTGAACGGGATGATGGCCACCAAAAGGATGATGAAGGGCGTGGAGCGCACGGCGTTCACCAGCCAGCCCACGAGCTTGTTCACGGGGCTGTTCTCCAGCACACCGCCCTGGTCGGTGAGGCGCAGGAACACGCCCAGCGGCACACCCAGCAGGCCGCCGACAAGGCCGGAGATGCCCACCATGACGAGCGTCTCCCACAGCGACGAGGCAAAGAGCTCCAGCATGGCTGGAGTGAAATGGTCAAACATGGCTTCTTGCCTCTTCAGGTTTCAATGGTGACTTCTTCGACGGCCACGCCGCCCGCGCGCAGGTGCTCGACCGCGCCTCGCAGGCGTGCGGGCTCGCCGCTGGCATACACCGCCAGCGAGCCAAAGGTCTCGTCCTGGATCTCGTCGACCTGGCCGTGCAGGATGCTCATGTCCACGCCAAACTCGCGGATCAACTGCGACAGAATGGGCTGGTAGGCGCTGTCGCCCGAGTACGACAGGCGCAGCAGCCGGCCGGTATTGCCGGGCGCTGTGGCAGCCAGTTGGCCAGTAAGCTTGCGCACGTGTTCAAGCACGCTGGCGGGCAGCTCCTGCGGCAATATCTCGTCGATCAGGCTCTTGGTGATGGCCTGCTGCGGGCGCGTGAACACCTCCAGCACGCGGCCCTGCTCGACGATGCGGCCGGCCTCGATCACGGCCACGCGATCGGCCACCTGCTTGATGACCTGCATCTGGTGGGTGATGAGCACCACCGTGAGGCCGAGTTCGCGGTTCACCTGGCGCAGCAGGTCGAGGATGGAGCGCGTGGTCTCAGGGTCCAGTGCCGAGGTGGCTTCGTCCGAGAGCAGCACCTTGGGGCGGCTGGCCAGCGCGCGCGCAATGCCCACGCGCTGCTTTTGCCCGCCGCTGATCTGCGCCGGGTAGCGGTTGGCCAGGGCCGACAGGCCCACCAGCTCCAGCAGCGGGTTCACGCGCTCGCGGATGGCGGCCTTGTCCATGCCGGCCAGCTCCAGCGGCAGCGCGGCATTGTCGAACACCGTGCGCGAAGACAGCAGGTTGAAATGCTGGAACACCATGCCGATGTCGCGCCGCGCTTCGCGCAGTTGCGCGTCATTGAGCTTGGTGAGGTCACGCCCATTGACGATGACCTCTCCCTCCGTGGGGCGGTTGAGCAGGTTGATGACCCGCACCAGCGAGCTCTTGCCCGCGCCGCTCTTGCCGATGATGCCGAAGACCTCCCCCGGGTTGATGTGCAGGTCAATGCCCTGGAGGGCTTCCACCGGGCCTTGTGGGCCCGGGTATATCTGGGTGATACCCCGTAAGTCGATCATGAAAAGTACAAAAGGCCGCCCGGCGCCTGTGGCGCCGGTCCGGCCCTGGTTGGAAAGGATAAGGGAATGTACTATTGCAACATAAAGAAACCAACTATCAAAAAATTGAGTAATAAGACATGTTGGTTATTTAGAAACCCTTTGACCGCCGGCATCAGGCAGTTGCAGCCTGCATGACTCGGCCCTGCACCCTGCGCGACACCAGCACTCCGAGCACCACGATACCCAGTGAGGCGATGGAAAACACCTGTGCGATCCAGCCCCGGTCCACACTGGCTGCCACCGCCAGCACGCCGAGCGACTGGCCCAGGAACAGCAGGCAGGCGAACAGCGTCACGGCCGTTCCCCGCGCCTCGGGTGCCATCTGCGTTGCCTGCACCTGCAAGGTGTTGTGCAGCATGTAAAAGCCCAGACCTGCAAAGAAGCATCCCAGCACCGCCAGGGGCACCAGGGGCGCCCAGGCGAGCAGCAACAGGCCGGCCGCGATGAGCGAGGAGCCGAGCAGCGAAAGGCCCTTCTCGCCCAGCAGGGCCAGCCAGCGGCGCGCCATCAGGCTGTAGACCAGCCCGCCGACTCCATACAGCACCATCACCCCGCCGGCTGCAGAAGCCGACAGGCCGAAGCCGTCGACCATGCGCGCCGGCACGAAGGCCATGGTGCCAAAGCCCAGGGCCCCCTCCACCGCCACGATGGCCAGCACCCAGCGAACGCGGGGCATGCGCAGCAGGCGGCCCGTGGTGGCCAGGTAGGCCTGCAGCGAAAACGCAGCCGGCGCCGCCGTACTGTCACCCGACACCGCCGCAAGGGCCGCCGTGGCGCGCACCTGGCTCAGCAGCATGATGGCGGCCGTGAGGAACAGCATCGACAGCACGGCAAATGCCCAGCGCCAGCCCAGCGCCTCCACCGCGAAACCACCGAACCACTGGCCGGCCATCATTCCCGACACCGTGGCCACCATGAGCCGCGCCAGCGTCTCCTGGCGCTGCTCGTACGCCACGCTGTCCCCGATCCAGGCCATGGACAGCGGGATGATGCCCGCCGCTGCCGCCCCCATGAACGCGCGCGAGACCACCAGTACCGGCAGGGTCGGCGCCAGAGCCGTTACGGCACTGAATACTGCACAGGCAAAGGTGGCGCTGATGATCACGCGCACCTTGCCGAAGCGGTCACCCAGCGGGCCGTAGAAGAGCTGCAGTACGCCATAGGCGACCGCGAACGCAGCGATCACCGCCGACGCATCGCCGGTGGTGACGTGGAACTCCTGGGACAGGGTGACCAGCATCGGATCGCACACGCGCATGGATGCCATGCTGGAGAAGGCCGCCACGCTGATCAGGCGCAGCATCGTCGAGGAAGAATGCATAGGCGCCGATTGTGCGGTGCGGCGCTCAGGACTGCTGGCGACGGGTCCAATGTCCCCGGCGCTGCAGGACTGCGGTCTCAGGCCTTGCCGGTATTGAAGCGGGTATCGAACGTAGCGCGCACATCCAGCCGCTGCTTGATGAGGCCGGCCGCCAGGTAGAAATCGGCCGTGCGCTGCTGGTCGGCCAGCACCTGTGCGTCGATGTCCTGCCAGCGCGTGGCCCGGCGCTCGAACTGCAGTTGCGCGGCGTCGGCCGGGATGCCGATGATGCGCGCCAGCGACTGGCCGAAGGGCCTGGCGTTCTGGTAGGACCAGACCTGGGCGCGCACCACGCGCTCCTTGAAGTCCTGCAGCACCGCCGTCTTCTCGGCCAGGGCCACCTCGGTGGCGGCCAGGTAGCTCAGCCCGGTCCACAGCCCGCGCCCGTTGACCAGCACGCGTGCGTGGCCGCTGGTTTCGGCCAGCGCGGTGTAGGGCTCCCAGGTGGCCCAGGCATCGACCGAGCCCTGGGTGAGCGCGAGCTTGGCGTCCGGCGGCGGGATGAAGCGAAGTTGCACGTCGTCCGCCTTGAGGCCCGCCGACTCCAGCACCTTGAGCGTGACGAAGTGCCCGATGGATCCGCGGTTGGTCGCAATGCTCTTGCCCTTGAGGTCGGCGGCAGTCTTGAGTGGCGAATTCGGGGCCACCAGCACTGCCGTGCCATAGGCATCGGAGCGGCTGGCGGCAAAGGCCTTCACGCGGCTGCCTGCGGCCAGGGTAAACAACAGCGGCGCATCGCCGATGGGCCCGAAATCCACGGCATTGGCATTGAGCGCCTCGGCCAGCGGCGCCGCGGCCGGGAACTCGCTCCACTTGATGTCGTAGGGCAGGCTCTTGAGCTCGCCTGCGGCATCGAGCAGCGCCTGCAGCCCGCCCTTCTGGTCGCCGGCACGCAGCAGCACGCGGGGCTGTGCGTGGGTGAGCACCGGCGAAAGGAAGGAACTGGCAGCGACGGATGAGGTCAGCAGTTGGGTGAATTGGCGGCGCAGCATGGTGGTGTGAAGAAAGGGGCGTCAATCGGTTGGAACGATCCCCATTGCAGCAGTTGCCGCGCGCCAGGCCAACGAAGCCTTGCATCCATGCATATGAGGTTTCCGCATGCCGCAGCGGTCGGCGCCGTCAATAGCCTCGCCCCGGGTCCACGACATCTTCCAGCGGCTGTTCCGCGAGAAACCGCGACAGGTTGGCCAGAAACTTGCGCGCCGTGACCTCGCCCGCATCCTGCGCTGCCCAGGAGACATGAGGAGTGAGCCGCACGCGCGGGTGCCGGTAGAGCCTATGGCCTTCTGGCAGCGGCTCGGGGTCGGTCACGTCGAGCGTGGCACCCGACAGGCGGCCCTCGTCGAGCGCCTGCAGCAGCGCCTGCTGGTCCACCAGCGCGCCACGCGCGATGTTCACCAGGTGCAGGCCCGGCCTGGCATGGGCCAGGGTGGCGGCGTTGACGAGGTGGTGCGTCTCGGGCGTGATGGGCAGCGCCAGCACCAGGTGGTCCGATGTGGCCAGCAGCTCCTCGATGGAGCCGGCCGACTGCAAACCATCCACGGGCGCTCCACCGCGCCGCAGTGCCGTGACCTGCATGCCGAAGGCCTGGGCAAGACGGGCCACCTCGCGCCCGATGGCGCCGTAGCCGGCAATGCCCAGAGTACGCCCTTGCAGGGTCCCCGAGGGCTGGCGGTCCACGCGCTGGAAGGTGTCGCGCCAGCGGCTGGCGCCGTCGACCTTCAGGCTGTCCCAGGCCTTCTCGTGGGTCAGCAGCGCAGCCAGCACGTATTCGGCGATGGGCACGGCGGCCACGCCGCGCGAGCAGGTGACCAGCGGCACGTCGAGCAGCCAGGGCGGGAAGAAATCGATGCCGGCCGAGGCCAGGTGCACCCACTGCAACCGGCCGGGCCAGCCCGCAGGCGCCTGTGCTGGCGCATCGCGCCAGCCATTGCGCGGGCCGGTGAAGAGCACGTCGACCTCGCCTGCACGCGTCCACGGCTGTGCACTGGGGTCGGCGGCCAGTGCGACAGGCAGGCCTGCCGAGACCAGCAGCGCATCCGCAGCCTCTCCGGTCTGGTTCAAAACCACGGTGGGCCGGGGTGCGAGCACGGCGCTCATGCAGCCGCCCCCTGCCCCAGGGCCGCCTTGCCCGCCGCCACGTGCACGCTGTCGTCCTGCGGCGTATGGATGCGGCCGCACAGCACGTCGCGCAGATGGCGCTCCAGCGGGTTGCGCCGGGCCAGGCCATGGTTGCTGGTGAGCGACAGCGCCTCCTGCACAGCGTGAACGGCGTTGTGGGTCACAGTGGACTTGATCAGGCCGCTGTCCACCGACGAGACCGGGACACCGGCATCCACGTCAGACGCAAGCCCGCGCAGCAGGCACTCGTTGGTGAGCAGCAGCCCTTCGAGCCTGCCCACGGCCTCCTGCACTCGCGGCAGGCTGGCCAGTGGCGCGCCCAGGCTGGCGGGGCTGCGCGTGCGCAGGAAGTCGAGCAGCCACTCGCGCGCAGCCCGCGCCACGCCGGTGTACAGGCTGCCCAGCAGCAGCACCATCTCGGCCTGGGCCGCCGGGTCGCCGCGCGCCCAGTCCTGCGGCGGCCGCAACTCCAGTGCATGGCTGGCGGGCACGGGCACGCCGTCGAAATGCACATCATGGCTGCCGCTGGCGCGCAGGCCCAGGTGGTCCCAGGTGGGCTCGATGCGGATGCCGGGTGCCCCCGCGCGCACCAGGAAGGCACCGGTGCGCGGTGCCTGCTCGTCGGTGCGGGCCCACACCACGTACCAGCGCAGGATGGGTGCGCCGGTCGAATAGATCTTGTGCCCGGTGATGCGCCAGCCATCGCCTGCGCGCCGTGCCACCGTGGCCGGCAAGCCGCCGCGTGCGGGGGTGCCCAGTTCGGGCTCCACGCGCAGGGCATTGGCCAGCGAGACCTCGCGCACCGACTCCTGCACCAGCTGGCGCGCCAGCGCCTCGGGCCAGGGCGAGCCGGCCCTGCCCATGGCGCGCTGCTGCATGTACTGCATGGTGAGCACGAGCGCGGTGGCCGGGCAGCCCTGGGCGACTGCACCGACCACCTCGCCCAGCTGGGCCAGGGATGCACCCTGCCCGCCCAGGTGGCGCGATCCGGCCAGCGACAGCAGGCCGGCCTGCTGCAGCTCGGTGAAGTTGCGGTGCGGAAAGCTGCCTTCGCGGTCGTGCGCGGCGGCGCGAGCGCCGAACTCCACGGCCAGCGTGCGGGCCAGCTGGCCCGCGCTCAATGGCGCATTCACTGCAGCACCTCGGGGTGCTCGCGCACCACGATGTCGAACAGGCTCTTGAAGGTGAAATGCGCCCCGCCCGGCCCGCCGATCTGCGAATGCGTGTGGCGCGCCACCTCGGGGCGAATGGGCCGGGGCACGCCGGCAGCCTCGGCCAGCAGCTGGGTGTGGCAGGTGTTCTCGAGCGCGATGTACCACCAGGCGGCGGCCTCCACCGACGGGCCCGCGGTCAGGATGCCGTGGTTCTGCAGGATCACGGCCTTCTTGTCGCCCAGGGCTTCGCCGATGCGAAAGCCCTCGTCCATATCCAGCACCACGCCCGTGAAGTCATCGAACAGCGCATGGTCCTCGTAGAAGATGCACGAGTCCTGCGTGAGCGGGTCGAGCCGGCGTCCCAGGGCCGACCAGGCCTTGCCGTAGGTCGAATGCGTGTGCGCGGCGGCCACGATGTCGGGCCGCGTCTCGTGCAGCGCTGCGTGGATGGCGAAGGCCGCCCGGTTCAGCGGGCCGTTGCCGACCACGATCTCGCCCTGGGCGTTGACCAGCAGCAGGTCCGACACCTTGATCTGCGAGAAATGCAGGCCCAGCGGGTTGACCCAGAAATGGTCGGCCCATTCCGGGTCGCGCGCCGTGACGTGGCCCGCCAGGCCGTGGTCGAAGCCATGTTGGGCGAACAGCCTGAAGGCCACAGCCAGGTTCTCCTGCCGGTGGCGGCGCTCGGCCTCCAGCGTGGGGCGCGCTGCCGGTGGATCGAACCAATCCTTGCGCTGCGGCGCTGGGTTGCGGGCGGGGAGGTTCGGCGAATGCAGCAGCGTGGCGGAGGAGGACATCGGGAGGCCTTGTGTCTGGGGGAATGTGCTGCCCACCATAAAGGCCGCCCCCGGCACCGCCAACGAAGAAAAGCGCGTGTGCACATTCGGTTTTGGCATGAGGCGGAGCACAGGCTGCAGCGCGCTGATTTTTCGCATATCGATGCTACGCAATGGTCGTTGGGAGCCGAGGCGCGTTGTCGGAACCTTGGAGTTCCCGCAGAACGACGAAAGGACTTTCTCCATGCCATTGCCAACCACCTCCGGCCCCCGCCGCCGCACCCTGCTGCGCGCCGGCCTGGGCGCTGCCACCCTGGCCACGCTGGGCGCCCCCGCGCTGGCGGCAGGCTCGCCCGACCTGTCCAAGGTCACCCTGCGCATCGGCACCTACAAGGGCCTGTGGCGCCCCCTCATCGCAGCCAGCGGCCAGGGCCAGACGCCCTACCGCATCGAATGGCGCGAGCTCAACAACGGCGTGCTGCACATCGAGGCGATCAACGGCGACGCGCTCGACCTGGGCTCGGGCAGCGAGATCCCCGCCCTGTTCGCCGCGCGCCAGAAGGCGCAGGTGCGCTTTGTCGCCGTGGTGCGAGAAGACCTCAACAACCAGGTCACGCTGGCGCGCAAGGACGCTCCCATAACGCGCATCGCCGACCTCAGGGGCAAGCGCGTGGGCTATGTGCGCGCGACCACCTCGCACTACTTCCTGAGCCGGCAGCTCGCAGAGGCGGGGCTGTCGTTTGCCGACATCACGCCTGTGAGCCTCACACCGGCGGACGGCCTCTCGGCCTTCGACCGGGGCGACCTCGATGCCTGGGCCATCTACGGCTACAACGGCCAGCTGGCGCGCCTGCGCTATGGCGCGCGCGTGATCAAGACGGGGGATGGCTACCTGTCGGGCAACTTCCCGATCTATGCCAACCCCAGGTCGATCCAGGACCCGCTCAGGCATGCCGCCATCAGCGACTACCTGCAGCGCCTGCGCCGTGCCTACCTCTGGGCCAACGGCAACTACCTGGCCTATGCCCGCGCCCAGTCGGAAGAGACGCGCGTGCCCGTGGGCGACCTGATCGAGCTGTGGAACAACCGCAGCACCGACTACGACCTGCGCGCCGTGGACGACGGCGTGGTCAAGGGCCACCAGGCCGTGGCCGACACCTTCCTGAAACTGGGTGTGCTCGACGGCCCGGCCCAGGTGGCGCCGCTGTGGGACCGCAGCTTCGGCAGCGCCATCGGCACCCGGAGCGCCGCACCCTCCCCCGCCTGACCGCATGCACTGCGGCGCGCAACCCGCAAGGGGTGCGCGCCGCAGTGCCATGGATTCAAATGGCTCAGGCCACCTTCAACGCCACCTGGCCTGCTGCCTGCCGATCGCGCTCAGCCACCTTGGCGCGCACCAGCGGCAGCAGCTCGCGGCCATAGTCAATGGCGTCCACCAGCGGGTCGAAGCCGCGGATCAGGAAGGTGCTGATGCCCAAGTCGTAGTACTTGAGCAGGGCGTCGGCCACCTGCTCGGGGGTGCCCACGAGCGAGGTGGAGTTGGAGCGCCCGCCGATCTCGCGGGCAATGGCTGTCCACAGCCGCTCGTCCACCCTGTCGCCCTTGGCGGCGTCGGCCAGCAGGCGCTGGGCCCCCTCGCTCTGCTGGGGGCCGATGCCGCGCGAGTAGCCCTGCTGTACGCGCAGGCGGCGCGTGTCTTCGAGGATCTGCTCGGCGCGTGCCCACGCCTCGTCCTCCGTCTTGCCCAGGATGGGGCGAAAGGAGATGCTGAACTGCACCTCGCGCCCATGCAGCGTGGCCTCGGCGCGCACGCGGCGCACCAGGTCGCCGGCCTGTGCCAGCGATTCACCCCACAGGGCATACACATCGGCATGCTTGCCTGCCACCTGCAGCGCGGGCGCCGAAGCACCGCCAAAGTAGATCGGCACATACGGTGCCTGCAGCGGCTTGACCTCGGACCAGACGCCCTTGGCGCGGTAGTGGGCGCCCTCGTGGTCGAAAGGCTTGTCGGCCGTCCACACGCGGCGCAGCAGTTCCAGGTATTCGTCGGTGCGTGCATAGCGCTGGTCGTGGTCCAGGAAATCGCCATCGCGCTGCTGGTCCTCGTCCGAGCCGCCGCTGATGTAGTGCACCGCCAGGCGCCCGCCGGTGTAGTGGTCCAGCGTGGCCAGCTGGCGCGCCGCCAGGGTGGGTGCGACGAAGCCCGGACGGTGGGCCAGCAAGAAGCCGATCTTCTCGGTGACCGAAGCCGCATAGGCCACGGTGAGCAGCGTGTCCGGGCTCGACGAACTCGCGGGCACCAGGATGCGGTCGAAACCTGCGTGCTCGTGCGCCTGGGCGAACACGCGCACATAGGCGGAGTCCACGGCCGGGCCCTTGCGGGCGATGGTTTCAGAGACTTCGTGCGGCTGGATCATGCCGATGAACTGGACGGGCATAGCGGGCTCCTGGTGGGTCAAGAAAATGAACCGGACCATGATCGAATGCCTGCCGCGATCGGCCAACGAAGAAAACCGAGTTTGCAAAATCGCTGGCGGCATACCCGGCGTGCCGCGTCCGGACACCGGGTAGAGTCATGCCATGGACCTGCGCACTCTTCGCTACTTCATCGCCGTGCTCGAAGCCGGCAGCCTCTCGCGTGCCGCCGGGTCGCTGTAAGTAGCGCAGCCGGCGCTGACCGCGCAGATCAAGAAGCTCAAGGCTGAGCTGGGCACGCAGCTGTTCGACCCCTCCCACGCGGGCGTCACGCCCACGCCAGCGAGCATGCAGCTGTATGAGGACGCCCGCCGCCTGCTCTCGGACACCGAAGCCGTGCGCGAGCGCACCCAGCGCCTGCCGCAGGGGCCCGAGGGGTCGGTGACGATGGCGGCGCCCTTCCTGTTGGCCTCGCTGCTGCTCGGGCCGGTGCTGGCCCGCCTCAAGCACAGCCACCCTCGCATCCGCGTGTTCGTTTTGGACGACCTGAGCCTGATGGTGCGCAAGGACATGCTCGACCGCCGTGCCGACGTGAGCATCCTGGTGGATACACCACAGCTGGACAACCTGCGCTGCATGCCCCTGGCGCGCGAGGCCATCTTCGTCTGCGGCCACGACGCCGACGGCACGGTGGCCCCTCTACTGCAGCCCGAGGCACGCGGTGGTGCTGTGGGCGGCCACCCGAGATCGACTTCGCCCAGGCCGCCCCGCTGAACGCCTAGCACAGCCCCGGCAGAATGCATGGACAGACCACCAAGAGAGAGGGAATTCCATGCACTGCACGAACGCGCCCACCGTCGCTACCGGGCCTGTGTTCGGTCAAATGTGTACGCCGTAAGCCGCAAGGCCCAGGCCGGGCTCCTCGGCATGGCTGTGGGCGGCCACTGGATGCCGGCCAAACTGCGTGACGTAAAGGCGCAGGGCTTCGTGGCCATCGGCATACCGCTCGTCATCCTGGTGCTGGGCGGCATCTACTTCGCGTTGGGCCGCTAAGAGTAACGGATAACGGCCATTCGACACGCATTGGCTGGCATCGCACTGCTGGCCCTCGCCGGCAGCGCCCTGGCGCAGGAGGGCTGGAGGGCTGGTGGGCTGGTGGGCACCTGGCCGCTCGCCACTGCTGTCTGAACGGAGTTCCACCGTAGGAAGAATCGAGTCAGTTCAGCGACGTCACCGCAGATTCGATCATCGCAGACTGCCCCATCGCCCGACAGGGCAGTGGGCAGACTGGGGATCGCCTTTTCTTGGTCTAGATTCTTTGGCGAAGTTTATGGACAGGACATCGATGCATGCGCCATCCAGGCACGCGCCATTGTGCGCGGGGAGCTCACCGAGGTGTTTCGCACTTACAGCCTGCCGGCGCGCATCACTTCCGACAACGGTCCTCCCTTGGAATATCCGCGCGAGTCCTGGCAGGTCAGCGAGTTGGCCCTATGGCTCATACGGCTTGGGATCACGGTAAGCTTTATTCGCCCCTATCACCCTCAGACCAACGGCAAGGACGGGCGTTTGCACCGCTTGCTCAATGGTGAAGTGCTCAATCGCAAGTCGTTCACGGACCTTGTGCAAGGGCAAGCTGCGTCCGATGGCTGGTCCAAGATCTACAGGCACCAACGGCCGCACCATTCGCTGGGGATGGCGACGCCCGCGAGCCGCCCCACATGATCACGCGAAGCTAACCGCATGACCTGCAGGCGATCAAGTATGTGCCCGAGCGAGGATACGGTGGTGATGGTCAAAGACATGAGAGAGATGCGCTTCCAGGGAAAAATCTACGAGCTGCCCAGCGCGTTGCGCGGGATGCCGGGGACCGAACGAGGCTTGCATGAACACAACGTACGCAACGGCATGTACTTCATGCACCACAAGTTACGAGAGCCAGACCTGCAACCTCAGCCAAGGCAAACAACAACCATCGCCCTGAAAACCTCAACACCGCGCCAAGATAGCCCACACAACAAAGCCACCAAAGAAGGATTCCCTCCTTGGCCAGCAGCTCAGGCAGGCACCAGCGTCACCCAGTACCGCGTGCGCGTCACCACCTGCACTGGCAGCGTCTCGCGCAGCATGGCCAGGATGTACTCGGTGTCCTGCAACTGGAAGGCGCCCGAGATGCGCAGCGCCGCCACGGCCGGGTCGCAGCGCACAACACCCGGGCGGTAGCGCGCCAGCTCGGCCGCGAAGTCGTCCAGCCGCATGCCATCGGCATACAGCACGCCCTGCGCCCAGGCCAGGGTCTGTTCGCCCAGCGCGGTGGGGGCCTGCACGCCGCGGGCAGTGAAGCGGCACTGCGCACCGGCCTGCAGCACACGCTGCGCACCGTGGCGCGGCGTGATCTCCACGGCACCTTCGGCCACGGCCAGGTGCACGGTGTCTTCATGAAGCAGGCGCACGGCAAAGCGGGTGCCCAGGGCGCGCAGCCAGCCGCCGGGCGTCTCCACGCGGAAGCTGCGGGCAGCGGACTCCCTGGCCGTGGTGATGAGCACCTCGCCCGCGCGCAGGCGCAGCAGGCGCTCGTTCGCATCAAAGGCCACGTCGAGTGCGCTGGCGGTGTTGAGCAGCACCTCGGATCCATCGGCCAGCGTGACGCTGCGCCGCTCGCCTGTGGCGGTGCGGTGCTCGGCCGCCCACTGCTGCCAGGGCATGTGGCGCCAGCCCAGGTACGCAGCCGGTGCCGTGGTGCCCACCAGGGCCAGCACGCGCAGGGCGGCGCGGCGGTTGGTGGCGGCTGTGCGTTCGGCCCGGGCCAGCACCGGCAGGCCCAGGCCCGCGGGCACGGCCCCAAAGGTGCGCGACAGGCGTTCGGCGCGTTGCCAGCCCTGTTCGTTGGCGCCATCCTGCGCGCGCCAGGCGGCCAGGGCCTGCCAGTCGTCGGCCCGGGCCTGGCCGGAGTTCAGGCGCACCAGCCACTGCGCAGCCTCGCGCAGGGCGGCGCGGCTGGGGGCGGTGGCTGAAGAGGAGGTGCTATTCATGGCGCATCTACAGATTTGGATTCAATCGTATAGCCAGGCGGCGAGCCGCAGACAGTGCTGTAGCAAGGCAAGGCGAGCCAACGACGCTAGACGGTTGAAGGCAACTCCGTCTCCATCGCCAGCAGGCAGCATTCGAAACCCTGCGCCATGTAGCGCTTGACGGTGCGCTCGCTCACCTGCAGCTGCACTGCGATCTCGGCATAGCCCAGGCCCTCCAGCTGCGACAGCAAGAACGCCTGCCGCGCCTTGGGCGCCAGGCCGTCGAGCATGGCGTCGATCTCGTGCAGGGCGTCGAGCACCAGCGCCCGATCTTCGGGCAACGGGGCCAGCGGCTCGGGCATGAGGGCCAGGGCGTCGGTGTAGGCCTGCTCCAGCGCGCGGCGGCGCCACAGGTCGGACACCAAGCCCTTGGCGATGGTGGTGAGGTAGGCGCGCGGCTCGCGCAGGCCCTGCAGCGCCTGCGGGCGCAGCAGCACGCGCACAAAGGTGTCCTGCGCCAGGTCGGCCGCCTCGTCCCTGCAGCCCAACCGCCGCTGAAGCCACGCGCGCAGCCAGCCATGGTGGTGGCTGTACAGTGTATGCGGGTCATGCTGGTGGACCAGGCCGGGGTCAGCGGTGCTCATGCGGCGGCGGTGGGCAAAGAGTTGTGGGGGGTGTCACAGAAATTATAATTGAGAACAATTCTCAATTCATCACCTCGGCGCCCTTGCCTGCCAAGGGATATGCCCGCAATACACCCCGCATGCCATTCGATCTGCAGCGCTATGAATCCGCCGGCTTCGGCGTGGTGACCGATGCCGTGCCCGCCCATCTGCTCGCCGCCATGGGCGAGTGGCTCGCCGGCGCCGAGAAGGCGGCACGCCAGGGCTGCGCCGAAGAGCAGGCACGCGACCTGGTGTACGAAAAGGATCTGCCCGACGCGGGCCGCAACGGCATTCCTGCCGCCGAGGTGGGCGATGCCATCTTCATACTGGGCGACCTGTGCCGCTATGCGCCGCAGTTCGTTGCCCTGCTGCAACTGCCGGCACTGGTCGATGCCTGCGCGCACGCCCTGGGCCGCACCGAGCTGGTCGCGCATTTCATGAACGCGACCACAAAGCACCCGGGGTTTGGGCGCGCCATCGGCTGGCATCGGGATTTTCCGAACGGCTACCTGAGCGGCACCGATTCACGCTTTCTGCGCGTGATGGTCTGCCTGGACGGCATGGCCGAGGGTGGCGGTGCCACGCGGTTTCTGCCGGGCAGCCACCGGGTGGATGATGGGTACGCGACCGCGGAGCAACGCGGCGGAGGCAAACACCGCTACGCCGCGCACCATGGCGTCGCAGCGGAATGCGCACCGGGCGACCTGGTGCTGATCCACCCCAAGGTGGTCCACGGAGGCCCCGGCAACACCAGCGCCCTGCCCCGGCGCAATGTCATCGTGCAGGTCGGGGTGGCGGGGATGGAGTTGATTGGCGAGCGAGAGACGGTGACGGGCTGGCCCGTGGCCTTGCGGCTTCAGCCCGCAGCATCGTCCAGTTGAAACAGGCTGGTCGCCACCAGGTCCAGCACTGCGGCCGAGTTCTGATTTACCAGCTCCCAGCGCCAGCGCAGGATGCCCAGGCCGGGCTTGCTGTCGGAGCGGCGCACTTCCTGCACCGTGGCCGTGAGCACCAACTGGTCGCCCGGGCGCACCGGGTGCGGCCAGCGGATGTACTCGATGCCCGGCGACGCAAACGACTCCGAGCCGTGCAGCGCCTTGTCTGCCACGAGCCGCATGGCGATGGCGCAGGTGTGCCAGCCGCTGGCGATAAGGCCGCCGAAGCGCCCCTCCTGCGCGGCGGCCGGGTCGGTGTGGAACCACTGCGGGTCGTACGACTTGGCAAAGCCAAGCACCTCGTCTTCAGTGACGACATAGGGGCCTGCAGTGAGCACCTGGCCGGCATGGAATTCGGCGAACTTCATGTTACTGCGCGCCTCCAAAGTTCGCGGGACGCTTGCCGTTCAGCGCGGCAAAGCCTTCGCGCCCATCGCGGCCGGCAAAGCCCAGCATCTCCAGCGCCAGCGAGTGCTCGAAGGCCGGCCAGGCCGCGCGCAGCCAGTGGTTCAGGCTGCGCTTGGTGAAGGCCAGCGCCGTGGGGCTGCCGCGCGCCAGCTCCTGCGCAATCTGCAGGGCCCGGGCGTCCAGCTCTTCATCGGCCACGGCCAGGCTGACCAGGCCGATGCGCTCGGCCTCCTGGCCCGAGATGGTGTTGCACAGCAGCAGGTGGTACTTGGCCCGGGCTATGCCGCACAGCAGCGGCCAGAGCACGGCGGCATGGTCACCGGCCGCCACGCCCAGGCGCGTGTGGCCGTCGATGATCTTGGCACGCTGGCCGGCCACGGTGATGTCCGCCATCAGCGCCACTGCAGCACCTGCCCCCACGGCTGCGCCGTTGATGGCCGAGACGATGGGCAGATCGCAGTCCATCATGCCCTGCACGATGGCGCGGGCCTCCTGCATGGTGCGCAGGCGGGCGTCGTGGCTGTCGAGCATGCTGGCCACCAGCTCGGGCGAGCCGCCCGCGCAAAAGCCCTTGCCCTCGCTGCGCACCAGGATGCTGCGCACGCCCGGCGTGGCCTGCAGCCGGCCCCAGATGGTGCCCAGGTGCGCATGGCCCTGTATGTCGGTGAAGGGCATGCCGCCTGCGGGGCCGAAGATGACGTGCGCCACGCCGTCGCCGGCGATGCGCACCTGCAGGTAGGGGCCGAGGTCCCAGGGTTGTGCTTGCGGGTCTTGCATGTGGTTTTGTCTCCTTGTGGTTCTAGTGTGGTGTGGCAGCTTGCACGCAGCACCATGGAAAAAGCCGGTGGCAATCCACGGTGGCGATGACGCAAGGGCAGTCCCTTCGTGTCAGGGTCGGCAGGGCTCACAGCCCCGTTTGCCGACAATATCCACCGTCGCACCGTGGGTGGGCACCGCTTGCGCCCTGACCACGGCCCAACGCCCATCGTGCTTTTCAAGCCCGACAATCACATCGAAATCACCGCGCTCCGCCTTCACCACGAAGGTAAGCTCCCCTTCGCCCCGCCGCTCCCCGAAGGTGACCCGGGCAAAGAGCAGCGACAAGCGACTGTACTTGTGCGTCCCGGTCGCCTGCAGGACCCGTTCATCGCGGGCCACAAAATCCCGCGCGAAACGGTATGGCTCGCTGTTGAACAGCCAGCCGTAGCTGACTGCTGTCACCGCAAGCAGCAAGAGCAAAGGAACAAAAATCTGGCGCCGCGTCGGCATACGGATTGGCATGTGCATCCTGTTTCGTGGGACACTGCCGGCCAATGTAGTCCATCATCCTCCGATGCCATCCGATTCCATGACCAAGGCCAGGTCCAGGCGCCTGCTGGCAGCCGCACTGCTTGCCCTACCCGCCGGCGCCGTCTTCGCGACCGACGTGCCGCAGGACGTCCTTGAACTGCACGCCCGCTGCATCGCCACCACGGCCGGCATCGACCTGGTCTTCGAGCTGCGCAACCGCAGTGAGCGCACGGTCTGGGTGTCGGGCGATACGGCGCCCTGGGCGGCCTCCTTTCGGAGCCTGCGCATCACGGCAGAGCGCCAGGGCGCGAATGCTCAGCCACTGAAGGGGCCCGCCGCGGGGGCGTACGCACCTCCCGCCGGCTCGGTCAGGGTCGTGCCGTCAGGCAATGCCGATGGCGTGGTCTCACTGTCGCGCAACTTCCCCGACCTGACGCAGGCCGCACAGCAGGCGCCTGTGCGCATCCACTGGACCTGGCAGGGCCTGGCCAGCGATTCGGGCCTGGCCGGGGCCTGGGGGCCCACGGCGCGGTTCGAGGGCGAGGCGACCGTGCAGGGCGGCGGGTGTTCGCAGGTGAGTGCGCGGCGGGTTTGAAAGCCCCTGCTCCATTCCACACAGGCACACGTCAGGCAGATGCTTCAATGAACGCTCGGGTAGTACCTAGCACCAGCCCCTGGTTGAGGCGCCCAGCGCGATAGGCCTCGATGATGGCCTGCTCAGTCCCCAACGTGCGCAATCCTGCGCCGATCTCTGTAGCCAGCATGTCGAGCAGCAGCGGATGGGCTGCAGGCTGCTCTGGGTCCTCAAGCGCGCTCGCGGTCAGGATGAGCTCGCGGTGCGCAGGGAACAATCGCTCCAGGCGGTAGTACATGTGCGTCCTCTCCACCCGCTCTACCGGTGCTGAGTCCAGCCGGTGCAGGCAGAAGCCGGCATTGATGAACCACTGATCGCCAAAGCCTTTTTCAGCGTTGACCCAAGCCGTCGCGCCATCGCCTGGCGCGTGCAGGGCGTAGTGCTGTTTGGCAAAGCCTGCACGCTGGAAGGCGCGGTAGATTCCGCGTTTGTACTCGGCGCCGGTCATGGCCTGGCTTCGCGGATCACCTCACGCACCCGCATCAGCGCAAATCCCAGCAGGTTGCTGCCCTGCCACTGCGCGGGGTGCAAAGCGCGCGGGTCGTCGCCCGCCAGGCCGATGCCCCAGACCTTGTCCACCGGGCTGGCCTCGACCAGCACGCGATCGCCGGTGGTGCGCAGGAACTCGCCCATGGCCGGGTTCTGGGTGAACTTGGCGATGTTGCCTTCGACCACGGCGTCGAAGCCGCGGGCCTCCCAGCGCGCGTTGTCGAAGCCCGCGACCTCCCGGCCGAGCTTCTTGGCGTGCGCGGGGGTCGGCGCTGCGAGGATGCTGGCCAGCGTCTGTTCATCGCTGAACAGGCGGGCCTTCTCGGCCATCATGTAGTGCTCGGCGGTGGCGTAGTGGATGCCGTTCAGAACGAACGGCGCCTCGAACCACTGGCTGAAGCAGGTCTTGCCGATGGTCCCGTCCTTGCGGGGCTGGTGGCCCCAGAAGAAGAGGTACTTTGGCTCCAGCCCCTGGGCGATCTGTGCGATGAGCTGTTCGGTATGGTTTGCGGGTCGCATGGTGGTGATGGTGTTGTATCTGTCATTCATGGTCAGCGCAGCAATGCCTCGTAAATCGCCAGATCTCCGGCGGAAAAACAGCAGAACGTGACCATCAGCTCCGCATCGCCCACCGCCGCCTTGCTGGTATCCACCGCGATCTGCGCCGCTGCCTGCGCGGGGTAGTTGTAGACGCCGGTGCTGATGCAAGGGAAGGCGATGGAGCGCACGCCATGTTGCAGAGCCAGGGCGATGCATTCGCAATAGCAGGAGGCGAGCAGGCCCGCCTCGCCGCGGCGGCCGCCATGCCAGACGGGGCCCACAGTGTGGATCACGTGCGCGGCAGGCAGGCGAAAGCCCTGCGTCATCTTGGCCTGGCCGGTACGGCAACCGTTCAGGGGGCGACAGGCCTTCAGCAGTTCGGGGCCCGCAGCGCGGTGGATGGAGCCATCCACCCCGCCTCCGCCCAGCAACGACGTGTTGGCGGCGTTGACGATGGCGTCCACCTGCAGCTGGGTGATGTCGCCCTGGATGGCCTTGAACGTTGCCATGGCGGTGCCTTTCTCAAAAAAAAGTTGACTTAGTTTATCTGCGAAACTTATGATAGTTGCACAGAAGCACTAAGTCAACATCCGTGCTGATGCAAACAGTGGGCCAAGCACAGCGCTCCACTGACAACAACAACAAGAGCATTCACCAGAAAAAAAAGAAAGGAATCATCCTATGAACAACAACAACAACCGCATCGTCACCGTCAGCAAGTTCATGAGCCTCGTGCTGCGGCACGAACCCGGGCGCATCGGCCTCACCCTTGGCGAGGGCGGTTGGGTGCCGGTGGCCGACCTGCTGGCCGGCTGCGAGCGCGCAGGCAAGCGCATCAGCCCTGCCCTGCTGCGCGAGGTGGTGGACAGCAACGACAAGCAGCGTTTTGCCTTCAGCGACGACGGGCTGCGCATCCGCGCCAACCAGGGGCATTCGGTGCAGGTAGACCTGGGCCTGGTGCCACAGGCGCCACCGCCGCAGCTCTACCACGGCACGGCGTCGCGGTTCCTGAAGCCCATCATGGAACAGGGCCTGCTGCGCGGCTCGCGCCACCACGTGCACCTGACCGAGAAGCAGGACGTTGCTGTGTCCGTGGGCACGCGGCACGGCCTGCCCGTGGTGCTGGTGGTGGACGCCCTGCGCATGCAGCAGGACGGACATGTGTTCTACCGCTCGGACAACGGCGTGTGGTTGACGGACAAGGTGGGCGCGGAATACCTCACACGGCAGGAGGGCACCGCATGAACCTGCCAACCGAACTGCACAGCGCCCAGGCCGCCCGATGGCCCGTATCGGGCGAGCACATCCTCGCGCACTTCGACGACGAGAGCATCGTCGTCTACCAGGCATACCGGCCCGAAACGGCGCTGTATGCGCTGGAGCACGGCCACTTCGGTGGCCCGACCTACAGCTTCAACCGCATGAGCTGGATCAAGCCAAACTTCCTTTGGATGATGTACCGCTGCGGCTGGGTGACCAAGCCCGGCCAGGAGATGGTGCTGGGCCTGCGCATCCGCCGCACGTTCTTCGACCGGGTGCTGGCCGGCGCCGTGGCATCGAGCTGGCAACCGGACCGGCACGCTACCCGCGAGGCCTGGAAGGAGGCTGTCGAAGCATCGGACGTGCGCCTGCAATGGGACCCCGACCACGACCCGCTGGGCGCGCCGCTGGAGCGCCGGGCCGTGCAACTGGGCCTGCGCGGCCCCACGCTGCGGGCGTTTGCCACCGACGAGTTGCTCGAAGTGATCGACATGACGCCCTTCGTGCACGCGCAGCGTCCCCTGGCCCTGGCCCGCGACGCGGGCCTGCTCATGCCACGTGAGCAGGTCTATGTACCCGGCCAATGCGCTTGCTGACCCCGGTCGGCAGGCTCAGGGCGCCGCCCTGCCCGGCTGCTCCCCCCGCGCCAGCCGCGCCGCGATCTCATCGAGCACGGGCGCCAGCTCGGCCACCGAGTCGATCACATAGTGCGCGCCTGCAGCGCGCAGCTTGGCCTCGGCCGCGGCGCGGCGAATCGCCTGCTCGGCCGGGCCCAGGGCCTGCCATTCGGCCAGGGGCAGGCCCACTGCGTTGCCGCTGACGGCCAGGCCCACGGCCCAGGTGCCGGCGGCCAGGCCTTCCTGCACGCCGACTTCGGTGTCGTCGACCTTGACCACGGTGGCGGGCCAGCAGATGCCCAGGTCGGCAAAGCACTGCCACATCATCAGCGGCGTGGGCCGGCCGGTGGCCTGGTCGCCGGCGCAGACGAGGTTGTCGGGTACGTAGCCGCCTCGGGCCGCGATGGGGGTGACGATGTCCATGATGGGGCGGTTGTAGCCGGTGGTGGAGCCGACCTTGAGACCGCGCGCGCGCACGGCCGCCACGGCGTCGAGCGCGCCGGGGATGAAGTCGCAGAAGTCGGGCACCACGGCGGCGTTGAGCGGGGTGAACACCTCGTACAGGCGGTCCACGTCGGCATCGGCGAGGGGGTGGCCATACTTGGCCTGCCACTGCGCGGCGACCTCGGGCAGGCGGCCCAGGGCCTGGATGTGGTCCCACTTGGCCATGCCCATGGGGCCGCGCGCCTGCGCGATGCTGAGGGTGATGCCGAACTGCTCGAACAGCCGCACGAAGGCGCCCATGGGGGCGCAGGAGCCGAAGTCGACGATGGTGCCGGCCCAGTCGAAGACGACGGCGCTCAGCTGGTCGCGCGCCGACGAGACGGCGGAGACAGAGGGGATGGTTGGGCTCATGGATTGAAGATGTGAATATCAGCGTGCGGGAGATGGCCTGGGCACTGGCTTACCAGGCGGCGAACACGTCTTCGGCAATGCCGAAGGCCGTGCTGGCGCCGGTGCCGCTGGTGACCAGCACCACGCGGGTGGCGGCGTCGGGGGCGTCGATCAGGCAGTCGGTGCTGGCGGACGAGGGGTAGGTGCCGACCCAGCGCGCGGTGACGGTGGCCTCGCGCAGGCGCAGGGCTTCGCGCAAGTGGCGCAGGATGAGCGCGTCCACGCGCTCGCTGGCAAAGGGCTCTGGGGCGGCGCCGTAGTGGTGCGAGTCGCCTACCACCAGCGAGCCATCGGCGCTCTGCACCACGATGAGGTGGATGCCGTGGTCCAGCGACTCGCCCTCCTCGCGGCGCATCTGTTCCAGCAGCGGTGCGGCCTCGGGCAGGCGGCTGTAGCCGTGGTAGCGCACCAGGCTCAGGTCGGCCATCACGGAGCCGGGCAGCTGGAAGCCCGGCTCGGGCACCACGCGCAGCATCTGCAGCTGGCACAGGCGCAGGTCGTGCGGTGCCAGGCGCTCGGCGAACAGGCCGTGCAGCTCGGTGTTGGTGCACACGGCCACGCGCTCGGCATGCAGCACGGCGCGCGAGGTGCGCACGCGCGGCGTGGCCACCTCCAGCACGGCTTCGCCGAAGCGGAACTGCACGCCATGGACCTCGGCCAGCCAGCGCGCCAAGAGGCCGATGGCGGTGCGCGATTCCACGCGCATCTCGTGCGGGCTGTACAGCACGGACTGGGCGCCTTCGAGCTGCAGCGCGGGCGCACGGCGCGCGGCTTCTGCGACGTCCAGCAGCTCGCAGCCCTCGGCCATCCCGGTGCGCATGAAGGCTTCGAGCACGGTGTGCGCCAGCGGGCGGAAGGCGCTCAGGTACAGGCCGAGGTGCACGGCCGCTATGCCGGCCTGCGGCGCCACATCGCCCCAGACCTCGCGTGCGCGCCGGGCGCGGCGCCAGGTGTCGCCCGCGCCCTGGCCGGTGACGGTGATGAAGCCGAAGTTGCGGATGGATGCGCCCACGCAGGCGGCGTCGCGCTCGACCACGCAGACCTTGAGGCCGCGCTTTGCGGCGGTGTAGGCATGGGCCAGGCCGACGATGCCGGCGCCGACCACGATGAGGTCGAAATGGGATTCAGAAGGGTTGCTTGTCGTCATGTAGTCTCGGTGGCAAGGGGGTTGCGCGCCAGTTGCAGCACCGGCCAGGCGCGTGCCTGGGCCTCGGCCAGCAGGCGCGGGTCGGGGTCCACCACCACGGGGTGGCCCACGGCCTGCAGCAGGGGCAGGTCGTTGATGGAGTCGCTGTAGAACGTGGCGCTGGACAGCACGGCATCGGCATCCACGCCGCGCGCGGCCAGCCAGGAATGCAGCCGCAGCACCTTGCCCTCGCGCATGTTCAGGGTGCCTTCGGTGCGGCCGGCAAGGCAGCCATCGGGCAGCAGCGCCAGCTCGGTGGCGATCAGGTGTTCGAAGCCCAGCGCGCGGGCGCTGGGTTCGGCCAGGATGCGGCCCGACGCGGTGCTCAGCACCGGCAGGTCGTCCGCATCGCGGTGCTGCTGCACCAGCGCATGCGCGGCCTCGGGGATGCGCGGGGCGATCACATGACTGAACCACCCGTCCAGCAGCGGCTGCCACTGCTGCGGCGTGCGGCCGGCGAACAGCGCGGCGTAGAAGCTGCAGAACGCATCGGGCGCGACGGTGCCGGCGTGGTAGCGCCGGTCCATGTCGGCATTGCGCTCGGCCATGGCGGCATCGAGCAGGCCGCGCTGGCGCAGGAAGTCGAGCCACAGCACCTCGCTGTCGCCGGTGAGCAAGGTGTTGTCCAGATCGAAGATGGCAAGGCGCTGGGTCATCGTCGTCTTCACCGTGCAGGGGCGCGCCAGGCCTGGGTGCGCTTGTCCACCAGCTTGCCCAGGCCCAGGTACAGCAGCGTGACCACGGCCGAGGTGGCGGCAATGAGCACGGCCATGGCGGCGGCGGGCCCGGTGTCGCCGGCCTCGTCGAGGTTCAGGATGGCGAGCGAGGCCAGGCGCGTGTCGGGCGAGTACAGGAACACCACGGCCGAGATGGTGGTCATGGCGTTGATGAAGAAGTAGCGCGACACGTCCAGCAGCACCGGCAGGCAGATGGGCAGCGTCACGCGCCAGAAGGTCTTGTACTGCGGCACCTTGAGCGAGGCCGAGACGGCCTCGAACTCACCGTCGATGGCCTTGAGCGCCGTGACCATGGTGATGTGGCCGGTGGTGTAGAAGTGCACCACGGTGCACAGCACCATGAGCGGCAGCGTCTGGTACAGCACGTTCAGCGGGTTGCCCGGCGCGTTGAAGAAGAAGATGTAGCCCAGGCCCAGCACCAGGCCCGGCACGGCCATGGGCAGCATGGCCAGCAGGCGCACCACGGGGCGCAGGGCATCGAGGCCGCGCGTCTTCTCCAGCAGGTAGGCGCCCAGGAACACCACCACGGTGCCCACCACGGCGGTGCCGGCGGCCAGCTTCAGGCTGTTGAACAGCGCGGTGGACACCCCCGCATCCACCAGCCCGGCCACGTAGTGGTTGAGGCTGGGCGTGAGGTTGTAGGGCCAGAACTTGGCGAACGAGGCGAACACCGCCATGCCGAACATGGCCAGCACCAGCGCCGCGATGGCCAGGCAGTACAGCGCCATCAGCGTGTCGAAGCCGCGCCGCGGCCTGGGCACCAGCGCCACGGCACGCGCCGTGAGCGTGGCGGTCTGCTTGCGCTGCACCAGGGCATCGACGCCGAAGGTCAGCAAGGCCGGCAGCAACAGCAGCAGCGCCACCACCGCGCCGCGCTGAAAGTCCTGCTGGCCGATGACGAGCTTGAACACGTCGGTGGCGAGCACGTTGAAGTTGCCGCCCACCACCTTCGGGATGCCGAAATCGGTGATCACCAGCGTGAAGCAGACCAGCGCGGCCGAGATCAGGCCGTACTTGGCGCCCGGCAACGTGATGGTGCAGAACTTGCGCACCATGCCCGTGCCCATGGCGTCGGCAGCCTCGTACAGGCGCGCATCGGCCAGCGACAGCGCCGTGACCAGAATCATCAGCACGTGCGGAAAGGTGGCGAAGCACTGCGCCAGCACGATGCCCGGGGCGCCGTAGATACCGGTGAAGCCCAGCGCCTGCCAGAAGTCCTTGGCAATGCCCTGGTTGCCGAACCAGTAGATCATGGAGATGGCCGACAGCAGCGACGGCGCCAGCAGCGGCAACAGCATGGTGGTGCGCAGCAGCCCCTTGGCCGGCATGCAGCTGCGCATGAGCGCGTAGGCAAAGGCAAAGGCCAGCGGCACGACGATGGCCGTGACCAGCAGCGACACCCAGACGCTGTTCCACAGGCTGCCCAGCAGCGCGGGCGAGGCCAGGTAGGAGGTGAACGCCGCCAGCCCCGCCGGCCCGCCGGAGGAGGTGTGCAACGACTGCGAGAGGATGGCCACCAGCGGCGCGAGCAGGCCCAGGCCCAGCAGCACCACCACGGCCAACAGGCCCAGGTGGGAGATGCGGTCGCTCCAGTGCACGCGCTGGCGCAACGGGGCTGCCACCACGGGCACGGCCATGGCGTTCATGCGCCGCCCTCCCCTTCATCGGCCGGGAACACGCGCAGCCGGTCCATGCGCAGCGCAAAGCGCAGCACCGCCCCCTCGCGCACTCCGAACTCGTCCATCTGGTTGAGCGAATACTGCAGTTGCAGCGGCTGGCCCGGCAGGCCATCCACATCGACCTCGGCCAGGCAGTTGCCGCCCAAAAATTCGATGCGCAGCACGCGCCCCGTGCACAGGCCAGGCGTGTCGTCGCCCAGCGTGCCGACCACGCGGTCCTCGGGCCGCAGGTACAGCTGCACCGCCCGGCCGGCGCGAAAATCGGCGCCCGCACCGGGCGCGCACTGCAGGCGCTTGTTGCCACAGCGGAACCAGCCACCGCCCTCGGCCACGGCCGCGAGCCGGTTGACCTTGCCGATGAACTGCGCGACGAAGGGCGAGGCCGGCTCGCGATAGACCTGGGCGGGCGTGCCCACCTGCTCGATCACGCCATGGTTCATGACGACGATGCGGTCGGCCACGGACAGTGCCTCCTCCTGGTCGTGCGTGACCATGACGGTCGTCACGCCCAGTTCGCGCTGCAGCGCGCGGATCTCGTTGCGCAGGTGCACGCGCACGATGGCGTCGAGCGCCGACAGCGGCTCATCGAGCAGCAGCAGCCCGGGCGAGGTGGCCAGCGCGCGCGCCAGCGCCACCCGCTGCTGCTGGCCGCCGGACATCTGCGCCGGGTACTTGGCGCCACTGCCGGCCAGGCCCACCAGGGCCAGCAGTTCCTGCACGCGCGCGGCGACCTGGGCGCGCGGCTGGCGCCGGTTGACCAGGCCATAGGCCACGTTGTCGGCAATGCTGAGGTTGGGGAACAGCGCGTACGACTGGAAGACGATGCCGTAGTCGCGCTGTGCGGGCGGCAGCACCGAGATGTCGCTGCCCGCCTGCAGGATGCGCCCGGCGGTCTGCGTCTCCAGCCCCGCGATGATGCGCAGCAACGTGGTCTTGCCGCAGCCCGAGGGGCCCAGGAAGCAGACGAACTCGCCACGCCCGATCGCCAGATCGATGCTCTCGAGCGCGGTGAAGGCGCCATAGCGCTTGTGCACGCCATGCAGCTCCAGGTAGGTATCGATGGTGGTAGTGGTGCGCATGTTCGCCTTTGCAGCCAGTGGCTCGCCGCCACGGCCGTCCATGGACTCTCGGGGGGCGAACATCACTTCTTCGCTTCGCTCTTGGCGTCGTAGCGGCGGGTCCATTCGGCCAGCACGCGCTCACGGCTGTTGGCCGACTGGTCGAAGTCCATCTTGATCAGGCGCGCCTCGTAGTCGGCGGGGATGTGGGCCAGCTTGGGCGCCACACCGGGCTGCGCGGTGATGGCGAAGTTCTTGCCGTACAGGAACATGGCGTCCTTGGACGACGCCCAGTCGGCCAGCTTCTTCACGGCGTCGAGCTTCTTGGTGCCCTTGTAGACGGCAAAGCCCTCCAGGTCCCAGCCCAGGCCCTCCTTGGGGAACACCAGCTCGATGGGCGCGCCCTTGGCCTTGTTGGTGTAGCCCCGGTACTCGAAGGAGATGCCGGCCACGAACTCGCCGGCCGCAGCCATGTTGCAGGGCTTGGAGCCCGAGTGCGTGTACTGGGCGATGTTCTGGTGCAGCGCGTCCATGTACTTCCAGCCGCCGCCCTTGCCGTTGTCATCGCCCCACAGCTGCAGCCAGGCCGCCACGTCGAAATAGCCGGTGCCGGAGGACGCCGGGTTGGGCATCACCACCTGGCCCTTGAACTCGGGCTTGAGCAGGTCCTTCCAGGTCGTGGGGAGGGGGATGTTCTTCTTTTGCGCCTCGACGGTGTTGAAGCACACCACGGCGCCGAAGACGTCCATGCCCCACCAGGCGGGTGGCGACTTCTTGTCGCGGTACTGGGGCATGAGGGCGTCGAGGTTCAGCGGCGCATAGGGCTCGAGCATGCCGCCCTTGTCGAACAGCGCCAGGCTGGAGGCGGCCACGCCCCAGATGGCGTCGGCCTGGGGGTTCGCCTTTTCGGCCAGCAGCTTGGCGGTGATGACACCCGTGGAGTCGCGCACCCACTTGATCGAGATGTCGGGGTGCACCTTGTTGAAGGCCTCCTGGTAGGCCTTGAGCTGGTCCGTCTCGAGCGCGGTGTAGACCGTCACTTCGGTCTTCTGCGCATGGGCAGCAGCGGCAAAAACCAGCCCGAGGGCTGCGGCAATGAGGTGTTTGGCAATTTGCATGGAAGAACTCCGGGTCAGAGAAGCGGCGAATATGCCGATGCGACAAGTCATCTTCATGACACATTGCTGATGCAAAATGCAGGCCAACACGGTTTATTGTTTATTGCATATCGTAGATTGTAGACAATCTGTACCCGGCAACGTACCATTGCATCCCATGGCGAAACCCTCTTCCACCCACCCCACGATTGCACAACTTCAGGGCAACTCGCTGCCCAAGCTGGTGCAAAACGAGATCGAGCGCATGATTCTGGGCGGCGCCCTGCTGCCCGGCGCCAAGCTCACCGAATCCACGCTGGCCGACCAGTTGGGCGTCTCACGCGGGCCGGTGCGCGAAGCCTTTCGCCTGCTGGAGGAAGCGGGCCTGGTACGCACCGAGAAGAACCGCGGCGTGTTCGTGCGCGCCGTGCCGATCGAGGAGGCGCTGGAGATCTTCGAGGTGCGCGCCGTGATGGACCTGTACGTGGGCCGCAAGCTCGCGCAGACGGTTACCGCCACCGAGGTGCGCGAGCTGCGCCAGCTGGTCGATGCCATGGACCAGGCCGTCAAGGCCGGCAACGCGCAGGACTACCACCGCTTCAACCTGCAGTTCCACGACCGGCTGCTGGAGCTGGCCGGCAACGCCAAGCTGGTGGCCACCTACCGCAAGCTGGTCAACGAGCTGTCGCTGTTCCGCCGCCAGAACCTCACGCTGGAGTCCATGGCCGTGTACTCGCGCGAGCACAAGGCCATCGTCAAGGCCATTGCGGCCGGCGACGCCGATGCCGCGGGCCAGGCCATGCACGACCACGTGATGAACAGCCGCGAACGCACGCGCCTGAACTACGAGGCCCGGCACGCCGAGCCGGCAGCACCGGCCACCGCCACCCCGGGCGCGCGGCGCACGGTTGCGGCCTGATACCGCGAAAGGGGGCGCACCATGGCACTGACACTCGATGACATCCGCATGCTCTTCGCCCGCAAGGGCGCGGCGCAATACAGCGGCGAGCCGGTCACGCAGCTCGAACATGCGCTGCAGTGCGCCCACCTGGCCGAGCAGTCCGGCGCCGACGACGAGCTGATCACCGCCGCGCTGCTGCACGACCTGGGGCACCTGCTCAACGACCTGGGCGAATCGCCCACGCTGCGCGGCGTGGACGACCTGCACCAGTTCTACGCCCTGCCCTTCCTGCGCGGCCTTTTTTCCGAGCGCGTGCTCGACGCCATCCGCTGGCACGTGGATGCCAAGCGCTACCTGTGCGCGGTGCAGCCGCACTACCTGGCGGCATTGTCCGAAGACTCCCGGCGCAGCCTGCAACTGCAGGGCGGCGTGTTCACGCCCGATGAGGCGCAGGAGTTTCTGCAGCGCCCGCACGCGCATGAGGCGGTGCGCGTGCGGCTGTGGGACGACCTGGCCAAGCAGACCGACTTCGCCACGCCCCCGCTGGCCCACTACCTGGCCCGGGCGCGCCACTGCCTGCTGGAAACGGTGGCGTGACGCTGACCGGACCGGTGGTCCTGGCGGTACTGTTCGGCGCGCTGCTGCACGCCAGCTGGAACGCCCTCATCAAGTCGGCCAGCGACAAGGAGCTGGACACCGCACTGATCCACAGCCTGGGCCTGCTGCTGGCGCTGCCGCTGCTGCTGGTCACCGGCCTGCCGGTGGCTGCAGCCTGGCCCTACATCGCCGCCTCCAGCGTGATCCACGTGGGCTACTACATTGCGCTGGCAGGCGCCTACCGCCACGGCGACCTGGGCCTGACCTACCCCGTGATGCGCGGCTGCGCGCCGCTGCTGGTGGCCCTGGGCAGCCACAGCCTGCTGGGCGAGTCGCTGTCGCTGCTGGCCTGGGCAGGCGTGGCGGCCATCTGCTCGGGCGTGCTGCTGCTGGGGCTGTCGCGCGCCAGCGCATCCGCACCCGCCGGGCGTGCCCGGGCGCTGCGCTTTGCGCTGCTGAACGCCGCCATCATCGCGGCCTACACCGTGATCGACGGCCTGGGCGTGCGCGCCGCGGGTGATGCCGGCGCCTACGTGGCGGCCTTGTTCCTGTTCGATGGCATCCCCTACCTGCTGGTGGTTCTGTGGCAGCGCGGCCCGGCCGGGCGCCGCGCCGCACTGGCCTACATGGCGGGGCGCTGGCGCATCGCCAGCCTGGGCACGGTGGCCTCGCTGGGCAGCTACGCCATCGCCCTGTGGGCCATGACGCGCGCGCCCGTGGCCCTGGTGGCGGCGCTGCGCGAGGTCTCGGTGCTGTTCGCCGCGCTGCTGGGCACGCTGTGGCTGCGCGAGCCGTTCGGCGCGGGCAAGGCCGTGGGGGTGTGCACCATCCTCGCCGGCATCATGGCGCTGCGATTCGGATGACGCGAACCCTGGCTCCTCAACTACCGCCCCGTGCCGCCAGCACCAAGGCACCCACCGCCAGGAACACCACCCACGACAAATGCCTGCCGCGCGTGAAATAGAGCGGGAACGCGGCCGACACCAGCGATGTGGCCCCGATGACCAGCAGCACCTCGTCCCTGGATAGCGGGCCGTTGCCCAGCGCGAACACCAGCCAGGCCAGGGCCCACCACACGACCGTGATGAGGTGCCACACGAAGCGCAGCGTGCCCGCCGTGAAGGCCGTGCTGCCCAGCAGTCTGGGCAGGCTGTCCTCGCGCCGCAGCAGGCGCATGAGGATGTAGCGCTCGCCCAGGACGGAGTGGGCCAGGCCGGTCAACCAGATCAGGGCAGCAGCGACAGCGAGCATGGGTGAAATACCTCGTAGGGGCACGATCATAGATAGTTGGTTACCACGCCGGTGCCATTCCAGCGTGGCGGCGACACGCCAAGCCCACATAATGCCGACGAAGAGATGCGCGCGCGCACCGGCGCGATTGCAGCTACCCCAATGCAACAAGGAGGAAATCGACCTATGAACCGACACCCGACCATCCGTCTGCGGCACGCCTGGCTGCTGTGTGTGCCGCTCATGCTCAGCACCCAGGCCGCGCAGGCGCAGGAGCAGTTCGTGGACCTGCGCTCCGATGGGGGCTACACCTCGGCCCGCCTGGCCGACGATGTGACCCAGGTGGACCTGGCCGAGCAGACCCAGGGCGCCTGCCGCTTCAACCGCACCTGGGGCTACGACCTCACCAACCGCGAACTGTGGACCAACGGCGGCTGCGGCGGGCGCTTCAAGGTCACGCGCAGCTATGCCCAGGGCAATGGCAACAACAATTCCAACAACGCAGGCGCGGCCGTCGCCGCGGTGGCGGCGATTGCGGGCATTGCGCTGCTGGCCAACCACAACAAGCACGACAGTGACCGCCGCCCCGACTACCCGGACTACGGCAACGGCGGCGGCCGCGGCGGTGAGATCCGTGTCGACGGCCGCTTGTGCCTGGACGTGACCAAGGGCAACTTTCGCCCCGGCAACGCGCTGCAGGTGTTCGACTGCAACGGCACCGATTCGCAGCGCTTCAGCGTAGGCCGCGGCGGCGAGATCCGGGTGCGCGACCTGTGCCTGGACGTGGAACGCGGCGACCCGCGCGACGGCGCCCGCGTGGTGCTGTGGTCGTGCTCGGGCGCCCCCAGCCAGCGCTGGACGACCCGCGGCGGGCAGATCGTGAGCCAGATGAGCGGCAAGTGCCTGGACGTGGTCGATGGCCGCGTGCGCCAGGGCAACCAGACGATGGTGTGGCAGTGCAACCGCAGCCCCAGCCAGCGCTGGTGGTGGTAAGGCAGAAGTACCCGATCATGAAGAATTTGACACTGACGAACCGAGCCATCCTCCTGCTCTGCGCGGTCTCCTGCAGCTTGCTGCTGGCGACGGCAGCCACCGCACAGACGGCTGCTGACGCACCTGCCGCCAGGCCTGCGGCGGCGGCAGCAGCAACGGAGCACCCTCACAAGAAGCGCCCAGGCCGCGCTCCCGGCGACCGCCTGCAGGCCATCTGCACGGCGGCCGACCTGGACCACGACGGCAACGTCTCGCTCGACGAGTTCCACCAGGACATCGTGCAGAGCTGGCACAGCCTGGGGCCCGATGCCAGCGGCCACGTCGTGCTGGCCGAGCTGGCCCAGGTGCCGCGCATGGGCAAGGGGCGCATCAAGCGCCTGGCGGCCACCGACAAGGATGGCGACGGCAAGCTGTCGTTCAAGGAGGTAGTGGAAGCGCGCATGGCCTACTTCGAGGCGGCCGATGCGGACAACAACGACCTGCTGTCGGTGCCGGAGTGCGTGGCTTTCGAGAAGAAGCGGCGGGCCGCCAAGCCCTGAGCGAAGCGCCCTTCAGGACGAACAACGGGGCTTCGCAGCCTCGTTTTGTTTGGTTCTTTTTGTTTTGCCCGCCAGGGTTGCGCTTGCCGTGCCGCTCACACGTACCCCTGCGCAGCCAGCAGCCACCAGAGGGCGCCCGCGCCGGACCACAGCGATGCAGCAGCGAACAGCAGGGGGCGAATCGGCACGGGGCGCCAGAACACCAGGGCATACAGGCCGCCCACGGCAAACGGGGCGCTGGCCAGCACGGCGAGGCGCCCCTCGAGAGAGCCGACCAACGGGCGCCCCATGAACATCCACGCCAGGCCCGCGGCGCACAACAGCAGCGCCAGGATCACCTTGGAAGCGCGCTGGCCCCGTGCCGCCCGCCTCTGGGCGGTCTGCTCCGCCCGGGCCTCCCATGCCATCCCCGCCACCGGCGACAGAATCACCACCGCCAGGCCCATGCCGCCGCTGAACCAGGGCACATGGGCGGCCAGAAGGACAGCCGCCACGATCCCGGCCAGCAGCGACACCAGCACGCGAGGCGCGGCAAGCATGTCCAGGACAGGGTCGAGCAGTTCATTCATGGGGTGTCAGTAGAGCACAGCGAAAATTCGCCCGTTCACCCCATCGCGTGCACCAGCCCCCACAGCACCGCCACACCCGACAGCAACGCACAGGCCGCAAACGCCGTGTAGCCCCAGGGCATGGGCCGGCCGTTGCCCAGTGCCCAGAGAAAGGCGATGGGAAGCGGCGCCACGGTGACTGCGGCGGCACCGGCCCAGAGTGCGCCGCTCCACCAGCCGATCAGCCCGCCCCAGACCAGGCCGAGCAGGCACAGGCCCAGTGCGGCAACGGGGCGGGAGATGGTCCATGGCTCGCCCTGCCAGGCAAAGTCCGCTGGCGTTCCGACGGGGGTGTTCACGGTCGCCGGCTTGCCCGTGGCCGTGGCCACGGCATCGGCGTGCCACAGGATACCGATGCCGGCGGCCCCCAGCACCAGCCAGATGCCCATGCCGCCCGTGAACCATGCAAACCACTGCGTGAGCGCCACGGCAGCCAGCAGGCCCAGCAGCAGGGGCAGTACCAGGCGCCCATAGCACCGATCGGCAAGGGTGGCGACGAATCCGGCCGGCGTGTCCATGGTTTGATCGGTCCTTCCTTCACCAGGGGTTGGCGGGCGCTTGCACGGGGGACGCTCCCCGCACCAGGGTGATGGCTTGCTGCGCACTCTGCCAGAACGAGGCATCGCGCACAGGCGCACCCCAGGCGTGCAGGTAGTCGAGCACGGCCTCGCGCTGCAGCCGGTCGCGCACGCGGCGGGCGGTGTAGGCATCCCCAGACTCGAAGGGCAAGGGCTCGCCCTGCTGATAAAAATCCCAGCGCGGCGAGTCCTTCATCGCGCGCACGGCGCGCTGCATGCGGTTGCCGGTGTAGGTGACGAATTCGTTGATGGGCTCTGCGTCCCACGCAGCGCTGCTGCGCACTGCCACACCGTCGTGCCCGAAGCGCTGGCACGCGTAGGACAGCACAAAGTAATCACCCGAGCTGACGCCGGGCATGACTGCCGTGAGCCCCGGGCTGCACGCAGGCGACCACAGCAGCAGCGGCAATGCGCCAGGGGCTGCGGTGTAAGGCTGGTCTGGAAAAGCCAGCGCCACCGTTTCAGCACGCGCAGCCACCAGGGGCGGCAGGCCGGCGAACTGGCCGATCAGCGCGTGCAACGGCGCCCGGACCACGGACAGGTTGAAGAACGGGCGCTCAAGGACGTGGGACATGGGTAGTGCGTGCATGCGCGGCGCGGGAAGCAGGGCCGCGCGCACCATGGCACAGCCACGCCCCTTGTGAGAGGTGTGGCTGGCCCTGGCGGGCAGTTCAGCGTGCTGCAGTTTGCTTCCACCAGTTGGGCATGGCGGCCAGTACCTCGCCGCCGGCCTTGAGGCTGTTGGCCAGCTCCAGTGCGGCGCTGCCGGGGGCTGTGGCAATGAGGTACCAGCTGCTGGTGGTGCCCAGGCGCTGGGTCACCGTGAGGCCCTTGGCCTGGGCCCAGGCGCGCACCTGGGCGTCGGTCCAGTCGGTGTTGAACTTCACGACCACGCCGCCGGGCAGTGCCATCAACCGGCCCGCGGGGGAGTTGCCCTCGCGGTACACGGGCGAGACTTGTGTGCCAGCGCCCTTGGCCACGGGCTGGTTGGCGGGCTGCAGCTGCACCAGGGGGGCGGGGCTGGCGCCCTCGCCCACGCTGCGCGCCTGCGCACTGCCGGCTTCAGGGATCGGGGTGATGACGGCGACCAGGCCGGTGTCGAGCGTGATGGTGCGCTGCGTGTCACCGTCGAAGTAATGGGCCGTGGTGGCTGCCAGGGCGCCGGTGGCAACCGCGCTGGCGGCCAGGGCCAGTGCGGCAAGGCGCAGAAGGGAGAAAGTGGGGAGCTTCATGGTGCGAGGCCTCGGCAGGTATTCGGTGGAATGGGGTGGTATGCGGTGGAACATGGGGCGCTGCCCTCAGTAGCCATAGGCCTTGATGCTCCAGGCCGAGACGCTGCCCGTCTCGCCTGTCTTGCCATCGCGCACGGACAGGGTCCAGTTGCCGTCGGCCGCTTCGCCCATCAGGCGCGCTATGCCAAAGGTGAAGCCCCCTTCCAGCGCGGCGCCGCAGGTCACGGCATTGGCGGCCGTGTCCTTGCACTCGCGCACCACCGACAGCGTGCTCTGCGTGCCCGAAGGGCTGGTGAGCGTGATCTCCAGGTCGCCCACGTTGGTGTGGTTGGAGGTGATGTTGAGGTCCACGAACTCGAGCTTGCCGATGCCGCTGCCCTGCAGCATGAGGCTGCTGGTGGTGGCTGCGCCGTTGTCGGCAAGGGCCAGCGGGCTACCCAGCGTGGCGGCCTGGGTGGCCGTTTTCTGCGCGGGCAGCAGGGCCCAGCCCATGGCGGCGCGGGTGGCAGCCAGGGCGTCGATGGCACCGTAGCCGTACTCGTGGTTCACCTGCAGGCCGCCGCCGTTGGTGACCCAGCCCGCGTTGGCGGGATCGGTCTTGCGCGCGGTGCGGGCGAAGATGGCGCGCACGTCGCGCCAGGTGAGCGCTGGGTTGGCCTCCAGCAGCAGCGCGGCCACACCGGCCGCCTGCGGCGTGGCAGCCGAGGTGCCGTTCATGCAGCGCGTGTAGTTGGGGCTGCCGGTGATGTCCTGCGGCTTGTTGCCGTCGTTGTAGCCGCCCGAACCCGATACGTCGGTGGTGGTGGTGGTCTGGGTGGAGCAGAACTCGCCGCCGTAGGCCGTGACCAGCAGGTTGGAGCCGGGCTCGGAGTACGACGAGCGCTGGCCCTGGTCGTTGAGTGCGCCGATGGCCAGCACGCCCTGGAAGTTGGCCTGGCCGTCGTAGTCCGAGCGGTCCTCGGGCGCACCATTGCCGGCCGCCCAGGTGTAGATGGCGCCCTTGCCACCGCGCCCGGTGCTGATGCCGGTGCGGATGGCGTCGCGCCACAACTCGTCGGCCGGGGCCAGCAGGCCGTTGCTGTCGGCCGCGCCGTAGCTGTTGGTGTAGATGTGGTTGCTGGCCAGGTCCTTGGTCACCGCGTCGGCACCGAAGGCGCCCGTAGTGGCGGCCAGCAGGTTGTAGCCCACCAGGCGCGCATTGAAGGCCACGCCCGTCACGCCCAGGTTGTTGTCGCCGATGGCCGCCGCAAGGCCGCCGCAGCTGGTGCCGTGCGAGCTGGTGGACGACGATGGGTCGCCATAGGCATTGGTGCGGTAGTCCCAGCTCTTGCCGGACACCACGCGCAGGTCTTCGTGGAAGATGTCCAGGCCGTCGTCGATCACCGCGATCTGCACGCCCGTGCCGGTGGCCAGTTGCCAGGCCTTGCCGATGTTGAGGTCCTCGCCCGCCAGCGCGGCCGGGCCGCCGGCGCCGCTCTGGCCGGTGTTCTTGAGATGCCACTGGCGGCTGAACAGCGGGTCGTTGGGCACCAGCGCCGGCAGCGGGCCACCCCCGCCCACGCTGACCAGCCCGCCCACCGTCACGACCACGTCGTAGAAGGACTGGCTGCCCACCGTCAGCGTGGCGATGGTGACCTGCCCGTTGGACGGGTTGAAGCTGTCGTAGCTGCGGTTGGGCCCCGTGGCGCTGAAGCCCAGCACCCCGCCCACGGTGATGACGACGTTGTCGTACCTGGTGTCCCCCACCACCAGGCTGCCGATGCGCACCTCGGTGGGGCGGTCGGGCGACCAGGTGGTGGCCGCACCGGCCAGCCCGCAGGTGGCCAGCATGGCGGTGACGAGCGCCAGGCGCGCAGGCCTGCGGGTGGTGGATCGTGGAAGACGCATGGAAGACACCCCTCTTGGTTTTGGATTGATGGCGGCGGCACGCAAATCCATGTGCCGCCTGGCAATTATGGAAACCGCCCGTGTTTTGCACCAGCGAAATATGGTGGCGGGCGCCCAGGCCGCGTGGCAACACGTTCTTGCGTGCCTCGCCTCTTCAAGTCAATAATGTTGACATGAAAAATCCTGAAGACAGCCAGCCCGCCCCCAGCACACCCTCCGGCCCCACCGGCCTGCAGATCCTGCAGGCCATGCAGACCGGGCGCATCCCCCCATCGGGCATTGCCGCCACCATGCCGATGCGGCTCATCACCGTGGAGCAAGGCCACATCGCCATGGAAGTCAGCCCCGATGCCCGGCACCTGAATCCCGCCGGCGCCGTGCACGGCGGTTTTGCCGCCACCTGCCTGGACGGCGCGGCCGCGCTGGCCCTGCTCTCGGCCCTGGGGGCGGGCGCGCAGTATTCGACGGTGGACCTCAACGTGAAGTACGTGCGGCCGCTGGCCGAGGGCTTGACCTACGTCGCCACGGGCCGGCTGGTGGAGCAGACGCGCAGCCTGGGCATCTGCAGTGCGGAGATCCGCGGGGTGGATGGCAAGCTGCACGCCATGGCGTCGGCCACCCTGATGGTCAAGGCATAAAAAGCGCTTGGGGCTGCCCCGGCTGCTAGCATCGCGGCAGACACGCCCTCGCCTATCCGCCCATGCAAAGCCCCACGGTTCCGTTTCGCCTGCCCGCCGACCGCCTGGCAGAGCAACTGGCGCAATTCAATGCACGGAATGAAGTGCAGTGGTTCGGTTTTGCGGGCGCCTTCCAGGCGCCTGGCTCGGCGCTCATCACCTTGTCGCGGCTGGACGCCGGCCTGCAGGGCGGTGGCGGCACGGCGGCCATCAATGGCGGCGTGATTGCCGCTGGCTTCGATGCCGCCTTCGTGCTGGCCGGGCTGGGGCAGTACGACGCGCCGGTCGTCGTCACGCTGGAACTGTCGGTCAAGTTCCTGTCGCTCGCCCTGGCAAATGAACCGCTGGCCTTTCACGCGCATGTCGTTCGCTCGGCCAAGAATTTTTCGTTCGCCGAAGGCTTCCTGGCCCGCACGGGCTCGGCAGACAGTCCGCACATGGCAGTAGCGACCGCCATGGTGGCCCCGGCGCGCTGAACCAGCCGGCCGCGGCCCGTCACGCCATGCGCGCCAGCGCCGTCATCACCTCGGTCCAGGCCTGCTGCCCGCTGGCAGGCACGGTGCGCATGGCCTCCTCCATGGCCTCGCGCTCGTGGCGCGAAGCGGTGGCCTCCACCTGCCGGCCGCGCTCGGTGAGTGACAGGCGCTTGGTGCGGTGCTGCACCGGGTCGCGCTGCGCCAGCACATAGCCCTCGTCCTGCAGATGCTTGAGCGGTCGGTGCAGCGCCTGCTTGCTCACGCCCAGCAATTCGATGAGCTGCCCGACCGAGATGCCCTCGGCCCGCGCCACCGCATACAACAGCCGGTGGTGCACGCGCGACAGGCCTTGGCTTGCCAAAAATGCATCGGCCTTGACCACCAGCCCGCGGAAGGCAAAGTGCATGAGCAGCAGCGCGCCGTCGAAGGGCTGCAGCGGGCGCATGCCGGCGCTGGCGGCGCGCGGCAGGTCGAAGGCGGGGTGGTCGGCAGGCTGCGGGTTGGCAGCCTGGGCGGGCGCCGGTGGGGTCGCGGTCGGAGTCGCTGCGGGCTTGCGGGGCATGGCGTGCGGGTACGTGGCCCGGTCAGGCGGCGGCGCTGCCGTGGCCGGCGGGGACAAAGAAGGTGTCCAGCGAGGGAAAGCGGTCCGTGCCCTCGATGCAGTCCAGGAGGTACAGCGCAAAGCCCGGGTCGCCCGTCCACAGCGAATAGCGCATCTGGCCGAACTGCGCCAGGTCGCGCTCGGTCTGACCGATGCCGTGCATGGCGAAGGCACGTGCGCGCTGCAACCAGCGGGCGTCGCCCGTGCGCCGGTACAGCTTGAGAAAGGCATAGCCGTTGCCACCCGTGCCATGGCACAGGTTGGAGCCCTTGCGCAGCGGCCCTGCCGCCCAGGTGGCCTCGGCGCCGGCCAGCAGCAGGTCGTCCAGCTCCGCACCGGGAAAATCGCCCAGGCAGATCACGAAGCCCGGCGCCCCGTGGCAGAACTGCATGAGCCCCGGCGCCTCGCTCAGCGGCTTGGAGCTAAGGCGCGCACGCCAGCTGGCGCTATCGCCATCCCACTCGGCCGTCTGGCGGATGGTGGTGGCGATGCATGCCTGCCACGCCGCCCAATCGGCCAGGTCCAGCAGGTGCCGCCCCTGCACCAGCACCGAGGCCGTGGCCACGAAGCCGTGCACCGCGTCGAGGTAGCTGGAGGTCTGGCCATACATGTCCTGCGTCCAGTAGTGGCAGCGGTGCTCGTCGGACCAGTGCCGCTCGGACCACAGCTGCTGCGCCGTGTCGCGGTAGCGCTGCGCCCACGCGGCATCGCCGGTCTGCTGGTGCAGCCACAGCGAGGCCAGCAGCGTGCCGGGCGATCCCCACATCAGCTCGCGCGCCGGGTGCTGGCGCGTGGCGTCCACCAGCACGCCCAGCTGGGCCAGGGTGTCGGCCGAGGGCGCCAGCCACTGCGCCAGCAGTTCGATGCCGGTATCGCCCATGAGGTAGCTGCCAAACGGCGCACCGCCCTCGCCCTGCCCCATGGCCGCCCGGTTGGGTGCCAGCAGCGCGCGCACGTGCGGGCCGTAGTCGCGCTGCAGCTGGCAGGCACCCCGCGCCTGCAGGCAGTGCAGCGCCCAGAACACGCCGCACGCGCCCCCGTACAGCATGTACCAGGGCGCGGCATCGCGGCTGTCGTGGGGATGGGTGGGCCACAGCCCCTGGGGAGTGAAGCGGGCCTCGGTGTCCTGCACGATGCGCGCGATGGCCGCGCGCGCTGCGGCTTCGTCCCAGGCTTGCGGGTCCAGCGGTTCGTGGCGGTCGGGTTGGTAGAGCAGCGTGGCGGGCATGTGCGCAGTCTACCGGGGCCCTGCCCCGCTGGTGCCGGTGTTGCAGCGCATCAGCCTGTGACGTCAGCGCTGCGGCCCTGCAGCCGCTGGACGATGAAGTACACGGCATAGGCTGCCATGCACAGCCAGCACGAGACCATGAAGCGCAGCATGAACACGGCCTGAAGGCCACCCCAGCCCTTGAAATCCACGCGGGGGTCCATTTCGCCCGCCACCCAATGGACCAGGGCCTGCGCCAGCGGAAACAGGATCAACGCCCCGGCCATCCACGCAAGGGGGTTGTGTCTGCGAAACGCGAACCACAGGAAGACAAAGCCAAGCCACTCCAGCGCGAAGCCCACGGCCGGCAAGCCTGGGGGTTTGGGCCATGGCGACGCATACCAATAGGCAGAGCACGCGGCGCTGGCAGCACCCAGGGCCACAAGCAACAGGCAGCGCGCAGCAAGTGGCAGTGGCAATGGCAGTGGCATGCAAACACCTCGTCGAGTGGATGCAGCCAGCCTAGCGGCCCGACCTTGCCCTGCACGCCATGGACTGCAGCCGGGGCTTGCGCGGCTACCGGTGGGCGCACCACAGGCTACCTGGCGGTTACCTGCTCGTAGGCCACCGCTACCCCGGACACCGAATGCTTGTGCGTGAAGACACGGGCGCCCGCGTGGTGCGTGATGACCACATCGCGGCCCGACGCCCATCGCACCTGGACCACCGGCCCGCCGGCAGCGCTGGTGGGCACGGCACCGTGGTTGCTGTCGGCCGTGAAAACGTTGCCGGATTCGTCGGGCAGTGCGTCTTTGGCCGCCATGAGCGACACCTGGGTGGAGAAGCCCGTGGCCGCACCGCAGTCGCGCTGGAACACCACTGCCTTGTGGCGCTGGTCGGGCGAGACGGTCTCGGCAAGCACCCTGTTGCCGCACAGATCCGGGAACAGAAGGGACAATGCACAGATGCCCGCCGCGGCGACCAGGAGCAAGGCCAGGGCAGCGATGGCAAGTTGCTGGAAAAGATGTTTCATTCCATGGCGGGCGTGGTGGACCGGCAGTGTAGTTGCAGGCGGTACGATGCCCACCCTGCCTTCAACCCCAGGAGTCCTGCATGAGCCAGTCCACCCCGGCCCCCTCGCAAGTCCCGCCGCTCGTGCTCTACGGCCACCCCTTCTCGTCGTACACGCAGAAGGTGCTGATCGCGCTGTATGAGAACGCCACGCCCTTCGAGTTTCGCGTGCTGGGGCCCGATGCGCCACAGCATGCGGCCCAGTGGCTGGCGAAGTGGCCGCTGCGCCAGTTTCCGCTGCTGGTGGATGGGGCGCGCGATGTGGTGGAGACCAGCATCATCATCGAGTACCTGCAGATCGCTCACCCGGGCCCTGTGCGCCTGATCCCGAGCGACCCGGTGGAGGCCCTGGACGTTCGCTTCATGGACCGGTTTTTCGACCTGCACGTGATGAACGCCATGCAGCTGGCCGTGAACGGCGCGCTCACGGGCGACCCGGTCAAGCGCCGGGACGGCATGGCCCTTGCCGTGGACAGGCTCGAACGCGCCTACGCCTGGCTGGAGGGCACGCTGGCCGGCCGCAGCTGGGCCACCGGCGAGCACTTCACCCTGGCCGACTGCGCGGCGGCGCCCTCGCTGTTCTATGCGGACTGGACGCACCCGATTGCCGAGCAGTACCCGGCGCTGCGCGCGTACCGGGCGCGTCTGCTGGCACGCCCCTCGTTTGCGCGCGCGGTGGACGAGGCGCGGTACTTTCGGCCACACTTTCCGCTGGGTGCGCCGGACCGGGATTGAGGCCGGCGCGTCATGCAAGTCATCGACCATGAGCCTGCCAGCTGGTTCCTGGTGCAGCACGGGCAATCGCTGCTGCTCGACGTGAACTGCAGCCACAGCTTTGTGTCGTACAGCTTCCTCGTGCAGCTGAACGAGGCCGAGACCGCGCTCTGCGCCGAGCGGGGCCGGGACTACCTGCACGAACTGGCGCACGCCATCCACTACTCGGCGCCCGGTGTCGCAGCGAGCCGGTCGCCCTACAAGGCGCGCAATGTGGACCGGGAGTTCGGAACCGAGGTGATGGCAGCGATCCAGGCGCACCGGGCGGCGCAGGGCGCATGAAGCCAACCCGGACATCACGCATCGCAGCCCTCATGGGCGTGGGCATGCTGCTGGTGCTTGCCAGCGGCTGCGCCATCCCGCCACCCGCAGTCACTGCAGCACCCGCCTCGCCTGCGGCCTCTGTCGCCGCACCGGCCTTTCCCGGCGCCACGTGGCAGGCCTGGCCGGCACCCGGGGTTGGCAGCACCTGCCAGCGCGACCTGCAGACCGCGCGCGACTACGTGCGCACGCTGGACACCACGGCCCTCATGGCCGTGCGGGATGGCCGCGTGCTGTTCAGCGAAGGCCCGGTGGAGCGGGTCAGCATCGTGTTCTCGGTGCGTAAAAGTATTCTCTCGATGATGTACGGCAAGTACGTGGCCAGCGGCGCCATTGACCTCAGCCGCACGCTGGCCGACATGGGCATCGACGACGCTGTGGGCGGCCTGCTGCCCACCGAGAAGCAGGCGCGGCTGCGCGACCTGCTGGCCGCGCGCTCGGGGGTGTACCACCCAGCGGCCAATGGCGGTGACGATGCGGCCGCCGCCCCCGCGCGCGGATCGCAGGCGCCGGGCAGCTACTTTCTGTACAACAACTGGGACTTCAACGCCGCTGGCACCGCCTTCGAGCGCCTGACCGGCCTCAGCATCTACCAGGCCTTCGCCGACGACCTGGCCACGCCCCTGCAGCTTGAAGACTTTGCGCCTGCGCGCCACGCCCGCGGTGGAGATGCCCGTCAATCCGAGCACCTGGCCTACCCCTTCTACCTGTCGACGCGCGACATGGCCAGGCTGGGCCTGCTGGCGCTGAACCAGGGCCAATGGCGCGGCCAGCCACTGTTGCCGCCCGGCTGGGTGGCACAGATGACGGCGCAGACCACGCTTGCCGCGCAGATGCACCCGGCACGCACCGCCCGGCGCGGCTTTGGCTATGGCTACCTGTGGTGGTTGCTGGAGAAAGAACCCGTTGACTCACCGTTGCACGGCGCCTACATGGCCTGGGGCGTGCACGGCCAGTACATCCTGGTGGCGCCCGCGCGGTCGATGGTGATCGCGCACAAGCGCGAGGTGCCGGTGGCCGGCCAGTGGAATGTCAGCTGGGTGGGCCCCACGGAGTTCTTGCGCGCGGCGCGCATGCTGGTTACTGCGCGGTGCGGGTCTGACGACGGAGGCTGAACCAGGGGCCTGTTCACATTCATTTCGGGGTCGCGAAATTGGTGTGAACACGCCCTGGCAACCGCTCAGCGCCCCCGCCCCAGCCACAGCGCCACGGGCAATGCCAGCAACTGGGCCATGAAGCCCACCGGTGCCCAGAAGGTCTGCCAGCCCAGGATGCGGATGTCGCGCAGGCCCAGGGACCGGACCATCCCGGCCGGTGCATACACCAGGATCAGCGCCGCAAAGGCAATGCCGAACACCACCAGCAGGCTGGCAGCCCGCCAGGGACGCAGGCCCATGCGGGCGCCGAAGCGGGCCTGCACGGCATACAGCACCAGCAGGCCCAGCACCAGCGCAGGCGCCACCAGCCACAGGCCGAGCATGATGAGTTCGGTGGGGTAGATGGTCATTGAACCAAGGATCTCACAACCGCCCCGCCTCGGCCCACAGCCGGTCAGCCCCCACCCGCCCATACCAGGCATCGAATTCGCGCCGGTGGCCTTCCCACGGCTCGGCCAGCGGTGCGCGCGGGTCTTCGCTCAAGGCATAGGCCATGCCCTCCACCCACCAAGTGGGCTTGAGCAGGCGCGGCAGCACACCCAGGCGCTGGCCCTGCAGGTGGTGGATGAGTTCATGGCGCACGTAGTGCGGCGCCCAGGCGCGCGGGCCGATGACGGTGCCCCAGGTGCCTGCCGTAACGGCGGAGCGGGCGCCCAGGCCGAAGGTGTCGGCACAGGCCTGCGTGGAGCAGAACACAAAGCGTGGCGAGCCCTCCACCGGCGCGAGGTGGCTGGCGACAAAGGCCATGCCCTCAGCCACCAGTTGGCGGGCTTCTGCTTCACGCGCCGGGTCTTCCACGCACACCGTGGTGCCCTGGCTGCAGCCGATGCCGGCCAGGCCCGGTGCCAGCACGCGCACGGGTTTCACCATCGCCCAGGCGGCCACGGGTACGACGACCAGCAGCAACAGCGCCAGGCGCGCGGCAGATCGGCGCAGCGCATTTGTCATGCAGGGTGTGCCCACGGGCGGTGGGCGGCCTGGCGGCTAGAACGCATCCTTGTACATGTTGGTGGCCAGCTCCAGCGCCAGCGCCTTGCC
>JAZKEE010000166.1:66887-70560 GCA_040387235.1 Pseudomonadota bacterium
GCTAGAACGCATCCTTGTACATGTTGGTGGCCAGCTCCAGCGCCAGCGCCTTGCCGCCCACCGCGCTGAGCACGTTGGCCGTGTCCTCGGAGGTGTCGGCGTAGAACCAGTCGATGGTGAAGCGCAGGGTGCGGCCCAGTTGCTGCTCGCCCGCCACCATGGGGGGCTGGCCGATGGTGCGGATCTGCATGTTCTCGCCGCCACGCGACTGGTCGCGCACCCACCACGACAAAAACTCCGCAGCGCGCAGCCCCGCCTCGTTGCGCTGGATGCGAAACTCCAGCGACAGCAGCAGCTCGTTCTCCAGCGCGCCATTGGATCGGCGCAGCGCGGCGATGGGCAGGTCGGCATAGGGGCCCGGCAGGGACAGGTCGGACACCGCCACCTCGGGCAGGTAGGTGTTGTCCAGCTGCGCCTGTGTCACGCCGGGTATGGCGGTCAGGGCCGCGATCAGGCGCACCACCTCGGGGGGCGCATCCTGGTCCGGCTCGGCAGGCTCCGCAGAGTCGCCAAGTCCCGCAGGCTGGGTGGTGTCTGCGGATTCGGTGAGATCCGCAGGTTGCGTGATTTCCAGTGGATCGTTGGGGTCGATGGGCTCGGTCATCGCAAAGTCTTCTGGGGTGAGAAAAGTGCAGGGTGTATTGATTGTCAGCGCGACGGGCGGCGGCATCAGCCTTCAGTGGCGGCCCACTCCTGCGCCTCGATGCCAAACGCATCGGCCGCAAAGGCCTGGGCTTCATCGAGCGTCGCGAACCAGTGGTCGGCGGCCAGCCGGCCGTCGAGCGAGGAGCACACCAGCAGGCAGCCGCTGCCGCCGTCATCGGTGATCTCCAGGCGAAAATCCACGTCCCCCGAGCCCGGCGTGCCCTCATCCGCCAGGGACCAACTGCCATCGGGGTCGACGGCGATCAGGAGGGTGCGGCTGGGAATGGCGGCGTGGATGGCGGGCATGCGGGTGGGCAGAAAGTCAGAATGAATACAGCGCAGGTCGGGCGCAACTGGCCGCCATTGTGCCTGTCTGACTACCCCTGTTGTTCGGCCCCCTGGCCTTGCGCGGCCCGGATCCCCCGCACGATCGCCTCCACATACGGGTCGTGCAGCCCGCGTTCGTGCAGCGCCTGGTCCAGTGACAGCACATAGTCGATATTGGGCCCGAACACGCCCTTGGCCACCGCCACCAGGCGGGCCACGGTCTCGGCGCAGGCATCGTGCTCGTGCTGCGGATGCTCGGGGTTGGCCACGAAGGTGATGGCGGTGACGGACTCGCCGTTTTCCAGCTGCACGGGCTGCCAGCGCGGCAGGTAGCCGCCGCCGGTCATCTCGCGCGTCCAGAGCATGCGCACCTCGCCCTGGGCCTCCGCCTCGGGCAATTGCAGCGCCACGCCTTGCACAAAGCCGCCGGGCATGAGCGACAGCACGCGGCCCGGCCGCTCGGGACTGCCGCGGCCCGAGATGGAGCGCAGGCAAAAACTGCGGTGCCAGCCCTGCAGCGTGGCCGTGTGCTGCGCGTCGAACGGCATCAGCGGGTTCCAGATCAGCGAGCCGTAGCCGAACACCCAGGCAGGCCCTTCGGGACGGCTGGCCCAGGCGTGGGCAAAGGATTCTTCCACCCGCTCGTCAGACCACCATGCCGGGTGGGCATCCATGTTCATGCGGTTGCGGAAACTGCCGTTGCTGAGGTTCTCGCGGGTGAGGATGGTCATCGGTCACAGCGCCCATTGGTACGGGGGATGGCCCCCAGTTTGCCATGCACGGGTATCTGCATGCGCACGCCCTGGGCCAGCCGTTGTAGAACTGCCTACGAGAAAAGCCAGCACGAGGCCACCGAGGCCTCGCCACAGCACCTGGCGCTGCGCAGGGTCAGCAAGGGGCAGGGTTCGTTGAGCGATTCGGTATCCGCCGGCGGTTGCTCGCCTGCCTGCAGCGCCCGGTGCGACGCAGCACAGGCCACGAACCTGCGACGCAACAGGCGCAGGCCAGCCAGCAGGCCGCAGCGCTCTATGGCACGCCGCGCGAACTGCGAGCACGAGGCATGCCCGGTGCGCACGCGGTGGGCGCAGCTAAAGCCCTTGTAGGGCGACACATACCGCTGGTAAGCACCAATGGCTGCGAGGGCGGTGGATGCGGCGGGGGTGAGAGGCTGGCGGGTCTGGTACTGCTCGGAATCCACACCGCTGTGGGTCTGGCCCATGATCCATTCGTCGACAAGATGGTCGAGTCGGGTCATGGGCATCGAATGGCAACCAGCGGCGCCAATACCAAATTGCCGATGAGAACGAAGGACGCTGTACAGATCACCATCTATCCCCCTACTGTAGACGCAGTATCGCCTTGGGTGAAGCCCTGCGCTGCACACTCACCAACGGATACCTTTCGCAGCACCCCGGCTCCCTTGCCGCAATCGCCTGCACGGATAATCGCAAAGTCCGCAAGTTGCAGCAAAGCACGGCGTCCCTGGCGCATCGCCTCCGGCCAGCACCGCCCTTTCCCTAAAACCCCACCAGTTCCCCATGCCCCAGGCCCTACGCAACACCTTCCTCACGCTGCGCGACCTGATCGTCTCGGCCGGCCCGCTGGCCTTTCTGGCCGTGGGCCTGCTTATCGCCGCCTACTGGTGGCTCAACCCCAACCCGCCCAAGACAGTCACGCTGGCCACCGGCCCGGCGCAGAGCGCGTACGAAGAGTTCGGCAAGCGCTACCAGAAGGCGCTGGCGGTCGATGGCATCGAGGTGGTGCTCAAGCCCAGCGCGGGCTCGTCGCACAATTTGCAGTTGCTGCGCGACGGCGAGGCCGACCTGGCCTTTGTGCAGGGCGGCACGGCCGAGCTGCTGCCCGATGACCCGGACAACCTGGCATCGCTGGGCAGCCTGTTCGTGGAGCCGATCTGGCTGTTCTACCGCGCCGACTCGGCCCTGCGCGTGACGGCCACCGGCCGGCTGGACAGCCTGCGCCAGCTGCGCGGACTGCGCGTGAACGTGGGGTCCGAAGGCAGTGGCGTGCCGCGCCTGATGGAGCAATTGCTCGAGGCCAACCGCGTGGAGCCCAAACAGGTGCGCCTGTCGCAGCTGGAGCAGACGCCCGCCACCGTGGCTTTTCTGGACGGCAAGCTCGATGCGCTGGTGTTCGCCTCGGCCCCCGAATCGCTGATGGTGCAGATGCTGCTGCAGACCCCCGGCGTGCACCTGATGGACTTTGCCCAGCACGAGGCCTACGCGCGGCGCTTTCCCTACCTGACGCCGGTGACCCTGCCGCGCGGCGTGGTCGACCTGGCCAGCAACATCCCGCCGCTGGACGCGCGCCTGGTGGCCACCACCACCTCGCTGCTGGCACGCGACGGCACCCACCCTGCCCTGCTCACGCTGTTTGCGCAGAACGCGCAGAAGCTGCATGGCGGCGCCAGCTGGTTCAACCGCGCCCGCGAGTTCCCCAGCACCCGCCACAGCGAACTGCCCATCGCCAAGGAGGGCGAACGCGCCATCAACGAGCCCGTGCCGATGATGCAGCGCTACCTGCCCTTCTGGATCGCCAACCTCATCGACCGCATGTGGCTGGTGATGGGCCTGCTGATCGCCGTGCTGCTGCCCCTGTCACGCATCGTGCCGCCGCTCTACCAGTTCCGCGTGCGCTCGCGCGTGTTCCGCTGGTACGGCCGCCTGCGCGAGATCGAGGACAC
>JAZKEE010000167.1:0-1548 GCA_040387235.1 Pseudomonadota bacterium
CGCCTTCATCGCCTCCTTGTGGCGCACGCCGAAGCGGTGCTCCTCGTCGATGATGAGCAGGCCCAGGTTGTGGAACTTGGTGGATTCGGACAGCAGCTTGTGCGTGCCGACCACGATGTCCACCGTGCCGTCGCCGATGCCTTTGATGGCCGCGGTGATCTCCTTGCCCGAGCGAAAGCGCGACACCTCGGCCACCTTCACCGGCCACTTGCCGAAGCGGTCCACCAGCGTCTGGTAGTGCTGCTCGGCCAAAAGCGTGGTGGGCGCGAGGAAGGCCACCTGCTTGCCGCCCGTGACGGCCACGAAGGCGGCGCGCAGGGCCACCTCGGTCTTGCCGAAGCCCACGTCGCCGCAGACCAGGCGGTCCATGGGGCGCGGGCTGATCATGTCCTGGATCACCGCATGGATGGCGGCGTTCTGGTCGGCGGTTTCCTCGAAGCCGAAATCGTTGGCAAAGGTCTCGTAGTCCTGAGGGCTGTAGCGGAAGGCATGGCCCTCGCGCGCGGCGCGGCGGGCGTAGATGTTGAGCAGTTCGGCCGCGCTGTCGCGCACCTGCTCGGCGGCCTTGCGCTTGGCTTTCTCCCACTGGCCACTGCCCAGCTTGTGCAGGGGCGCCTCGTCGGCGCTCACGCCGGTGTAGCGGCTGATCAGCTGCAGCTGGCTCACGGGCACGTAGAGCACGGCCTTGTCGGCGTATTCGAGGTGCAGGAACTCCTGCATGGCGGGCGTGCCGTCGGGGTTCTTGTTGCCCACGTCCATGTTGACCAGGCCGCGGTAGCGGCCGATGCCGTGGGCGCTGTGCACCACGGGGTCGCCCACGTTGAGCTCGGCCAGGTCCTTGATCAGCGCCTCGACATCGCTCACCTGCTCCTGCTTCTTGCGCCGGCGCGTGGTGGGGCCGGCGGCAAAAAGCTCGGTCTCGGTGACGAAGTCGATGCCGTCCTCGACCCAGCTGAAGCCCACCGTGAGGCCGGCGGTGGCAATGCCCACCTTTTCGTCTGCCGTGCCCTGGAACTCGGCCAGCGAGTCGAAGGCCGGCGGGTTCACCCCGCTGGCGCGCAGGAAGTCGAGCAGGCTCTCGCGCCGGCCATCGCTCTCGGCCAGCAGCAGCACGCGGTGCTGCGTGTTGCGGATATGGGCATGCAGGCGGGCCAGCGGGTCCTCGGCCCCGCGCACCACCGACAGGTCACCCAGCTTCTGGAAGTGCGGGTTGTCGGCAATGTCCTCCACCCCGGGGCGGATGGACAGCTGGGCATGCTCCTTGGCACGCGTGTAGAACTGGTCGGCCGAGAGGAACAGCGTCTCGGGCGGCAGCGTCGGGCGCTCGGGGTCGCCCTGCACCAGGCGAAAACGGTCTTTCGTGTCCTGCCAGAAGCGCTGGAAGGCCGGCTCCAGGTCGCCGTGCAGCACCACCGTGGCCTCGCCGCCCAGGTAGTCGAACACCGTGGCCGTGTCGTCGAAGAACAGCGGCAGGTAGTACTCGATGCCGGCTGTGGCCACGCCGGCGCCCATGTCCTTGTAGATGCGGCTCTTGGTCGGGTCGCCCTC
>JAZKEE010000168.1:0-6320 GCA_040387235.1 Pseudomonadota bacterium
CTTTTCCTTGACGTCATGGAACTGGTCGAACATCAGCAGCGTCTTCTTGAGCGCTTCGGCGGCGACGGAGGCCACGGCCGCGTCGTCCAGCAGGTCGATCAGGGGGGTGAGGTTGTAGCCGCCCAGCATGGTGCCCAGGAGCTGCGTGGCGCGCTCGCGGCCGATCAGCGTGCACACCTCGGTACCGTGGGCCACGGCGGCCAGGTAGCTGGCCTTGACCTTGGCGGCGTCGTCCACACCGGCAGGCACGCGGTGCGTGATCAGGTCCACCAGCGTGGCCTCTTCACCAGCAGGCGGGTTCTTGAGCAGCTCGATCAGCTCGCCGGTCTGCTTGGCCGTCAGGGGCAGCGGTGGGATGCCCAGCGCGGCGCGCTCGGCCACATGGTCACGGTAGGCTTTCAACATCATTTTTCTCCGGTTGCGTTCTAAAGTGGGGTGGTTGCGCCGGGGCTGCAAGGGCCATGCGGCGCGGGGGTACCGTGTCTCGTCGGGTTCTGGTTATTTGGTGGCGGTGGCAGCGGTGCCGGCGGCCGTGGCGGCAGGCGCGGGGTCGAACACGCTCTGGGGCGGTGCCTTCTTGGCGGCCTCGGCCACCAGGGTCTGCTCGGCGCTCATGCACTCGTCGGCCAGGCGCTGGCCCAGCTTCTGGTTCATCAGCATGGACTTGTTGGCGATCTGCAGCCACACGGCGCCGCCCTTGGCGTCTTCCAGGCGCACCGCGCCGGTGCTGGTGACCACGGGGGTCATGTGGTACTTGAAGCCCTTGCCCTCGATGTGGAAGCGGCCAGGGATGGCGGGATCGGCCGTCACGGTGACGAAGGCACCCAGCTCGCAGGCAATGCGGCCGGTGTGCACGCGCATGGCGATGGCCTGCTCCTCAGGGCTCAGGGCGGCATCGGCGGCGATGAGACCGGAGGCAACCTGGTTGGCGGCCGTGTTCAGCTGCTGGCGGCTGCTGGTGGGCTCGGCCTTGGCGGTCTTCTTGGCAGGGGCCTTGTCCTTGGCCTCGGCGGTGGACTTGGCGGCCGGCTTGGCGGCTGCCTCCTTCTTGGGAGCGGCCTCCTTCTTGGCGGCCGGCGCGCTCTTCTTGGCGGGCTCTGCAGCGGCCTGCGCCAGGGCAAGGCCAGGGGCCACCAGCATCAGGGCGGACGTGAGAATCAATGATTTCATGGGGGAAGTCCTGGAAAAAGGTTTCAGGCGTCGTGGTGGGGAGCGGGGGAAGCAGCAAACCAGTGGGCCACTTCGGGCGGCAGCGCGCGCCCGGTCTGGTGGGCGCGTTCAAGCACCTGCCAGTAGTAGCGGTAGCTGGCGCGGTCGTGCAGGGTGCCATCGTGGCTGATGGGCGCCCAGTCGGCCTGCGCCGCGGAAACGATGATGCGGGCGGACAGCGCGATCTCGTCCTGCTGCGGCGCAAAGGCCTGCAGGATGGGGCGGATCTGGCCGGGGTGGATGCTCCACATGCGGGTGTAGCCAAGCTCCTGCGAGGCGCGGGTGGCGGCGGCCTGCATGGCAGCGGTGTCGGAAAACTCGGTGACCACGCAGTGCGACGGCACCTTGCCGTGGGCATGGCAGGCGGCGGCGATCTCGAGCTTGGCGCGCACCACCAGCGGGTGCTCGAACTGGCCGCGCGAGCCCATGGCCGACGCGGGGATGGCCCCGCCATGCGCGGAGACGAAATCCATGAGGCCGAAGCTGATGCTCTGCACGCGCGGGTGCGCGGCGATCTCGAAGGCACGGTGCACGGCGGCGGGCGATTCGATCAGCACGTGCAGCGGCAGGTGGCCGGCCGATGCGGCGAGCAGCGCCTTTTCGGCGTGCAGCACGTCGTCCACCGACTCGACCTTGGGCACCATGATGTGCGACAGGCGGTGGCCGGCCTCGCCGGCAATGGTGGCGATGTCGTTGGCAAAGGCGGCGTGGTCCACGGTGTGCACGCGGGCGGCCACGCGGGCACCGTCAGCGGCGCCCAGCACCAGCGACGTGACCAGGGCGGCGTGTTCGCGCTCCTGGCCCACGGGGGCGCCGTCTTCGCAGTCGAGCGTGACGTCGAACACGCAGTGGCCGAACTCGGCGGTCATCTCGGCCTGCAGCTGCAGGCTCTTCTTCATGCGCACTTCCACACCGCTGTAGTGGTCGCACACAGGCAGGCGCAGCGCGGCCGCCTGGGCGCCCAGCAGCACGCTGGCGGGATGGGCAGGGGTGATGGCGACCACGGCGCTCATGATGGACGGCGCTGCGCGACGATGAACATGCGCGGAAAGGCCAGCAGGCGGTTGCCGTCGCTGCGCTCGGGGTAGGCGTCGCTGATGCGGCGCTCGTACTCGGCCAGGAAGCTGGCGCGCAGTTCGTCGCCCAAAGGATCGAGGAAGGGTCGCAGGCCGGTGCTGCGCAGCCAGTCGACGATGGCGCCGGCCGTGGGCATGACATGCTGGTAGACGGTGTGCCACACGTCCACCAGGGCAGCCTCTTTGGCCAGCATGTCGTAGTAACCGCCGATGGTGGCCAGCTCGGTGCGCACGCTGTCGGCGTCGCCGATGGGCTCGCGCCAGGGCGATAGCCCGGCGATGTCACGCATCAGGCGGTGCGAGGGTTGCTGCCGGTTGTCGGGCATCTGGATGGCCAGCACGCCACCGGGGGCGAGCAGGCTGAACAACCGGGGAACCAGGGTTTCGTGCCCCGCCACCCACTGCAGGGCGGCGTTGGCGTAAATCAGGTCGGGTGCCACGGCGGGCACCCAGGTGGCGATATCGCCTTGTTCAAAGGCCGTGCCGGGCAGGCGCTCGCGCGCGCTGGCCAGCATGGCTTTGGAGGTGTCGATGCCGGTAACCTGCGCTTGTGGAAAGCGCTGCACCAGCAGCTCGGTGGAATTGCCCGGCCCACAGCCCAGGTCCACCACATGGGCGGCGCTGGACAGATCGGCCAGGGGCACCCGCGCCAGCAGTTCCTGGGCCGGGCGCGTGCGCTCGTCCTCGAAGCGGCGGTAGAGCGCGGGATTCCAGTCGAGCATGAACGACAGCCTGCCTATGGATGCTTACAGCAGGTGCTTGACGCCGTCTTGCTCGCCTTGCAGCTCGGCCAGGGTCTTGTCGATGCGCTCTTGCGAGAAGGCATCGATCTCCAGGCCTTCGACCAGCTTGTACTCGCCGTTTTCGCAGGTGACGGGGAAGCCGAACATGGTGTCCTTGGGGATGCCGTACTGGCCGTCCGACGGGATGCCCATGGTGACCCACTTGCCGTTGGTGCCCAGGGCCCAGTCGCGCATGTGGTCGATGGCGGCGTTGGCAGCCGAGGCAGCCGACGACAGGCCGCGTGCTTCGATGATGGCGGCGCCGCGCTTGCCCACGGTGGGCAGGAAGGTGTTGGCGTTCCATTCCTGGTCGTTGATCATCTTGGCGACGCTTTCGCCGTTGATGGTGGCGAAACGGTAGTCGGCGTACATCGTGGGCGAGTGGTTGCCCCAGACGGTCAGCTTCTCGATGTCGGCCACGGCCTTGCCGGTCTTGGCTGCGATCTGGCTGGCAGCGCGGTTGTGGTCCAGGCGCAGCATGGCGGTGAAGTTCTTGCGTGGCAGGTCAGGTGCCGACTTCATGGCGATGTAGGCGTTGGTGTTGGCAGGGTTGCCGACGACCAGCACCTTCACGTTGCGCGAAGCCACGGCGTTCAGGGCCTTGCCCTGTGCCGTGAAGATGGCGCCGTTGACGGCCAGCAGCTCGGCACGCTCCATGCCGGGGCCACGTGGGCGCGAACCGACCAAGAGGGCGTAGTCGGCGTCCTTGAAGGCGGTCATCGGGTCGCTGTGGGCTTCCATGCCGACCAGCAGGGGGAATGCGCAGTCGTCGAGCTCCATCATCACGCCCTTGAGCGCCTTCTGGGGGCCTTCGACAGGGACTTCGAGCAGTTGCAGAATGACCGGCTGGTCCTTGCCCAGCATTTCGCCGGAGGCGATACGGAACAGCAGTGCGTAACCGATTTGACCAGCGGCACCGGTGACGGCTACGCGAACGGGCTTCTTGCTCATGGTGAAAACTCCAGGGAAGTGAGGAAAACAGGGGTGTGTGCAACGCAAGCACCAGCGCCTGTTACCAGCAGCCCGTGCCCCGCAAAACAGCCTTGGAGTGTACTGCCGATTGAATACCCCGGTCAATTTGTCTTATGTCTTATATAAGATATGATCGGAGCCCTGAACGCCAGGCTGGGTGAGGTACGTGCCCGCCCGGCCACAGCTCCACGCACGGCCCCATTTTTCGACTGCCATGTCCTCGCTACCGCTCAACGCCGACACCCCTGCGCAGCCAACGACTGGCGCGGGCTCTGCCACGCCGGCGTTCAGCCCGCTGTACCAGCAGATCAAGGGCCTGATCCTGCAGAGCCTGCAACAGGGCGAGTGGAAACCCGGCGAGGCCATCCCCAGCGAAATGGACCTGGCCGCGCGCTTTCGCGTGAGCCAGGGCACGGTGCGCAAGGCCATCGACGAGCTGGCGGCCGAGAACCTGGTGATGCGCCGCCAGGGCAAGGGCACCTTCGTGGCCACGCATGCCGAGCAGCATGTGCAGTACCGCTTCCTGAAGCTCATGCCCGACACCGGCGACGCCCGGGTGGAAGGCCGCGCCCAGCGCCAGGTGATCGACTGCAAGCGCGTGCGCGCCAGCGCCGACGTGGCACGCGCGCTGGCCCTGCGCAGCGGCGACCCGGTGATCCAGGCGCGGCGCGTGCTGTCGTTCGCGGGCGTGCCCACCATCCTGGAAGACATCTGGCTGCCAGGCCAGGCTTTCAAAGGGCTGACGGCAGACCAGCTGGCCAGCTACCAGGGCCCGACCTATGCGATGTTCGAAATCGACTTCGGCGTGCGCATGGTGCGCGCCGAGGAGAAAATACGAGCCGTGTTGCCTGATACCGAACAGGCTGCGGTGCTAAAGGTGGCACCGGGCACGCCGCTGCTCAGCGTGGAGCGCATTGCGTATACCTACAACGACGTTCCCATGGAGTTACGGCGCGGGCTGTACCTCACAGACACCCACCACTACCGTAATGAACTGAGCTGACACTACCCTGGCAACTGAGCGGAAATGTCGGCATTAAGGGCGACTTGAAACCGCGTGTGTTGCGTTGCAATAGAATTTTGCGTTCTTTGCATGTCCAAATTACAAAGCAGTTACATCCACGAAAGCACAAAACATGACCGAACTCGCCAAAAAACGGCCTGAATTCCGCAACATCAATGCCTTCAAGGACCTGACCACCTACCGCATGACGCCTGCAGCGTGGGTTTCGATCCTGCACCGCGGCAGCGGGCTGATCATGTTCCTGTTGCTGCCTTTCATCATCTGGATGTTCGACACCTCGGTGTCGTCCGAAATCTCGTTCGCCCGCTTCACGGCGGCGTTCAACATCGGCCTCGGTTTCGTGCCCGGCTGGTTCATCAAGCTGGTGGCCCTGGCCCTGATCTGGTCGTACCTGCACCACTTCACCGCCGGCCTGCGCCACCTGTGGATGGACGTGAGCCACAGCGCCGTGAACAAGCAGTTCGGCAAGACCTCGTCCATCGTGGTCTTCGTGGTCAGCATCACCCTGACCGTGGTGCTGGGCGCCAAGCTCTTCGGCCTGTACTGATCGATCCAACCATAAAAGGCGGCGGCCGCTGCCACCCAGTGCCCCCCACATAACAAGAGGAATAACATCCATGTCCGTCAATTACGGTTCCAAGCGCGTCGTCGTCGGCGCCCACTATGGCCTGCGCGACTGGCTCAGCCAGCGCGTCACGGCCATTCTGATGGCCCTGTTCACCCTGGCCCTGCTGGCCCAGGTGATCTTCAACAAGGGCCCCATGGGCTATGACAAGTGGGCCGGCATCTTCTCGGCCCAGTGGATGAAGGTGCTGACCTTCACCGTGATCATTGCGCTGGCCTGGCACGTCTGGGTCGGGGTGCGCGAAGTCCTGATGGACTACGTCAAGCCCGTGGTCATCCGCCTGGCACTGCAGGTTTTCACCATCGTCTGGCTCGTCGGCTGCGCCGGCTGGGGCATCCAGGTTCTGTGGCGTCTCTGATACCGATCCCCCGCGACTGAAGGCAAACAACAATGAGCTACTCCAAAGCTAACATCACCAAGCGCAAGTTCGACGTCGTCATCGTCGGTGCCGGCGGCTCCGGCATGCGCGCCTCGCTGGAACTGTCCCGCGCAGGCCTGAACGTGGCCTGCCTGTCCAAGGTGTTCCCCACCCGCTCGCACACCGTGGCAGCACAGGGCGGCGTGTCCGCCTCGCTGGGCAACATGAGCGAGGACAACTGGCACTACCACTTCTACGACACCATCAAGGGCTC
>JAZKEE010000169.1:0-13281 GCA_040387235.1 Pseudomonadota bacterium
ACCGCGGCGGGCGATGTCCGCCGCCACGGCTTCGAGCGCCGCCAGGTTGCCGTGGATGTCGGAGACGAAGGCGATGCGCATGGGAGGGAAGGTCGGGCAGGGCGGTTGGGCTGTCAGCACGGGGACACGCTGCCACCCGCGCTGCTGAGCAGGTGGGCGGTCACCTGTGCCCGGTTGAACAGCAGGTCACACAGCCATGCATACACCAGGGCAATATAGCCCAGCAGCGCCCAGCCCACATAGTCGCCGAAGACGATGGTGTGCAGCCAGTTCTGCCCGAACAGGTAGACCGCGCTGGCGGCAGCGGTGGCCAGCAGCAGGGTGGCCGCAGCGGGCAATAGCTGCAGACGGGCGGCGGGGCGCCTGAGCGCAGCCACGCCCAGCAGGGCAAAGGCCAGCGCATTCGCACCGCTGAAGATGCGCAGCTCGCGCAGCAGTTTGCCGGCCGTCTCCGTGTACTGCGTGCGGATCAGGTTCGATAGCTGCGCCTGCATCTGCTGCAGGGTGCCGAGCTTGAGCTCCATGCGCTCGGTGGTGCGCCGGCGGCATTCGCATTCGGGGATGCCCATTTCAGCCGCAATGGACGCGATGCGCGCGGGCAGTCCGTCGGTGAGCGCCCTGCGCACGGCGGCGATTTCACGTCCGTGCTCCTGAAGCAGGGCACGGGCCTTGCCGTCGAGGAAGCGTGCGTCCAGCGCCGCGATCTTCTCGCCGGTCTTCTTTTCGATCTGCGCGCGGATCATCGTGCGGGCCGTCTGCTCGACCCAGGCGGGCCGGGCCAGGGACACCGCGAACAGGGCGCCAAAGAATAGGCTGCCCACGAGGGCGATGGCAAGAACCAGGGGGCGGATGGTGGCGTGCATGGAAAGCAGAGCAATAGGCCGGGAATAGGCCGGCAATCGGCCACGATACGCCAGCCTGTGCGCGGCGCACCGCACCGCCCTGCAGGAATGCGTGACTTATGCCCGCAAATCAGGCCGCGTTCGGGACCACGACCCCACGGCCGCCTTCACAGCGCGAAGATCTTGCCCGGGTTCAGGATGTTCTTCGGATCCAGCGCGCGCTTGATGGCGCGCATCATGTCCACCGCGCCGGCGCCGGTCTCGTCGAGCAAAAAGCCCATCTTGTGCAAGCCCACGCCATGCTCGCCGGTGCAGGTGCCGCCCAGGGCCAGGGCGCGCGCCACGAGCTTGTGGTTCAGGTCCTCGGCGGTCACGCGCTCTTCGGGGATGTTCGGGTCCAGCAGGTAGCCGAAGTGGAAGTTCCCGTCGCCCACGTGGCCCACGAGGAAGTAGGGGAGGCCGCTGGCATCGGCCTCGGTCACCGAGTCGAGCAGGCAGTCCGCCAGGCGGCTGATGGGCACGCAGGTGTCGGTGCTGATGGCGCGGCAACCCGGGCGGCTCTGCACCGCCGCGAAGTAGGCGTTGTGCCGGGCGGTCCACAGGCGCGTGCGTTCCTCGGGCGTGCTGGCCCACTCGAAGGCATTGCCGCCGAATTCGCTGGCGATCTCCTGCACGGTCTCTGCCTGCTCCTTCACGCTTGAGGGCGAGCCGTGGAATTCCATGAGCAGCATGGGTTCTTCGCGCAGGCCGAGCTTGCTGTGTGCGTTGACCATGCGCACGGTGTGGTGGTCGATCAGCTCCACGCGCGCGATCGGCACGCCAAGCTGGATGGTCTGGATGGTGGTGCGCACGGCCGCCTCGATGCTCGGGAAGGAGCAGATCGCGGCAGACACGGCTTCGGGCAGCGGGTACAGGCGCACGGTGATCTGGGTCATGATGCCCAGCGTGCCCTCGCTGCCCACCATCAGGCGCGTGAGGTCGTAGCCGGCGCTGCTCTTCTTGGCGCGGGTGCCGGTGTGGATGACCTCTCCGCTGGCGGTCACCACCTCCAGTGCTAGCACGTTCTCGCGCATGGTGCCGTAGCGCACGGCGTTGGTGCCACTGGCGCGCGTGGCGCTCATGCCGCCGATGCTGGCGTCCGCACCGGGATCGATGGGGAAGAACAGGCCCGTGTCCTTGATCGCGTCGTTGAGTCCCTTGCGCGTGATGCCGGGTTGCACCGTCACCGTGAGGTCCTCGGCATCGATGCTGAGCACCTGGTTCATGCGGCTCACGTCGATGCTGATCCCGCCTTGCACGGCCAGCAGGTGGCCTTCAAGCGAGGAGCCAGCACCGTAGGGGATCACCGGTACCTCGTACTGGCTGGCCAGCTTCACGGCATCGGACACGTCCTGCGTGCTCTCGGCGAAGACCACGGCCGAGGGCGGTGGCGCCTGCAGCGAGCCCTCGTCGCGCCCGTGCTGCTCGCGCACGGCCTGGGCCAGCGAGCACCGGGCGCCGAAACGGGCCTGCAGCGCGTCGATCAGCGCCTGGGGCACCTCGCGCAGGTGGATCTCGGGCAGCAGGTGCGAGGCGGCGGTGGGGGCGTTCATGGCATGTCTCCGGGCGTTGTCTGGGTGTGGGATTCATTTTAGGGCGGTGTGCCCAAGTGCGGGGCGGCCGGTCAATAACCCGACTGCGCGCATGCGCCACGGAGGGCAGTAAGCGCCCAGAGTCTGGGCAGAACAGGTTCACACGGCACCCGCAAGGTGCGACGGCCGCACCCAGTGCATCCCTGTGGTGCGCCAAGCTGGTGCTTTCTGCTTGTATACCAGTTGGCACGGAAGCTGCATTGCAAGACCAATGACTTCCGCCACCGACATCAGCAACCGCATCATCGAAGCCGTGATGGCCCAGAAGCTGGCCCCGGGCTCGCGCCTGGGCGAGCAGCAGCTGGCCATGCTGTTCGACTGCAGCCGCACCATCGTGCGCGAGGCGCTCACGCGGCTGTCCACGCGCGGCATCGTCACCGTGAGCGCGCGCCGCGGTTGGTACGTGATCGAGCCGTCCGAGGACGAGGCGCGCGAGGCCTTCGAGGCGCGCCGTGTGATCGAGCTCGGCCTGCTGCACCAGCTCAAGTCGGTGGACAAGGCGGCGCTGCGCCAGCTCAAGAGCCATCTGCAGCGCGAGAAGGCGGCGCTGGCCGGTACCGACGTGGGTGCGCGCAGCTTCCTCCTGGGCGATTTCCACGTCTGCCTGGCCGAGTGCCTGGGCAACAGCCTGCTGGCCGACACGCTGCGCGACTTCACGGCGCGCACCACGCTGATCGCCATGCTCTACCAGTCCTCGCACGACGCAGCGCAGTCGTGCGCCGACCATGTGCGCATCGTCGAGGCGCTGGAGGCCGGCGACATCGCCCGCGCCGAGGCCCTCATGTCCGAACACATCGGCACCGTGCAGGACGCATTGCGCCTGCAGGCCAGCCACGACCCGCTGGCCGAGCTGCGCGATGCGCTGGCGCCGGTGCGCAAGAGCGCCTCGGCCCCCGCAGGCGAACCCACTGCCGTGCCCGCGAAGGCCCGCGCGCCGCGCAAGGCCGCCGCCAAGAAACCCGTTCCCCCACCGTCCGACGACGCATCCACCTACCTAGGAGCCCTGCTATGACCACCCGCGCCACCACCACCCGCCGTTCCACCCTGGGCCTGCTGGCCGCCGCCGGCCTGTCGGCCGCGCTGCTGGCCCCCGCCGCGCATGCGCAGAGCGCGCTGGACAACATCCTGAAGGCCAAGGAAATCAAGATCGCCATTCCCACCGACTACCCACCCTACGGCTTCGTCGGCACCGACCTCAAACCCCAGGGCCTGGACGTGGAGATGGCCAACTACATTGCCGCCAAGCTGGGCGTGAAGGTCGAGCTGATCCCCGTGACCAGCGCCAACCGCATCCCCTACCTGCAGACGCAGAAGGCCGACCTCGTGATCTCCACCCTGGGCAAGAATCCCGAGCGCGAGAAGGTCATCGATTTCACCGCCGCCTATGCGCCGTTCTTCCAGGCCGTGTTCGCGAGCAAGAGCCTGTCCATCAAGAGCTTTGCCGACCTGGCCGGCAAGTCGGTGGCCGTGACCCGCGGCGCCATGGAAGACCAGGAACTGGCCAAGGTCGCGCCCGCCGGTGTCGACGTCAAGCGCTTCGAGGACCACGCCGCCAGCATCTCGGCTTTCGTGTCGGGCCAGACGCAGGCGATTGCCACCAGCGCATCGACGGCCGGCACCATCATGGTCAAGAACCCGAACCTGGCCACCGAGTACAAGCTGCTGCTCAAGGACAGCCCCAACTTCATCGGCGTGGCCAAGGGTGAGGACAAGCTGCGCCTGCGCGTGAACGAGATCATCGCCGATGCCAGGAAGTCCGGCGACATCGACAAGCTGTCGAGCAAGTGGCTGGGCCGCCCCGCCGGCGACCTGCCCCAGTGAGAGTGGCTGATAGAACTCGTCTGGCGTCGTTGCTGCGTCTTGTCGTACCAACGTACTGCCTGCGACGCAGCGCCTAGCCATAACCGCTTTGCTGAGTTTTCTCAACCGCTCCAGGCGCACTCCATCGATTCCTTTCTGCACAGGCCCGCCGCGCGATGAGCGCAGCGGGGTAGGCACACCATGCTGATCCAACTGGATTTCTCTGCCGTGTTCTCGCAATGGCCGATGCTGCTGCGCGGCGTGGCCTGGACGATAGGGCTCACCGTCGTGGGCACGGTGCTGGGCCTGCTGCTGGGCACGGCCTGCGCCTGGGCGCGCTCGCGCAACCTGGGCCCGCGCCCGGCGGCGTTGCGCTGGGTGGTGGCCGCGTATGTGGAGCTGGTGCGCAACACGCCGTTCATCGTGCAGCTGTTCTTCCTGTTCTTCGGCTTGCCGGCGCTGGGGCTCAAGCTCTCGCCCGAGCTGGCGTCGGTGCTGGCCATGGTGATCAACCTCGGCGCCTACTCGTCCGAAATCATCCGTGCCGGCATCGAGGCCACGCCGCGCGGCCAGGTCGAGGCCGCTGCCAGCCTGGCCCTCACGCCGGGCCAGACCTTCCGCCGCGTGGTGCTGCCGCCCGCACTGCAGAAGGTGTGGCCCTCGATGGTGAGCCAGATCATCATCGTCATGCTGGGCTCGGCCGTGTGCGGGCAGATCTCCACACCGGAGCTGAGCTACGCCGCCAACCTGATCTCCAGCAACACCTTCCGCGCGTTCGAGGCCTTCATCGTGGCCACCATCGTGTACCTGGCGCTGTCCATGCTCACCCGGCGCCTGCTGGTGTGGGTGGGCGCGCGTTTCCTGATCGGGAGGTGAAGAACGTGTTTACCGCTTATCCGAGGCCGCGCAAGTACCTTGCCGGGATGGTGTGCAAGGCGCGGTGCGCAGTTGATAGCCCGGCTATCAACAAGCGCCGCAACGCCGCAGACCGCCCGGCAAGGCACTTGCCCGAAGGGTTGGAGCGAAATCGGGCGATTGGACGCCCCGACTGCTTGCATGGGCGCAAGCCCATGCGGCGCATCCGAAACATCCACTCATCCCGATTGCGCTCCAACGCGGTCTCGGATAAGCGGTAAACACGTTCTATCATGGTCGAATTTTCCCTTTGGGACATTCTGCGCAATCTGCTGGGCGCCGCGCGCTGGACGGTGAGCCTCTCGCTGATCGCCTTCATTGGTGGCGGCCTCGTCGGCATGGCGCTGCTGGTGCTGCGCCTGTCCAAGCTGCGCGGTGCGCAGCGCGCCATCAGCGCCTATGTGCAGGTCTTCCAGGGCACGCCGCTCTTGATGCAGCTGTTCCTGGCCTACTTCGGCATTGCGCTGTTCGGCATCAAGACCTCGCCGTGGACGGCGGCGGCCTTTGCCCTCACGCTCTACACCAGCGCCTACCTCACCGAGATCTGGCGCGGCTGCGTGGAGTCCATCCCCAAGGGGCAGTGGGAGGCCGCGCAGAGCCTGGCACTCAACTTCCGCGAGCAGCTGCGCCACGTGGTGCTGCCGCAGGCGCTGCGCATCGCCGTGCCGCCCACGGTGGGCTTTCTGGTGCAGGTGATCAAGGGCACGGCGCTGGCCTCGGTGATCGGCTTCGTGGAGCTGACAAAGGCCGGCAGCATGATTTCCAACGCCACCTACAAGCCCTTCCTGGTCTACGCCTGCGTGGCCCTCATGTACTTTGCGCTGTGCTTCCCGGTGAGCCTGGTGGCGCAGTCCCTCGAAAGGAAACTCCATGGCAACCGGCACTGAAACCACCACCCATGCCGCCACGGCCCCTGCCGATGTGCCGCCGGGCCGGCCCATCGTGGACATCACCGCGCTGCGCAAGTCCTACGGCACGAACGAGGTGCTCAAGGGCATCGACCTGAAGGTGCAGCGCGGCGAGGTGATCGCCATCATCGGCAAGAGCGGCTCGGGCAAGAGCACGCTGCTGCGCTGCATCAACGGCCTGGAGGTGTTCCAGGAGGGCGCCCTGAGCGTCAACGGCCAGAAGCTCATGCACGAAAGCCCCACCGCCATGCGCGCGCTGCGCCAGCAGGTGGGCATGATCTTCCAGAACTTCAACCTGTTCCCGCACCTCTCCGTGGGCCGCAACATCATGCTGGCGCCCACCCTGGTCAAGGCGCGCGATGCCAAGGCGGCGGCCGAGCAGGCGCGCCAGCTGCTCGAACGCGTGGGCCTGGCCGAGAAGTTCGACGCCATGCCCGACCAACTGTCGGGCGGGCAGCAGCAGCGCGTGGCGATTGCCCGTGCGCTGGCGATGGAGCCGCAGGTGCTGTTGTGCGACGAGATCACCTCGGCGCTCGACCCCGAACTCGTGGGTGAGGTGCTGCGCGTGGTGGAGTCGCTTGCGCTCGAAGGCATGACGCTGATGATGGTCACGCACGAGATGGCGTTCGCACGCAAGGTCGGCGACCGGGTGATCTTCATGCACCAGGGCCGCGTGCACGAGACCGGTACGCCCGCCGAGCTATTCGGCAGCCCGAAGACGCCCGAGCTGCAGCAGTTCCTCTCGTCGCTGCACGACTGATGGAACGGGCAGAAAAAAGCACGCCGCAGCGTGCTTGTGGGATCGAATGAAGGGATGGGTTCGGTCAGGACTTGGTGGCCAGGGCAAACTCTTCGAGTGACAGGAACTTGTCCTTGTTGCGGTCCAGGGCCTCGAACTTCTGGCTGATGGCCGGCAGCATCACGGCCTCCTGCGGGCTCAGCTGGCCATCGCGGTTGGCATCCGCTCGCGCAAAGGCAACTCCGGCCTGTGAGTTCTGCACCTGCTGGGTCGTGCTGGCCGTGCCGCCGAGCTGTGGCGCCATGGCGGGCGATGGGGTGGTGGCGCTGTGCGGGATGGGCGGGGTCACACCCAGGCTCGGTGCGGCAGGCCGCGTGCTGTTGGCAGGGGCGGTCAGCGGCGGGTTGTTGGTGGCACTCTGCGCATGGGCGGTAGACGCTGCAGTGAAAGCACCGATGGAAAGCACTGCGAACAGCAGGGCGCTGCTGGCATCGAAGGGGTGGGCGGCCTTGAGCGGTTTGGTGTTCAGGGTCGTTGGGGTCTTCATGGGTGGTGTGCTCCGAAGTTGACAGGCTGCCATTGCACCGCAGACAGGCCTCCTCAGCCAGTCATTTTGCCTGCTGTTGCGTGCGCCTACATTTGCCTGCTCGGTGTAACTCTTGGTGTAGGACGCCCGGCCGAGCGCGCTGTCGCTCGGTGCGGAGCCGGCGCTTGAAGTCCCACGCCAGTCCCTGCGCAAGTCCTACAGCGCCGGCCACGGCGTGCCTGAACAATGGACCCAGAGCAACCAACGCTCTTCTTTTGACAAGGACTCTCCCATGACTACCAAGCACACCCTCATCGCTTCCCTGGCTGTTCTCGCCTGTAGTGCCGCTCTGGCACAGGCCCCTGCTGGCGTGGGCAAAACTCCAGCCGAAGTGAGCCCATCCGCATCGGGCGGCGCAGCCGCCACCTCGGCCCAGAACAAGGTCGACAACAAGAAGGCCAACTCGTCCGCTGCCGTGGCCAACCCCGCAGCTGGAATGGGCAAGACCGCTCCCGCCCCTGAAATCGACGCCACCGCTGCTGGCGGCAAGGCTGCAGCCAACGCCGAAAAGAAGACCAACGCCCGCCTGATGGACGCCAACGGTGATGGCATGGTTTCGCGCGCCGAATGGGACCGCTACCACGCCGACGCCTGGTCCAGCATGCAGTCCAGCGCCAAGAACGGCCTGGTCTCCACTGCCGAGATCGACGCCGCCAACCGTCGCGCCATGGTCCAGTGATCGCCGCAATGGCGGTAGATGAATCCGGTGTGACTCGCGCCCGCTCGCAAGCGGGCGCGTACCACCGGTCCCGTCTCGCGGGTGACGTACGACCCGCCCATTTTTCCCCTTTGTTCTGAAGCCCCTTTCCAAGGCGCGCCTTCAGACGCCCGAATCCCCCTTCTGACACTCTGCCGGTCCGAGTGGCACTGCGCCGATGGATCACAATGCGGTGCAGTCTGTCTGTCCCCTGCGCACGCGCAACGGGGCAGCGCCATTCACGACCCTGCCGCCCCGGCCTTCGCGCACGCGGGGCGTGCGCACAGGAGGCCTTCATGGGCAATCGACTCACCGCCATCGCCACCCGCACGGGAGACGCCGGCACCACCGGGCTGGGCAACGACCAGCGCGTCTCCAAGAGCAGCACACGGGTTCACGCCATGGGCGATGTGGACGAACTCAACTCCCACATCGGCCTGCTGATGTGCGAGCCGTTGCCCGATGACGTGCGCAGCCTGCTCGTGCAGGTGCAACACCAGCTGTTCAACCTGGGCGGCGAGCTCTCGATCCCGGGCTACGAACTGCTCAAGCCCGACGCCGTGCTGCAGCTCGACGAGGCGCTGGCCCACTACAACGCATCGCTTCCGCGGCTGCAGGAGTTCATCCTGCCCGCCGGCACCCGTGCCGCATCGCAGGCCCATGTATGCCGCACTGTGGCCCGGCGCGCCGAGCGCGTGGTGGTGGGCCTGGGCAGCGAGGAGATCCTGAACGATGCGCCGCGCCAGTACCTCAACCGCCTGTCGGACCTGATGTTCGTGCTGGCCCGCGTGCTCAACCGCATGGACGGGGGCGACGACGTGTACTGGCAGAGCGAGCGCCTGGCCCGATCACAGGCCGCTGACAAGTGATCGCCGCGGATATCTTGCGCAGACCTCAGGCCATGCCCAGCATGCGTGCCAGGTTGTTGTCGCTGCGTTCCTGCTGCAGCGTGATGCTGTGCTCCAGCGCCAGCAGGTGCGATTCCATCTCGCGCGCGGCACCGTCGGCGTCGCCCTGGGCGATGAGGTCGACCACGCGCTCGTGCTCCTCGTGCTCGCATGAGGCCTTGCCGGGCGGCTCGTACAGCGCCACGATCAGCGAGCAGCGCGACACCAGTTCCATCAGGTAGCGCTGCAGCACGGGGTTGCGTGACAGCTCCGCCAGGCGCAGGTGGAAGGCGCTGGCCAGGCGGGCCCAGGCGGGCTGGGTGAAGCGGTGCATGGCCTCGTGCTCCTTGGCGAGCTGCTCGCGCAGCGAGGCGATGTCCTCGCGCGTGGCGTGGCGCGTGGCCAGGCGCACGATGGAGCCTTCGAGCGCGCGGCGCGCCTCGAACACCTGTCGCGTCTCCTCGGGCGTAGGCTCGGCGACGATGGCGCCGCGGTTGGGGCGCAGGTCCACGATGTGGTCGTGCGCCAGCGCCTGCAGCACCTTGCGCACGGTGGCGCGGCGCACGTCGAACAACTCGCACAGCGATGCCTCGGGCAGCTTGGTGCCGGGCGTCAGGCGCTGGGTCATCACGCTCTCGTACACGGTGTTGTAGATGCGCGTTTCCACGTCGTCGCCCGTTCGCAGGCCAGGCAGGCCGGGCAGGTCGCTTTCCTGCAGGGGGGCGGCCGCCTTGAGGGGCACTGCCGCAGGCGGCTTTGTCGATGGGGTGGCCTGCGTTGGCTTGGCGCTGGCGCGGGAAGTTGTCTTGGTGGCCATGGTGTTCGCCCGGAATGCCTGCTGTCTGTCGTCGCGCGGTCCGGCGGTTGTTGTTGCCCCCATTGTCGCGCCTTCAGCGCCCACCGTGCTGCAGGGCACGCCATGCCTGCACGGCCAGGCGCACCAGGGCCAGGTCGCTGCCGACCGGGCCGATCAGCGACACCCCTGCGGGAAGGCCGCTGGCCGTGGCCAGCGGCAGGCTCACCTGCGGCAGTCCGGCCATGCCGGCAATGCAGCAGATGCGCAGGGTGCGTGCGCGGATGGCGTCGATCTCGGTGCCGCCGGCGCTGCGCAACGGCGCCACGCTGGCGGCCGAGGGCAGCACCAGCACGGTGTCGTCGCCCACCAGCGCCCGCACCTGTGCGCGCGCGGCCAGGCCTGCGGCGCGCGCGGCGGCAGCGGCCTGCGCACCCACCTGTGACGCGGCGTGCCAGCGGCTGGCGATGGCGTCCTCGAAACCGGGCGGGTGGGCGGTGATCCAGTCGCCATGGGCCTGCCAGGCCTCGTGGGCACCCCAGGCCACGTAGTGCCGGCGCCAGTCCTCCAGCGTGCTGCCCTGGGCCGCCGTTGTGGTGTCCAGGGGCCCGGGCACCAGGGTGGCCAGGGCCTCGGCCACGCGGGGCAGCAGGGCGGCGACCTCGGCATCGGCCTCGTTGGCGGCGTCCTGCAGCAGGCAGGTGCGGGCCGGGGCGAAGGCTGCGCAGGGCAGCAGCGCCTGGGCCACGCGCTCGAAAGTGCCGGCGTCGTGCGCGAACCAGGTCGCGGTGTCGAAGCTGTCGTGCAGCGGAACCAGGCCCTCGCGCGACACCAAACCATGCGTGGTGCGCAGCCCCCACACGCCGCAGTAGCTGGCCGGCACGCGGGTGGAGCCGCCCGTGTCGGTGCCCAGCGCAAAGTCCACCAGCCGGGCGGCCACAGCCGCGACCGAGCCGCTCGACGAGCCGCCCGGAATGCGGTCGGGCGCTGAGCTGTTGAGCGGCATGCCGTAGTGCAGATTGTGGCCGTGGATGCTGTAGGCCAGCTCGTCGGAGATGACCTTGCCGCACAGCGTGGCGCCGGCATCGAGCAGGAGCTGCACCACCGGACTGTGCCGCTCGGGCACGGCGTGGCTGGCCAGCCAGGCGGGGTTGCCGGCGCCCGTGGGCTGGCCGGCCACGTCGAACACGTCCTTGACGGCAAAGCGCAGGCCGACCAGGGGGCCGTCTGACCCTCCTTCGATCACGAAATGGCCGTGGGGCACCCAGGCATGGACGGTGTCGGTGAAGGGCAGGCCGGGGGAAGCGATGGGGCTGTGCATGGGATGGGGCTCAGGCAGGAGGGAACAGGGCATCCACGTGGCTGCAGATGGCGCCGGGCGTGGTGAACCAGATGGCGCCGGCGTCGCGCGCGCGGGCCAGGTGCTCCAGCGCGCGGCGCAAGTGGCGCAGGCGGTACGGCTGGCCGACGAGGTAGGGGTGCAGGGCGATGCCCATCACCAATGGCTGCGTAGCCGATTGCTGCAGCATCTCGTCGAAATTGTCGACAATCATCTGCGCGAAATCCTTGCCGTCGAGCTGGCGCGCAATGATCATCGGAATGTCGTTGAGCTCCTGCGGGTAGGGAATCGACCACAGGCGCTGGCCGCTGCGCGTGCGCATCGGCACGGGCTGGTCGTCGTGCGCCCAGTTCAGGGTGTAGCGGTAGCCGGCCTCCGCCAGCAGGTCGGGCGTGGTGGGGCTTTCCGAGATCCAGGGTGAGAGCCAGCCCGCGGGCGCGCTGCCGCTGGCCTGTGCGATGCGCTCGCGGCAGGCGGCCAGCAGCGCGGCCTCCTCGGCCTCGGCGAAATCGCCCTGGCGCTCGGAATTGGTGTGGCCGTGGCCGATGAGTTCATCGCCGCGGGCCGCGCAGGCTTCGAGCAGCTCCGGGCAGTGGTCGTACAGGGCCGTGTTCAGGATGCAGCCGGCTGGCAGTGCCAACTGGTCGAACAGCTCCAGGCAGCGCCATGCCCCCACCCGGTTGCCGTATTCGCGCCAGCTGTAGTTGAGCACGTCGGGCTCGGGCGACGCCGGACCGATGCGCGCACCCAGGCCCCCGCCAAAGGCGAAGTGCTCGAGGTTGAAGCCCAGGTACACGGCCAGGCGCGCGCCGTTCGGCCAGGTGTAGTCGGGGCGGCGAGTGATGGGGGTGTAGCCGAAGCGCCCGTGGCCGGGCAAGGGGCCGTCGCCGTAGATGCTGGTGATCATGCGCCGGCTCCACCGACCAGGGGCCAGGGCGCGGCCAGGCCGGCCCGCACCAACAGCCATTCGGCGCTGTCGTTCCAAACGTCCATCTGCACGATGAGACCATGGCACAGCACATAGCGGTCGACATAGCGGTTGCCCTCGAACGGCGTGCCGTCGGGCCAGGCGCCGTAGAGCGTGCCGGTGTTGTAGACCACGGCCTCGGCGTGCGTTGCGCCGGCCACCACGTCGGTGCTCTCGAAGTGCTTCTTCACCCAGGCATAGCGTGTGGCGTTGAAGGCGCTGCAGTCCGCCGGCTGGCGCATGGGGCGCCCGCCGGTGAAACGGATGGTCAGGCCAGGCGCCACGTAGCGGCTCGCGGCCACGGGGTCCGGAATCATCACCAGGCGCAGGAATTCTTCGACGATGGCACCCGCATCCTGGGTGCTGGCTTCCGTCGGAATGGGGGGGATGGGTTGCTGCAAGTTGGTGCTCCTGATTGCACCACCGCGGTGCGAAATGCGCCGCAAGGTGCTGTGTTTTGGGGCGGAACGCGATGGGCTGCCTCCTGTGGTTGTTGTCAGCAAAGCGTGTGCCAGATTGTCGACAATTACATATCAATGAAGTTGCCAATAAATAATGCAGTTTGTTGACATTGGCACGGTGCTTGCTGGCAGGGCTCCCGTGGCGGGACTCCCGCCCATCGATCTTCCATCCCCGTCCACCCGCAACCGCAGGAGATTCGCCATGCCCTTCACCACCCGCCGCCGCTTCGCCGCCGCCACGCTCGCCACTGCCGCCTGGGCCGCTCTGGGCGCCTTGCCTGCCCATGCGGCCGACCCGATCAAGATCGGACTGGTCACGGCGCTCTCGGGCCAGTCGGCCCTGGCGGGCGACGCGATCACGCGCGGCCTGACCATTGCCATCGAGGAGATCAACGCCAAGGGCGGCCTGCTGAGCGGCCGCAAACTCGAACTGGTGCGCCGCGACGACGAGGCCAACCCCGCCAAGGGCGTGACGGCCGCGCGCGAGCTGATCTACAAGGAAAAGGTGGCCGTGCTCTTCGGCGGGCTGGACACGCCGGTCTCCATTGCCATCGTCCAGTTGGCCAACCAGGAGAAGGTGCCCTTCATGGGACCCTGGGCCGCAGGCACGCCGGTCACCAAGAATGGCGCCAAGCCCAACTTCGCGTTTCGCGTCTCCGCGGTGGACGAGATCGTCGACCGCGGCATGCTGGCCTATGCGCAGAAGACCTTCAATG
>JAZKEE010000170.1:0-10722 GCA_040387235.1 Pseudomonadota bacterium
GGCGCAGGATCGCCGGCAGCTCGTGGTGGTCGATGCTGCCGACATGGTGGGCCGGATTCCGGATCTGGGGGCCGTTGCCGGCGATGAATTCGAATGGCATGGGCTGCTGATGGGTGTGTTGCTCGTGGAAAGCCTGGTCAGGCCACCGTGCGCTTGCCTGCGTGGTACGTGGCCATGGCCGAGGCAATCGCGCAAGGCCAGTAGAAGAGCGCGATCGCGATGACCGTGGCGACCCACCCCAGGTAGATGCACCAGAAGTCGCACCGGTCCGTGGCACCAGCCTGGCGCCATGTCATGACGGACAGGACAATGAGCAGGGCAGGCAGTGCCGCCAACAGGATGTAGTGCACCCTCAACGTGGGCGAGGCCTCTGCGTCGGTGAACACATAGGTCAAGAAGGTGCCTGCGCTTTGCAGCAAGGGCGTGCCGGAGGAGGCATCCGGCACCAGAAGGATGAACCAGACGCCCAGGGGCAGTACCGCGCTGAAGGCAAACTCCAGGCTGGCAATTCGCAGATCGGATAGCTTCATGGTCTTGGCCGGATGGTGAGGGTCAGAAAGGGCGCGCGCAGGTCGGAACTCCCGTACCGGGCTGGTGGATGCATCGCCATCGTCGAAGCCCCCGGGTCATGCTGTCGGCTCGCTGCCCGTGGCCCCGCAGGCCTGCGCCACGGTCCGCACGGCCCCCGCCCCCAGGACCAGCCCTGTCCGCGCGTGCCGGGGTCGCCGTGCCCGCGCATGTCCAGGGCCGCGACCACACACCCCCAGACGCCAGCGCCTGCGCCAGCACGTGCATGGCCCGCGCCCGCGACGAAGAGCCATGCACCAGCCCCACGCGGCGCACAGGCCTTGCGGCACCCGGCATGGCCGGGCCATAGGCATGCCACGCCAGGGGCGTGCCATCGCGGGCCGTGTAGCGCTGCACCGGCGGCAGGCCGCTGAAATCCACCCCGGCGAACGGGGTCTTGACGCTGGCCAGCGGCGCGATGTCGCGCGGCCCGCCCCAGGCAATGGCTGCGAGCAGGGCGATCAGCAGGATGGCGGGGATCATCATCAGCATGGACGGGACGCACTGGCGCAATGGCCTGAGTGGATGTGCGCGCCATTTTGGCGAGATTCCCCGCGCTCGGGCAGTACGCAAATGGGTGATACGGCGCCGGGGGCGCTGGCTGCGATGTCCCTGTTCATTGGAGAGGTACAAGGCGCGGCAGCCCGGCCCCATCACCCCTTCCCACCTTGGCATCGGTGTTTGTGGCAGCATGTTCCCAACAACCCGGTATTCCGAACCCATTCGCCGGTGCTCCCCGATGGGCGCCAGTACGACAAGCCACCGACCCGACCCCAAAAAGATGAAGACCATCGACGAGATGCTGCACCTTGAGCTGCTCACCCACGAGCAGCATTTTGAAATCAGCGCATGGATTGCGCGCTCTGCCTCGCCGGAAGAGATACTGCAGATGCCAGCGCCCCTGTGGCAGGCCGTGGAGCGCGCCAGCCAGACCATGGGCATCAACGAAGACCTGTCGCGCCCGCCGTCGCTGGATGCGGGCAACCTGGTCTTTGGCTAGGACCCCGGTGGAGGGGCCTGTGCCACGGCGCGGGCCCCCGGTACGGCCATTTTCACGGCCAGCAGCGTCCCGGCGGCGAAAGACGTGGCCAGCACCAGTGCCGCCATAACGCCAGCCCCCGCGGCAAGAGACAACCCGCCCGACAGGGCAGCCGACAGGCCTGCGGCCACGGGCCAGCGAAGCAGGCCGAGCCTGAACAGCAGGAAGAAGATCGCCGCGTGCACCATCGCAACGGCGGCGTACAGCACTGGCCAGGCCATCAGCAGCAGCACCAGCATGTGCGTATGGCCATCGTCGGGCGCCCCATCCGCCAGCAGCCGCGGCGACGACAGCAATTCACGCACCACCACGAGCAATGGCACCAGCAGCGCAGCGGCTGTTCCGGCCAGTAGGGCCAGTGCGAAACGGGGGCGGGAGGACCATGGTGGCATGCAGCAATCCTGGAGGGCTTCGTTCGATGCGCTTGATTGTTGCGGCTGGGTCTCCAATGAAGATGAGGTGGGTGTGAAGTCTCTGCTCCGGTGGTGCCAGCAAAGCAACCCGCACCATGCGATAAGGTCCAGGGGCTATGCACATTCACATCACAGGCGCCTCGGGCAGCGGCACTACCACGCTGGGCCGTGCATTGGCGCAGGCGCTGGGGTGGCGCCATCTGGACGCGGACAGCTACTACTGGCTGCCGACGTCACCACCGTTCCGGGAAAAGCGGGTTGCTGCGGAGCGGCTGGCCCTGTTGCGGGCGGACCTGGCGTGCGCAGGCGATGCCGTCCTGTCGGGCTCCGTCATGGGCTGGGGTGATGTGGTGGAAAACGCATTCGGCCTGGTGGTGTTTTTGTACCTGTCCGCCGACATCCGCATGGAGCGCCTGCGTCGCCGCGAGCTTGAACGGTACGGCGTGGCCAATCCCGATTTTCTGCAGTGGGCGTCCCAATACGATGAGGGCCCTGCCGAGGGCCGCAGCCTGGCCAGGCACAACGCGTGGTTGGCGCAGCGCACATGCCCTGTGCTGCGGCTGGAAGAGGACATGCCGGTCCATGAGCGGGTGGCCCGGGTCGTGGCTGCCCTGCCGCCAAACCCTGCCAACCTGACCGACTGGCGCCTGCACGGGCAGGCGCGCCATCTGCAGGGCGCCGTCTTCGAGTGGGCGTTGTACCAGCCCTATCGGCCTGGCTGGGAGCATGACCATTGCGAATTCTGCGGTGCCGAATTCTCGCTGGACGGGACAGATGCCTTGCGAGCAGGCTATGCCACGCACGACCGCTATCGCTGGGTCTGCGCGCCATGCTTTCAAGACTTCAGGGAGCTGATGGCGTTGCGCCTGGAGTGACCGGCGGTGGCGTCTCGAGGCAGGGCCGGTGCACATGTGCTGCCACCAGCGTGCGGGCCTGGAATGCTGACCTCATGCAGCACCGCAGCGGCCACGATGCAGAGCATGCATGACCTTGGCGCGCCTTGTTGTTTTTTGCGTCGCGAGGTCTGCATGTTACGAAGGCTTGCATTTTCAGGCGGGGCGCGCGCCTATTCTTGGCCTCGATTTCCATGGGCAGTCGGCGCCGCGTACGGCGCGTTGCCATGTGGGCATCGCAGAACAGCAAATAACCGGAGGGAGAAGAACCCATGGCCCAGGACCACAACCGCACCACCATCGCCAAGGCCGCTGCTGCTGCCCTTGCCATCACGGCCGCCATGGCCGGCCTGCTGCCGCAGGCACATGCGCAAGGGGCCGTGCGCGACGTCGCCGTAGTCGCCGAGGCCGATGGCCCGCAGGCCGCGCGGCTGGGTGCCCTGGTGACCGAAGGCATCCGCAGGAGCAGCTCCATGCGCTACAAGGAACCAGCGTCCAAGGCGCAGCTCACCGTGCGCATCGCCACCATGTCGGCGCAGGACGCAGGCTCCATTGTCTATTCCGCGAGCTGGGTTTCCACCGGCAAGGACACCCTCATCGACCGGCAGTTGGCCACCTGTGATGTGGAGCGCATCGCGGCGTGCGCGGACACGGTGGTGGCCAGGACGGATGCGGTGCGCGCATCGCTGGCCGGCAAGAAGTGACGAGTGCATCGCGCTGGCGCAGTGCAGGTGAAGTGCGGTGGTGGGCGAAATAACGGTCGATGCTGCGCTCGACGCCGCTCAGTCCCGGCTGAAGGCTGCGGGGAAGCTGTCTTTGTGCGAGCGCCCCATCCAGGTGGTCCTCATCGTTTCGACGGCGCAAGGAATCATCGACAACGGTGGACTTCAGTACTTCTACGAGTCTGATTTTGCAGACCAGCCTGCGTACGAAGAGTTTGTGCAGGCATACCGCGCGATCGGGGCGGCGGAGGCTGCAGATCTGCTGCAGCGCTCCATCGAACTCATTGCCTTCCCGTCGCCCCACCTGCACGAGAAAAAGCGGCAGCTTTGGCTTGATCGGTTCCGTGAAAATGAAATGTCGGAATTCAATCGGTTGAGCGAGGCACTGGTCGGCCATGCCGGCGTGTTTCCCCAACTGGCGGAGTACGCCCAACTGCACTGGCAGGCGTTCGCGGCCAAGTGACGGTGCCTGCGCGCGTGAGGCGCTGCAGTGCCGACCCGTTGGCCTGGCTCAAGCCTCCAGCGCCCGTCCCGTCAACACCTGCACCCGCGGCGCCCCCGCGGTCTGCCCCGCCTGCACGGCCCGCACCAGCGCCCGTGCCACATCCGAGCCCGGCCGGGCGCGGTAGTTGGCGGGGATGATCGGGTCCAGCAGCTTGAAGGCCTGGATGGAGAAAGACTCGGCGGCGCGCGGCGCCTGGCCCAGGGCCTGGCGTTCGCCCAGCAGCAGGGAAGGGCGCGCGATCACCAGCGTGGCAAAGCCCAGGCTCTTGAGCACCTGCTCGACCTCGCCCTTGACGCGGTTGTAGAAGATTCGGGAATGGGCATCGGCGCCCATGGCGGTGACCACGCCGCAGCGGGTGGCACCGGCTGCCAGGGCGGTGCGCGCCGTGGCGATCGCCGCATCCAGGTCCACGGCGCGAAACGCCTCCTGGCTGCCTGCGGCCTTGATGGTGGTGCCCAGCGTGATGTAGACATCATCCACGTGCGGCAGGGCAGGGACCACGGGCTTGGCGCCCAGAACGGCAAAATCCACGGCATGCAGGTGCAGCCGTGGATGTGAAATGTCCGGCGTGCGCCGGCCGAGGGCATGCAGGGCATGCACCTCGGGTGGCAGCGCACCGTTGCCGGGCGCTGCGCTTGCGTTGCTTGGTGTAGTGCTTTTGGCTGCCGACGGATCAGCGGCCAAAAGAGCCGCGAGAACCGCCCGGCCCACGAGACCCGTTGCCCCGGCCACCAGAACCACCCGTGCCGCCTCCGCCATAGCCGCCACCTCCAGAGTTGCCACCACGATAGCCACCGCCACGGCGGCCGCCGCCCATGCTGTCTACGCTGGTGCGCATCGGGTCGGGCTGGCCACCGGCACCGCCACCGGCATGGCCGGAGCTGCGGTGGTTGGGATTGGCGTGGCCCATTTGCGTGCCCAGGTGGGCATTGGGGCGTGGTGGCTGGTCGTCGTAGCGGTTGCCGCCACCACCACCTTCGTAACCACCGCCGCCACCGCCACCAGCACCGCCGGAACGGCCGCGTGCAGGCGCCTGGCCACCGGCGCGTGCGCCGCCGCCCTGGCCGCCACCGCCACCACCACCGGCACGTGCACCGCGCGGGCCATTGCCGCCACCGCCGCCGCCTGCTGCTGCGCCACCACCGGCGCGGCCACCACGGCCGCCGCCACCACCGCCATTGCCACCGCCGGCAGGGCGGGGGCCACGGTCGCCGCCGCCACCACCACCACCGCCAGCACCCTGGCCGGCCTTGTTGGTGCGGATGCGTTCCATCATTTCGCTGCGGGCGGCCTTGGCGGCGGCCTGCATCACGTCACGGCTCGGGGGCTTGCCTGCGCCGCCCCAGATGGTCTGGCGTCCCATGGCGATGGGTTCGGCCTTCTCGCCGGCGTCGGGGCCGAAGCCTTCGATGATCTGCACGGGAATCTGCTGCTTGGTGAAGCGCTCGATGTCCATCATGAAGCCTTCTTCGTCCATGCAGACCAGGCTCACGGCTTCGCCGCTGTTGCCGGCGCGGCCGGTGCGGCCGATGCGGTGCACGTAGTCTTCCGAGACGTTCGGGATTTCGTAGTTCACGACGTGCGGCAGCTCGTCGATGTCGATGCCGCGGGCCGCGATGTCGGTGGCCACCAGGGCGCGGATGTCACCGCTCTTGAAGCCGGCCAGGGCCTGCGTGCGGGCGCTCTGGCTCTTGTTGCCGTGCAGGGCCATGGCGTTCACGCCGTTCTTGGTCAGGAACTCGGCCACGTTGTTGGCGCCGAACTTGGTGCGGGTGAACACCAGCACCTGGCTCCAGTTGTGCTGCTGGATGATGTGCAGCAGCACCTGCTTCTTCTTGCCGCGGCCCACAGGGTGGATCACCTGGGTGATGCGCTGCACGGTGGTGTTGCTGGGCGTGACCTGGATGCTCTGGGGGTTCTTGAGCAGGGTGTTGGCCAGGTCGCGGATCTCGTCGCTGAAGGTGGCCGAAAACAGCAGGCTCTGCTTTTCGCGGGGCACCAGGGCCAGCACCTTCTTCACGTCGTGGATGAAGCCCATGTCCAGCATGCGGTCGGCTTCGTCGAGCACCAGCACCTGCACGGTCGACAGGTCCAGGAAGCCCTGCTGCTGCAGATCCAGCAGGCGGCCGGGGGTGGCCACCAGGATGTCCACGCCGCGCTTGATGCGGTCGATTTGCGGGTTCATGCCCACGCCGCCAAAGACGACGGTGGAGTTGATGTCCAGGTATTTGCCGTACTCGCGCACGGATTCTTCCACCTGTGCGGCAAGCTCGCGGGTGGGGGTCAGCACCAGGGCACGGATGCCCTTGCCGCCGAACTTGTTCTTGGGCGCAGCGCTTTGCGAGAGGCGGTGCAGCAGGGGCAGGGTGAACGCGGCGGTCTTGCCGGTGCCAGTCTGCGCGCCGGCCAGCAGGTCATGGCCTGCAAGAACGGCGGGAATGGCCTGGGCCTGAATGGGCGTGGGGGTCTCGTAGCCCGTTTCGTGCACGGCCTTCAGGATGGCAGGAGCCAGGTTCAGTTCGTCAAATGTCATGTCGTTGAATGCGCCCATCCGGGGCGCTGGGTATCGGCCTGTCGTACAACCGGGGGGTTGCCGAGCCAGTCTCAAGCCGACGAGGTTCAAGGGTGGGAGCCCAGAGGTTGGAATGCCTCTTTCGTCCCCAGCGGTGTGCTGATGTGGCAGGCAACTGGAGCCCGTCACGGTGCGTATTGTCGCATGGCCTGATAATCATGCCTTGAACGCAGAATTCTTCTGCCCAATTTCCGCAGGCTAAGACAAGCAAATGGCTCAATACGTATTTTCCATGAACCGGGTCGGCAAGATCGTGCCGCCCAAGCGCCAGATCCTCAAAGACATCTCGCTGAGCTTCTTCCCGGGCGCCAAGATCGGCGTGCTGGGCACGAACGGCTCGGGCAAATCCACCCTGCTCAAGATCATGGCCGGCGTGGACAAGGAAATCGAGGGCGAGGCCATCCCCATGGCCGGCCTGAACATCGGCTACCTGCCCCAGGAGCCCCAGCTCGACCCCGACCAGACGGTGCGCGAGAGCGTGGAAGCCGCCATGGGCCGGGTGATGACCGCCAAGGCCCGCCTGGAAGAGGTGTACACCGCCTACGGCGATGAAAACGCCGATTTCGACGCCCTGGCCGCCGAGCAGGCTGAGCTCGAAGCCATCATCGCCACCGCCGGCACCGATTCCGAGCACCAGCTCGAGATCGCTGCCGACGCGCTGCGCCTGCCCCCATGGGACGCCAAGGTCGGCATGCTGTCCGGCGGTGAAAAGCGCCGCGTGGCCCTGTGCCGCCTGCTGCTGTCCAAGCCCGACATGCTGCTGCTCGACGAGCCCACCAACCACTTGGACGCCGAATCGGTGGACTGGCTGGAGCAATTTTTGCAGCGCTACTCGGGCACCGTGGTGGCCATCACCCATGACCGCTACTTCCTGGACAACGCGGCCGAGTGGATCCTGGAACTGGACCGGGGCTCCGGCATTCCCTACAAGGGCAACTACAGCGACTGGCTGACCCAGAAGCAGGCCCGCCTGGAGCAGGAGCAAAAGGGCGAGGAATCGCGCGCCAAGGCCTTGAAGAAGGAACTGGAATGGTCGCGCCAGAACCCCAAGGCCCGCCAGGCCAAGAGCAAGGCCCGCCTGGCCCGCTTCGAGGAACTGTCGGACTTCGAATACCAAAAGCGCAACGAAACCAACGAAATCTTCATCCCCGTGGCCGACCGCCTGGGCCACGAAGTGATCGAGTTCGTCAACGTCACCAAGTCCTTTGGCGACCGCGTGCTCATCGACAACCTGAGCTTCAAGGTGCCCGCGGGCGCCATCGTCGGCATCATCGGCCCCAACGGCGCCGGTAAGTCCACGCTGTTCCGCATGATCGCCGGCAAGCAGGAGCCCGACAGCGGCACCGTCAAGATCGGCTCCACCGTGAAGATGGCCTTCGTGGACCAGACGCGTGACGACCTCTCGGACGACAAGACCGTGTGGGAAGACGTCTCCGGCGGCCTCGATATCCTGAACGTGGGCAAGTTCCAGATGGCCAGCCGCGCCTACTGCGGCCGCTTCAACTTCAACGGCGGCGACCAGCAAAAGAAGGTCGGCATGCTGTCGGGTGGTGAGCGCGGCCGTTTGCACCTGGCCAAGACCCTGATCGCGGGCGGCAACGTGCTGATGCTCGATGAACCCTCGAACGATCTGGACGTGGAAACCCTGCGCGCGCTGGAAGACGCGCTGCTCGAGTTCGCCGGCACCATCATGGTCATCAGCCATGACCGCTGGTTCCTGGACCGCATCGCCACCCACATCCTCGCCTGCGAAGGCGACAGCCAGTGGACCTTCTTCGACGGCAACTACCAGGAGTACGAGGCCGACAAGAAGAAGCGCCTGGGCGAAGAGGGTGCCAAGCCCAAGCGCATGCGCTTCAAGGCCCTGAAATAAGCTCCCCCCGAGGCGCTGCGCGCCACGGCGCCACCGCCAGAGGCGGCGGCCCTTCGGGCGCGTCCAGGCCTGCGCAGGCAGGCCTGGAGCCGCGGCCCTCAGCGCCCTGAGGAGGCGGCCCCCGGTGCACGCAAGCGACGCGCCGCTTGCGCGGTTTCGCGGCCCTTGCACGGGGCGCTGGTCTGGTTGGCGCCGATTGTGAAGATCTGCGGCAATGGCCGCGCCGACGAGCGGGATTGTGCCGAGCGCTATGGGCGCTCAGGGCGTTCGCTGTACCCGGGTGGGCTTGGGCACCAGGGCGGCGTCGCAGCGCTGGCTGTCGGGCAGTGCAAGCATCATGACCTGGTGCTCCTGCCCCGGCAACTGGCTGAAGGTCAATGCGCAAAATTCCGAGCTGCCCGCCTGGGCGGCCTGCTCGGAGGTGAAGGTCAGCGTGGCGCGAAAGCCCGATCCCAGCATGTCCTGCCGGCCGAAGGCCCGGGCCACGTCGGGCCGCTCCATCGTCTCCATGCGAGCCTGGGGTGCTTGCGCAAAACCCATGAACGCCAATTTGCGACCGGGGCCCAGGCTGGGCGTCCAGCCCTCCACGTTCAGTTGCCGCCCGCTGACGCTCACGGTGTCCACAGCGCCGCCATAGGCACTGGCCAGGGCAGGCAGGGGCTGCTTCAGCGGCAGCACGAAAATATCGCTGCTCATCCGTGCTGCTAGGGCGATTTCCTGCTGCGCAGGCGCCATGTCAGCCAATCGCAGCAGGCAGGAGCAGCCCTCATCCCAGGTCACCACGCGGCTGCGCTCCTGGGCTGTGTGAGGGTACTGCCACGCCAGCGCGGGCAAGGCGTGGGAGGCCTGGGGCTCTATCGCCTGGCGTGCCTTGTAGATGCTCATCGCCTGGAGAATCATGCCGTTGGCCTGGGTTTCTGGCTGCAGCAGCATCTGACCTGGCGGCGGTGCCAGCGCAAAGTCATAGTAGGCGTTGAACATCGCGGCGATGGGGCGGTCGTGCTGGCGCTGGAGGTGTGCCTGCTGGGCCGCGGACGCCACGAAGACGAGCAGGGCGACCTTGCGCCATTGCGCCAGGCGCCGCGGCCATGGCAGGCTCCACAGCACACAGGCACCTGCCCATGGGATCCACAGGATCCGCGCATGCCCCATCCAGTCAAAACCAGGGCCTACCAAGAACAGCAGCGGGAAAACCACCACCACGATGGCGGCTGCCATGCCCAGGGCCATCGGCATGCGCCTTGCGGCTGGCTGCGCTGCCAGACCCGCCCCCAGGCAGGCCAGGCACAGGCCGGTCGCCACCAGGCCCAAGGCCCCGGCTCCCAACAGGCCCTGACTCAGCATGCGGGAGATGGCGCTGAGCACGCTGCCGAGGGCCTGCCAGTCGTTCAGGGCAGTCTTGGTGTACCCGCCGACGCCTGCGAACACATGGATGCGAAAGGCCGCATAGGCCATGGCCACCAGCACAGCCGGTAGCGCATAGCGCCAGCGCACCGAAGCCGCCGGCGAGCCAGCAGGGGGCGGTACGAGCAACAGCAAGGCGATCCAGGGGACATAGATTTCCTTGCACAGGCAGGACAGCAGGTAAAGCCCCGCCGCAAGCAGGCTCCAGCGCCATTGCAGCCGCCGCATGGCATGGATCTGCGCCCACAGCGCGAGGCAGGCGAACGCCAGGCCGTCCAGGTAATGCCCCACCATCAACAGCTGCGCCATCTGGAACGCTGGTGCGCCCATGAGCAGCAATGCGGCTGGCAGCAACGCCTGCCAGCGCCCCAGCCAGTGGCACAGCAGCAGGTACAGGGCCCATGCCGCGCAGGACACAGAGAGCAGATGGTGCAGGTAGTAGGGCCACGGGTTGAAGCCAAAGAGCGCGGCATTCACCTGGTAGAGGAAAACGTTCCAGGGCGCAATCTGGTTGGAGGAGACGAAGCGCATCACCTGCGGTTCCAGGAAGATGGAACTGGGGGTGTATTGCGTCGCATTGAGAAGGTTCTGCCCATCGTCCCCGTGCCAGGTCCCCAGCAGGGCGCTGCCATGCAGTATGAGGGTCAGCAGGCACAACAGTGCCAGCGCCAGGAGATGTCCGCGCCATGGCGGGCTGTTCGGCGAAGTCTTCAAGAATGGATGCATAGATAAGG
>JAZKEE010000171.1:0-14211 GCA_040387235.1 Pseudomonadota bacterium
GCCGCCAAGAGCTGCGCCGTGCACGTGCAGGCCATGCTCGACTTCCAGTCCATGGGCGTGCCTACGGTGGACTACGGCAACAACATCCGCCAGGTGGCGTTCGACGAGGGCGTGAAGAATGCCTTCGACTTCCCGGGCTTCGTGCCGGCCTACATCCGCCCGCTGTTCTGCGAAGGCAAGGGTCCGTTCCGCTGGGTCGCGCTCTCGGGTGACCCCGAGGACATCTACAAGACCGACGCCAAGATCAAGGAGCTGTTCCCGAACAACACGCACACCCACCGCTGGCTGGACATGGCGCGCGAGCGCATCAGCTTCCAGGGCCTGCCCGCACGCATCTGCTGGCTGGGCCTGGGCGAGCGCCACCTCGCCGGCCTGGCCTTCAACGAGATGGTGAAGAACGGCGAGCTCAAGGCCCCCATCGTGATCGGCCGCGACCACCTGGATACCGGCTCGGTGGCCAGCCCCAACCGCGAAACCGAGAGCATGAAGGACGGCACCGACGCCGTGAGCGACTGGCCGCTGCTCAACGCGCTGCTCAACACCTCGGGCGGCGCCACCTGGGTCAGCCTGCACCACGGCGGTGGCGTGGGCATGGGTTACTCGCAGCATTCGGGCATGGTCATCGTGGCCGACGGCACCGATGCCGCAGCCGAGCGCCTGGCGCGCGTGCTGGTCAACGACAGCGGCAGCGGCGTGATGCGCCACGCCGATGCGGGCTACGACCTGGCGGTCGCCACTGCCAGGAAGCAGGGCCTGAAGCTGCCCATGGTGCGCTGAACTCCAGAAAACATCCCCCAGTCCCAGCCTCTGGGATCGCGGGGGTGTGCATGGCCTCCGCTTCCTTCGATACTGCAGACAACATGTCCTCCAACGCGTCGCCCAAGCCCGCGGTCCCCACTGCAGACCGGGTGCTGCAGGTGCTGGCGGTACTGGCCCAGCATGGCAAGTCCATGGCCGCTGCCGAGCTGATGGAGCATACCGGCCTGGCGCGCAGCACGCTGTACCGCCAGCTCGCGCGGCTCAAGCGCTGGGGCTTCGTGCTCGAAAGCGATGGCTGCTATGCCCCTGGCCCGTTGAGCCTGCAGCTGGCGCTGGGCTTCGATCTGGCCTCGCACCTGGTGCGCCAGGCGCGGCCCGACATGGTAGACCTGGCCCAGCAGTCGCAGGAGAGCGTGGGGCTGATCGTCGCCGTGAACGACCAGGCCATCTGCCTGGACATGGTGGAGAGCCAGCATTCTCTGCGCTGCTCGTTCGAGAAAGGGCGCAGCGTGCCCCTGCGTGCAGGCGCTTCGGCCAAGTGCGTGCTGGCGCACCTGCCCGAAGGCATGCGCGCCGCCGTGCTCGATGGCCTGTGGGGCGCCGGCACGCCCGAACGCCAGGCCGCGCAGCGCGAGACCGATGCCATCCGCAAGGCGGGCTTCGCCATGACCGCAGGCGAGGTGGACGCGGGCGTCTGGGGCTGCAGCGTGCCCCTGTTCGGCGCCTCGCGCCAGTCTGTGGGGGCCATCACGCTGATGGCACCGATCGTGCGTGCCAGCGGGCAGGAAGAAGCCCTGATCCGCATGGCCGTGGTGGCCGCGGCGCGCATCTCGCGCCAACTGGTTCTGCATTGACTGACAACGACGACAAGTGATTTTTCCGATGACCGCCGTACCCCTGATTCCGCTGCTGTTCCCCGTGCCCCGAGGGGAGGCTTGAACATGGTCCAGTTCTTCGACTTGGCCTGTACCCCCAGCGTGCCCTGGAAGAACGGTGGCGGCAGCACCCGCGAGCTGGCCTGCTGGCCGCAGGGCGCGGGCATGGATGGCTTCGAGTGGCGCGTGAGCGTGGCCACGATTGCCGCAGCGGGCCCGTTCTCGGCCTTTCCGGGGGTGGACCGGCAGATCATGCTGCTCGACGGCGACGGGGTGCACCTGCGCTCGAACGATGGCCAACTGGACCATGACCTCGACCAGCCCTGGCAGCCGCTGGCCTTCCGGGGCGATGTGGCCGTGGACTGCGACATGCTGGGCGGCCCATCGACCGACTTCAATCTCATGGTGCGCCGGGGCCGCTGGCACGGCCAGCTGCAGGTGACCGGCCATGCCGGCGTGGCGGGACGCGCGCGCGCCGGCCTGTGCATGGTGCTGCGCGGGCGCTGGCGCTGCGGTGAAGAGGTGCTTGAACCCGGCCAGGGGCTGTGGTGGAGCGATGGCACTGCAGAAAATACGCTCGAACCCCTCGACGCTGCGGCACAGGGCCAGCCCGACCCCGCAGTGGCCTGGATCGACCTGGACATGGAACCCTCCGACTGACTGTTTGCCCATGACAACCACCACCATCCCCACCCCTGCAAACCATCCCTCTGCCGACGGCATCTGGATCGGCCTTTTTCCTGCCCCCGGCCTGTGCGTGCCCGATGTGGCCGTGCCCGAAGGCGCGGCCACCTGCGTGGTGGTGCAGGGCGGCACCGTGCAATGGGTGGGGCCCCAGGATGCCTGGCCCGCTGCCTGGAATGCCCTGCCGCGCTTTGACGCGCGCGGCGCCCTGGCCACGCCGGGCCTGGTGGACTGCCATACCCACCTGGTCTATGGCGGGCAGCGCGCCAACGAGTTCGCGATGCGCCTGGCGGGCGCCACCTACGAAGAGGTGGCCTGGGCCGGCGGCGGCATCGTCTCGTCGGTGCGCGCCACGCGCGAGGCCAGCGAGGACGAACTCTTCGCCCTGGCCCTGCCGCGCCTGCAGGCGCTGCTGGACGAGGGAGTCTGCGCCATCGAGATCAAGTCGGGCTACGGCCTGGCGCTCCCGCACGAGCGCAAGCAGCTGCGCGTGGCGCGCCGCCTGGGCGAGGCCCTGGGCGTGACCGTGCGCACCACGTTCCTGGGTGCACATGCGCTGCCGCCCGAGTACGCGGGCCGCAGCCAGGACTACACCGACCTGGTCTGCAATGAGATGCTGCCCGCGCTGGCCGCCGAAGGCCTGGTGGATGCGGTGGACGTATTCTGCGAGCGCATCGCTTTCACGCTGGCCGAGACCGAGCAGGTCTTTCAGGCTGCCCGTGCCCTGGGCATTCCCGTCAAGCTGCATGCCGAGCAGCTATCGGACATGGGCGGCGCGGCGCTTGCCGCGCGCTACGGCGCGCTCTCGTGCGACCATATCGAGCACCTCTCGCAAGCGGGGATCGATGCCATGAAACAGGCCGGTACGGTGGCGGTGCTGCTGCCCGGCGCCTACTACACGCTGCGCGACACGCACCTGCCGCCCATCGCCGCGCTGCGCGAGGCCGGCGTGCCCATGGCGGTGTCCACCGACCACAACCCCGGCACCTCGCCCGCCTTGAGCCTGCTGCTCATGGCCAACATGGCCTGCACGCTGTTCCGCCTGACGGTGCCCGAGGCGCTGGCCGGCATCACCACCCATGGTGCGCGCGCGCTGGGACTGCAGGACACGCATGGCCTCATCGCCTCCGGCCGCCCGGCCAATTTCGTGCTTTGGCCGTTTGCCGATGCAGCGGAGCTGGCCTACTGGTTCGGCCACAAGCCAGCGCGCACCATCGTGCGCCAGGGGCGCGTCGTGAAAGGGGCCTGAGCCCATGGCCACCCACAGCGAATTCCTGGCGGCGCTGGTCGAGGCGCTGGGCGCCGACCGCGTGCAAGTGGGCGATGCCGTGCCCCCGCGCCACCACACCGACTGGAGCGGCACGGCGCCCGTGCCACCGCTGGCGCTGGTGCGCCCGCGCAGCACCGAGGAAGTCTCGGCCCTGCTGCGCCTGTGCCATGCCCACCGCGTACCCGTGGTGCCCCAGGGCGGCCTGACCGGGCTGGCCGGGGCGGCCGTGCCCTGTGCGGGCGGCGTGGCCCTGTCGCTGGACCGCATGAACGCCATCGAGGCGGTGGACGCACGCTCCGCCACGCTCACCGTGCAGGCCGGCGCCACCGTGCAGGCGGTGCAGGAGGCCGCGCTTGCCGTGGGCCTGCAGTTCGGCGTGGACTTCGGTGCGCGCGGCTCGGCCCAGGTGGGCGGGGCTGTTTCCACCAACGCCGGCGGCAACGGTGTGCTGCAGTTCGGCATGGTGCGAGAGCAGGTGCTGGGCCTGGAGGTGGTGCTGGCCGATGGCTCGGTCCTGCCCATGCTGCGGCCCATGCTCAAGAACAACACGGGCTACGACCTCAAGCAGTGGTTCATCGGCGCCGAGGGCACGCTGGGCGTGGTCACGCGCGCGTTGCTGCGCCTGCGGCCGCTGCCGCGCGCCAAGGCGACCGCGCTGGTGGCATTGCCTGACTTCGATGCGGCGCTGGCGCTGCTGGCCCGGCTGCAAACGCGCTTTCCGGGCGCGCTGTCGGCCTTCGAGCTGATGTGGCGCGATTTCGTCGAGGCCTCGCTGCGCTGGCAGGCGCTGCGCGAGCCCTTCGAGGCGCCGCACCCGTTTGCCGCGCTGGTGGATGTCGGTGGCCAGGACGAGGCAGGCTTGCGCGATGCGCTGGAAGAGGCGCTCGGCGATGCCATGGAGGCCGGTGAGGCCACCGATGTCGCCATCGCCCAGTCGCAGGCCCAGGCGCAGGCGCTGTGGAAGATCCGCGAAGCCACGGCCGAGCTGCCCGCGCACATGCACCCCCCGATCAACTTCGACGTGAGCCTGCCGCAGGCCGACATCGGCCGGTTTGCACGGGAGTGCCGTGCCGCGCTGTCTGCTCGCTGGCCCGGGCATACCACGGTCTTCTTCGGCCATATCGGCGACGGCAACCTGCACCTTTCCACCGATGCGTCCTCCGTGAACGGGGAAGAGGGCGCCGTCGAGGCACTGGTGTATGCGCTGGTGGCGGCCTTTGGCGGCAGCGTCTCGGCCGAGCATGGCATCGGCCTGCACAAGAAGCCCTACCTCCACGCCAGCCGCACACCGGCCGAACTGGCCGCCATGCGCGCCATCAAGCAGGCGCTCGACCCCCTCCATCTCATGAACCCCGGCAAGGTATTCGACCTATGAACGCTGCTGTTGTCTCCGCCACCCTGGCCCTGGCCCGCCCCGAGGTACCCCCGCTGCCCGCCTACAACGCCGGCCTCTCGTCCGAGGCCGTGCGCCAGCGCTATGGCGTGACCGAGATCGCGCGCCTGGCCAGCAACGAGAACCCCTATGGCGCCAGCCCCGCCGTGGCGCGCGCGCTGGTGGACCTGGCGGCGCGCGTGGGCACCTACCCCGATGCCAACTGCACCGCGCTGCGCGCCGCCATCGCCGCGCGCACCGGCGTGGCGCCGGCTTCCATCGTTGTTGGCAATGGCTCCGAGGACATCCTGCAGATGCTGTGCCAGGCCTTCCTGTCGCAGGGCGACCGGGTGCTGACCCAACGCCCGGCCTTCGGCCTGCACGAGATCTATCCGCGCATGATGGGCGCGCACGTCGAGTTGCTGGCGCTCACGCCGGAGCTTGGCTTCGACGTGGATGCCTGGTGCGAAGCGCTGGCGCGCGGGCCCAAGATCGCCATGCTGGCCAACCCCTCCAACCCCGTGGGCTGCATGTTCACCGCGCAGGAGTTCGAGCGCCTGCTGGCGGCCACGCCCGCGCACACCCTGCTGGTGGTGGACGAGGCCTACTACGAGTACGCCTGCCATGCGGCCGACTACCCCGACGTGCTGGCCCTGCTGCGCGCCCGGACTGCGCCCTGGATCGTGCTGCGCACCTTCTCCAAGGCCTGGGGCCTGGCGGGCCTGCGCGTGGGCTATGGCCTGGCCAGCGATGCGGCGCTGGTGCAACTGCTCGATCGCGTGCGCACGCCCTTCAATGTGAACCATGCGGCCCAGGCCGCGGCGCTGGCCGCCTGGGGCGACGAGGCCTTCATGCGCCGCAGCGTAGCCGAGACAGTGCGCCTGCGCGGCGTGCTGGTGGAGCGGCTGCAGACCCTGCCAGGCCTGCGCATCGCGCCGTCGGCCACCAACTTTTTGTTCCTGGACATCGGACGGCCCAACGGCCCGGTGAATGAGGCCCTGCTGGCCCGCGGCCTGATCACCAAGCCCTGGAAGGAACCGGGGTTCGAGACCTTCATCCGTGTCTCGATTGGTACAGAGGCGCAGAACGTGCGTTTCGCCGACGCACTGGCTAGGATCCTGGAGGTGGCTGCATGAGCGCGAATCTGCTGTTTGCCGAGCACGCCTTGCTGCCCGGCGGCTGGGCCCGCGACGTGCTGCTGCAATGGGACGCTGCGGGCCGGCTGCAGTCCGTTGCCCCGGGCAGTGCCGCCGGCGCCGCGCCGCGCGCCACCGGCCCCGTGGTGCCGGGCATGCCCAACCTGCATTCGCACGCCTTCCAGCGCGCCTTCGCGGGCCTCACCGAATACCGCGGCGAAAGCCAGGACAGCTTCTGGAGCTGGCGCAACCTGATGTACCGCTTTGCGGCGCAGATCACGCCCGAGTCGCTGGAAGCCATCGCCACCTGGCTCTATGTGGAGATGCTGGAGGCCGGCTACACCTCGGTCTGCGAGTTCCACTACGTGCACCACGACCGGGATGGCCGCCCCTATGCCGACGATGCCACGCTGTCGCTGGCGCTTCTGCGCGCGGCGCGCAATGCGGGGATCGGCATCACCTTGCTGCCGGTGCTCTACCAGACCAGCGGCTTTGGCGCCAGGCCGCCGCGTGCGGACCAGGCGCGCTTCATCCGCAGCACTGACAGCATGCTGGCGCTGCTGGAGCGCCTGGCCCCCCTGGCCAGGGCGCAGGGCGCGGGCCTGGGCCTGGCGCCGCATTCGCTGCGCGCCGTGCCGCAGGGCAGCCTTGCGGCCGCCGTGCAGGGCCTCACCGCCATCGATGCGCAGGCCCCCATCCACATCCACATCGCCGAACAGACCCAGGAGGTGGACGACTGCGTGGCATGGAGCGGCCAGCGCCCCGTGCAGTGGCTGCTCGACAACGTGGCCGTGGACGCCCGCTGGTGCCTGGTGCATGCCACGCACATGACGCCGCAGGAATATGCCGATGCCGCGCGCAGCGGCGCGGTGGCCGGCATCTGCCCGACCACCGAGGCCAACCTGGGCGATGGCATCTTCGACATGCCGCGCTGGCAGGGCCATGGCGGGGCCTGGGGTGTGGGCTCGGACAGCCATGCCTGCGTGAACGCGGCCGAGGAACTGCTGATGCTGGAGTACAGCCAGCGCCTGTCGCTGCGCCAGCGCAACGTGCTGGCCAGCGCCGCACAGCCCCAGGTGGCCACCGCCATGTGGCTGGGCGCGGTGCAGGGCGGGGCGCAGGCATCGGGCCGCCCGGTGGCGGGCCTTGCCGTGGGTCAGCAGGCCGACTTCGCGGTGCTGGACCCGTCGCATGTCGCGCTGGCCGGGCTGCCCGTCCAAGCCATGCTCTCGGCCCATGTGTTCGGCAGCCACCGTACCAGTGCGCTGCACGGCCTGTGGGCCGGCGGCGTACAGCGCGTGGCCGCCGGCCGGCATGCCCTGCATGAGAGTGCGGCTGCTGCCTTTGCCCAGGCCCGTGCGGCAACCATCGCGCCACAATGAAGAACTCTGAAAAGCGTCCCTTGAGACCCACGCCATGACCGTCACCACCCAACCCGCCTTCACCTGCCACCAGGGCACAGAGCCGCTGTTCGTCTCCATGCCCCATGTAGGCACCTACGTGCCACCGGCCATTGCCGCGCGCTTCACCGACGAGTGCCGCCAGGTGCCCGACACCGACTGGCACCTGGAGCGGCTGTACAGCTTTGCCAAGGACATGGGTGCATCGATCCTGGTGGCCACGCATTCGCGCTATGTGGTGGACCTGAACCGCCCCCCCGATGGCGCCAGCCTCTACCCCGGCCAGAGCGTCACCGGCCTGTGCCCCGTGGACACCTTCGACGACACGCCCATCTACACCCGCGGCGACGTGCCCGACGACACCGAGGTGGCCGAGCGCCGTGATGCCATCTGGGCGCCGTACCACGCACAGTTGCGCGCCGAGCTCGACCGCATCCGCGCCGTGCATGGCGCGGCGGTGCTGTGGGACGCGCATTCGATCCGATCGGTGCTGCCGCGCTTTTTCGAGGGCAAGCTGCCCGACCTGAACCTGGGCACGGCCAACGGCGAGAGCTGCGACCCGGCATTGGCGCAGGAACTGCTGGCCATTGCGCAGGCCGCACCCGGCTACAGTGCTGTGCTCAATGGCCGCTTCAAGGGCGGGCACATCACGCGCCACTACGGCCAACCTGCGCAGAAAGTGCATGCCGTGCAGCTGGAGATGACGCAGTCCAGCTACATGCAGGAAACCTTGCCGTTCGACTACCTGCCCGAGGTGGCCGCCGGCGTGCAGCCGCACCTCAAACGCATGCTGGAGGCCGCGCTGGCCTTTGCCCAGGTGCGGGCCAAGGGCTGAGCCGGGAAAGCTTTACCGTCCGCGGGGGCGTTGCTGGCCGGGTATCGGTGCTAGTATGGGCCGAGCGGTCCTCGCAGGGCCGCAGGTGCGCCCTCTGGCCACCACCATTGCGGAAGGAGCCGCATCCTCGTGGACCCAGCGGCCTACTACTACATGCCCTTGTTCAAGCCCGGCGCCTTCGTGCACCTGGGGTTGAGCCGCGAGACAGTGAGCCACATCGTCGTGCGCCGCGATGCCATGATGGTCTACCTGGTGGGGCATGAGAACCCGGTGCATCCCGATACGCTGCGGGTGGAGCCCACCGCATTCCATCTCACGCGCGTGCCCGATCGCCTCTGACTTAAGGCACGCAGCGCCAGGCCCGTCTACCCCGCCCGTTGCTGTGCCATCGCCTCGCCCAGGCGCACGGCGCGCGCAGGCGCCCATTCGGGGTTGAACTGGAACGTTCCCTTGGGGAACAGCATCACCACGGTGGAGCCTAGCAAAAAGCGGCCCATTTCCTCGCCCTTCTGCAGCGACACCTGCCCCGGCGCGTAGTCCCAATGGCGCAGCACGCCGGTGCGCGGCGGGTTCACCTGCCCATGCCAGACGGTGGCCATGCTGCCCACGATGGTCGCGCCCACCAGCACCAGCACGAAGGGCCCATGGGCCGAATCGAAGAAGCACACCACGCGCTCGTTGCGCGCAAACAGGCCAGGCACGCCGCGCGCCGTGGTCGGGTTCACCGAGAACAGGTCGCCGGGCACATGCACCATGCGCGTGAGCTGGCCTGCGCAGGGCATGTGGATGCGGTGGTAGTCGCGCGGGCTCAGGTACAGGGTGGCGAAGTAACCGTCGTCGAAGCGCGCGGCCAGCGACGAATCGCCACCCACCAGCGCCGTGGTGGAGTACGAGTGGCCCTTGGCCTGGAAGATCTGGTCCTTCTGGATGGGACCGAACTGGCTGATGGCGCCGTCCACGGGGCAGATCAGGTCGGCATCGGCCAGCGGGCGCGCGCCGGGCTGCAGGGCCCGGGTGAAGAAGTCGTTGAACGAGGCATAGGCCGCGATGTCCGGGTTGGCCGCCTCCGCCATGTTCACCTGGTAGCGGGCCACGAAGCCGCGGATCACCGATGTGGTCAGCCCTCCGAGCTGGGCCGAGGCGAATTTTCCCGCCAGGGCGGTCATGGCCTGCTTGGGCATCAGGTACTGGGGGAGAACGGCGAAGCGGTCAGACACTGTGGGAACATCCTTGGATAGGGGTGCGGGCCATTCTACTGATGGCGGGATCTCAAAAATGTAGGTGTGCAGCCTGTTGTGCGGGCTGCGTTGGCCAGGTAGCGGGGTGCGGTGCCCAGTCCTCGGTCGCTTGCACCAGCGCGCCTATGTAGCTGCCCAGGTCGATGCCCAGTGCGCTGGCGGCGGCCTCGGCACCCGCATCGCTGCGGCGGGCGCTGGTCGCGAAGCGGCTGAACGCGGGCCAGTCGCGCGCCATCTGTTCCACCGCGATGCGGGCCAGGTCGTACGAAAGGGCGTTGCCATCGTCCGTGCGGTGGAAGGAGTCGCCCGACCAGAACTCCTGCACGCGCTCGGCATTCCAGAACGCCAGGTGGCGCTGGTGCATGGCCTGTGGCGTCTGCGCCGGGCGGCGGGCGCCTGTCAGGCGGTGCTCGGTGTTCACGGCCAGGCCTTCGTCGAGCCAGGTGGGCAGGCGCAGGTACGACAGGGCGCTGTGCGTGAGCTCGTGCGCAATCACGGGCTCGATGGTGGACAGGTCGGCCTGCACCACCACGAAGTGCGGGCAGCCGTTGTGGATGAACATGCCGCCGCTGAAGGCGAATTCACCGCCATCGGGATAGAACTGCCCCACGTAGCGGTAGTAGAGCTCCTCGCTCTCCAGCACCAGCAGCACGCTTTTCTCGCCCGGGTTGAAGCGGGCCACGCCGTCGAGCACGCGCGCGATGCGCTGGCGCGTCTTGCCCACATAGCCCGCCATGGCCTGCGCCACGGCCGGCTCCAGGGGCGAGAGGATGGATACGTCCGGGCTTTCGTGCAGGTGCATGTGCGGTCCGATCGCGTCGCGCAGATGCAGCAGCCAGGCGCGGCGGCCCTGGGTGATGGCTTCTGTGGCGGCCTCGGGGCTGGCGGCCTGTCCGGCCCAGTGGTCGAGTGCCTGCCAGTCCATCCGGGGCAGGTCCGCGGGAGCGCTCAGGTGGTCCCGCACCTCGAAGGGCGCAAGGCTGGCCATCCGCAGGGTCTCCGGAGCCGGAGGCTGCTCGCCGCCCTGGCCCGGCAAGGCCGGTCCCGCTGGCAAGGAATCCGCCGGTGGTGCGAACTGGTAGCGTGCCATGAACGCACCTAGGAAGGGCATTATCCAGATGCCCACCACCATCAGCGCCTTGCGGTTGCCGAACTCGTGGCTGCGCAGCACGCGCCGCGTGGCCCAGACGTTGGCAAGCACCAGTGCGGCAAGCAGCGAGAGGAAGACGGCGAGGGCAGGGGACATGGGCAGCATGGCGGGCGGGTTGACCGCCGGATGCTAAGGCAAAGCGGTAGCGGTCCCGCGCACCGCGAGTGAGCGGGCGTGTCAAACGCCCAGGTGCTGCTCCAGCAGTTGCGGTTGGGAGCACAGGGTCTCTGAGCTGCCCTCGAACACCACCTGGCCCTTGACCAGGATGACGTTGCGGTCGGTGATCTGGGTGACGTGCTTCCAGTTCTTGTCCACGATCACGCTGCTGATGCCGCTGGCCTTGATGAGGCTGCAGATGCGCCAGATCTCGCGCGCGATCAGCGGGGCCAGGCCTTCGGTGGCCTCGTCGAGGATGAGCACGTCGGGGTTGGTCATCAGCGCGCGGCCGATGGTCAGCATCTGCTGCTCGCCGCCACTGAGCTGCTGGCCGCCGTGGCCCAGTCGCTCCTTGAGGCGCGGAAAGGTCTCCAGCACGCGCTCGTAGGTCCAGTCGCGCTGACCGCGCGTGCCGGCGCGGGCGGCCATCTGCAAATTTTCGACCACGCTCAGGTTGCCGAAGATGCCGCGCCCCTCGGGCACGTAGGCGATCCCCAGGCGCGCCACCTCGTAGGGCGGGCGGCCCGTGGTGTCGCGCCCGGCCACCGCCACGCTGCCCGAGCGCGGCTTGACCAGGCCCATGAGCGACTTGAGCAAGGTGCTCTTGCCCATGCCGTTGCGGCCCATGAGGCCGATGGTCTCGGCCTGGCCCACAGTGAAGTCCACCCCGTGCAGGATGTGGCTGGCGCCGTAGAAGGTGTTGAGGCCGCGGGCCTCGATGAGGGGAGTGTTTTGCTGCTGTGCCATGTCAGTGTTCCTCACCCAGGTAGGCGGCCTGCACGTTGGCGTCGGCGCGCACTTCGGGTGGCGTGCCGCTGGCGATGGCCTCGCCGTTGACCATCACCGTGAGGTGGTCGGCCAGGGCGAACACGGCGTCCATGTCGTGCTCCACCAGCATCATCGCGTGGCCCGGCTTGATGCGCAGCAGCAGCTGCACCATGCGCTCGGCCTCGGCCACGCCCATGCCGGCCAGGGGCTCGTCGAGCAGCAGCACCTGGGGCTCGGTGGCCAGGGTCATGGCGATCTCGAGCTGGCGCTGCTCGCCGTGGCTCATGGTGCCGGCCACCGCGTTGCGCCGCGCCTGCAGGCCCGCCAGTTCGATCGCCCGGTCCACGCGCTCGCTGCTGGCGCGGTTGTGCGGGCCTTGTTGGCGCGTGTCGCGCCACCAGCGCAGCGGGTTCCAGGGCTGCTGCGCATCGCGCGACTGGGCGGCCAGGCGCACGTTCTCGTGCACGGTGAAGGGCAGAAAGATGTTGGTCTTCTGGTAGCTGCGGCCCAGGCCCTGGCGCGAGATGCGCTCGGGCGCCCAGCCCGTCACCTCGGTGGCGCCCAGCCGTATCTGGCCGGCCGTAGGGGGCAGGTCGCCCGAGAGCAGGTTGGTCAGCGTGGACTTGCCCGCGCCGTTGGGGCCGATCACCGCATGGATGCGGCCGCGCCACAGGTCCACCGAGACGCCGTTGACGGCAGCCAGGCCGCCGAAGCGCTTGGTGATCTTGTGGGCCGACAGCAGTACGTCGTGCTCAGCCATGGTCCGTGCCTCCCTTGGCGGCGCGCAGGCGCACCAGCATGCCCAGCAGCCCGCGCGGCGCCACCAGCACCACCAGCACGATGAAGCTGCCCATCAGCAATTGCCAGTGCTTGGTGATGTCCTTGAACACATGCAGCAGGTACTCGAACGCGAAGGCGCCGACGATGGCCCCCGCGAAATTGCCCATGCCGCCCAGGATGACCATCATGATGGCGTGCGCGCTCATGTGAAACCCCATGAGCTCGGGGTTCACATAGCCCGTCTGCGCGCCCCAGAGGTAGCCCGCCAGGCCCGCCAGGGCGCCTGCCACCGTGAAGGCGGTGAGCTTGTAGCCCTGGGTGGAAAAGCCCATGGCACGCATGCGGTGCTCGTTGACGCGGATGCCCGCCAAGGCCCGGCCCAGCGGGCTCCACAGCAGGCGGCGCAGCCCCACGTAGACCAGCACCACCAGCGCCAGCGTGAAGTAATAGAAGGTGCGGCGCCCTTCCAGGTCGAACAGAATCCAGCCGAACACCGAGGCGTCGGGGCGCAGGTTGATGTAGATGCCATCCGAGCCGCCCAGGATCTTGTTGTCGAAGAACAGGTAGAACACCATCTGCGCGAACGCCATGGTGACCATGATGAAGTAGATGCCGTGCGTGCGCACCACGAAGAAGCCGATGAACAGCGCCACCAGGGCCGAGCCCGCCACGGCGGCCGGCAGCGACCACCACAGGCTCACCGGTGCATCGGCCGGGGTGAGAAAGGCCAGCGCATAGCCTGCCACGCCGAAGTAGGCCGCGTGGCCCAGCGAGACCAGGCCGGTCACGCCCTGCAGCAGGTCCAGGCTCATCGCGAAGATGGCCATGATCATCATGCGCGTGACCATCTGCACATAGAAATCGCTGCCCACGAACGGAAAGGCCAGCAGTGCGGCGAGGCCCAGCACGAGCACGAACTGCACGCTGCGCGGCAGCACCTCCATATTGGTGCGGGGGGCGCTCATGCTGCATTCCCCTTCCATGGGGATGGCGCGAAGCGCTTCATTGGGTGGGTCGTCATCATTGTTTGAACAGGCCTTCGGGTTTCCAGAGCAGCACGGCTGCCATGAGCATGTAGACCAGCATGCCGGCCACGGAGGGCAGCAGCACCTTGCCGAAGGTGTCCACCAGGCCCACCAGCAGCGCCGAGATCAGGGCCCCGCGCACCGAGCCGATGCCGCCGATGACCACCACCACGAAGCACATGATGAGCACCGAGGAGCCCATGTTCGGGTAGACGCTGGAGACCGGCGCCGCGACCATGCCGGCCATGGCCGCCAGGCCCACGCCCAGCGCGAACACGATGGCGTGGATGAGCTTGATGTTCACCCCCAGCGACTCGGCCATGTCGCGGTTGAAGGCGCCGGCGCGGATCTTCATGCCCAGCCGGGTTTTGGAGATCAGCAGGTACAGGCCGATGGCCAGCACGATGCACACGCCCGAGATGAACAGGCGGTACACCGGGTAGGAGAGGGTGTCGGTGAGCGGGATCGACCAGTCCAGCAGCTTCGGGATGGCCACGCCGTGCACGTCGTCGCCCCAGAGGATGGAGCGCAGCTCCTCGAAGATGTAGATCAGCCCGAAGGTGAGCAGCACCTGGTCCAGGTGGTCGCGGTGGTAGAAGTGGCGAAACAGCAGCCACTCGAGCGCCAGCCCGAAGGCCACGGCCAGCACCGCGCCGCCCAGGATGGCCAGCGTGAGGCTGCCGAAGTGCCCTGACAGCGAATATGCCAGGTAGGCGCCCAGCATGTAGAAGCTGCCGTGCGCCAGGTTCACCACGCCCATGAT
>JAZKEE010000172.1:0-18281 GCA_040387235.1 Pseudomonadota bacterium
GCGCCAGATCAGCCAGCATGCGCACTCGGAGATCGTCGGCATGCTGCCCGAGGGCAACTGGATCTCGCGTGCGCCCACGCTCAAGCGCAAGGCCATCCTGCTGGCCAAGGTGCAGGACGAGGGCGGCCACGGCCTGTACCTGTATGCCGCGGCCGAGACGCTGGGCACCTCGCGGGACCAGATGCTGGACGCGCTGCACACCGGGCGCGCCAAGTACAGCTCCATCTTCAACTACCCCACGCTGACCTGGGCCGACATGGGCACCATCGGCTGGTTGGTGGATGGTGCGGCCATCATGAACCAGGTGCCGATCTGCCGCTGCTCGTATGCGCCGTATGCGCGCGCCATGGTGCGCATCTGCCGTGAAGAGAGTTTTCACCAGCGCCAGGGCTACGACGCGCTGCTCACCATGATGCAGCAGGGCACCGACGCCCAGCGCGCCATGGTGCAGGACGCGGTGAACCGCTGGTGGTGGCCTTCGATCATGATGTTCGGCCCGCCCGACGACCAGTCGCCCAACTCCGCGCAGTCCATGCGCTGGGGCATCAAGCGCATCTCCAACGACACGCTGCGCCAGAAGTTCATCGACGCCACGGTCGAGCAGGCCCGCGTGCTGGGCGTGACCCTGCCTGACCCCGACCTGCGATGGAACGAGGAGCGCCAGGCGCACGACTACGGCGCCATCGACTGGAGCGAGTTCTGGCGCGTGATCGGCGGCGACGGCCCCTGTAATGAAGAGCGCCTGGGAGCCCGCGTCAAGGCCTGGGACGACGGTGCCTGGGTGCGCGAAGCCGCCCTTGCCCATGCCGCCAAGCACGCCCCGGTGCGGGCTGCCGCCTGATTTTCATGATCCGAGAGTTCTCCATGACGACCCCATCCTCCCCCTCCATCCCCGCCGCAGATCCTGCCATGGCCACCGAATGGCCGCTGTGGGAAGTCTTCGTGCGCAGCAAGGCCGGGCTGGACCACAAGCACTGCGGCAGCCTGCACGCGGCCGATCCGCGCATGGCCATCCAGCTGGCGCGCGATGTCTACACCCGGCGCCAGGAAGGCACCAGCGTCTGGGTGGTGCGCTCCGACCAGATCGTGGCCAGCGACCCGGGCGACAAGGCCATGTACTTCGACCCCGCGCAGGACAAGGTCTACCGCCACCCCACCTTCTACGTGCTGCCCGAGTCCGTGGACCACATGTGAGCGCGCCCGCCATGCAAGCCACCAGCATCCACACCAGCCAGGACCCGGCCGTGCAGTACCTGCTGCGCATCGGCGATACCTGCCTCATCCTCGCCCAGCGCCTGTCCGAATGGTGCGGCCACGGCCCCGTGCTCGAAGAGGACATCGCCCTGTCCAACATGGCGCTGGACCTGGTGGGCCAGGCCCGCGCCGTGCTCACGCGGGCCGGCCAGATCGAAGGCCGAGGCCACGACGAAGACCAACTGGCCTTTTTGCGCGACGAGCGCGACTACGTGAACCCGACCCTGGTGGAGCTGCCGCGCGGCGACTTCGCCTTCACCATGGTGCGCAACGCCATGGTCGCCACCCTCATGAAGCTGCTGTGGGAGCGGCTGGCCAGCTCCAGCGACACCGAGTTGTCTGCCATCGCCGGCAAGGCCCTCAAGGAGGCGCGCTACCACCAGCAGCATGCCGCCGACTGGGTGGTGCGCCTGGGCGACGGCACGGCCGAATCGCGCCGCCGCACCGAGGCGGCCTTGAAGGCCCTGTGGCGCTACACGCCAGAGTTGTTCGTGGCCGACGCCGTAGACGAAGCGGCCCACGCCGCGGGCCTGGGCCCGCGCTGGGCCGACCTCAAGGACACCTGGACGGAAGAAATGGCGCAGATCCTGGCCGCTGCCAGCCTGGTCACACCCCAGGAGTCGGCGTTCCGCAGCACCGGCAAGCAGGGCGTGCACAGCGAGCACATGGGTTTCATCCTGACCGATATGCAATACCTGCAGCGCAGTTTTCCCGGAGGCGTGTGGTGATGATGGCCGAGGCCATTGCTCACCCGCAAGCCACCGACGCACGCATCGCGCGTGCGTGGGAAGTGCTGGCCGGCGTGCCGGATCCCGAGGTGCCCGCGGTCTCCGTGTGCGACCTGGGCATCGTGCGCGACGTGCGCCTGGCGGGCGATGGCCTGGAGATCGTGCTCACCCCCACCTATTCCGGCTGCCCGGCCACCGAGGTGATCGAGCAGGACGTGCTCGCGGCCCTGGAGGCGGCGGGCCTGGGCCCGGCCCACGCCACGCTGCAGCGTGCGCCGGCCTGGACCACCGACTGGATCACCGAGCAAGGGCGCGCGCGCCTGCTGGCCTATGGCATCGCGCCGCCCGGTCCCTTGCCGCCGGGCACCGAGGTGCCGCTGCGCTTCATGCCGCGCGCCAACGCTGCGGCGCCCGCCCTTGCCTGCCCGCGCTGCGGCAGCCTGCAGACCGAGCGCCTGTCCGCGTTCGGCTCCACGGCCTGCAAGGCGCTGTACCGCTGCATGGCCTGCCGCGAGCCCTTCGAGCACTTCAAGCCGCTGTGAAGACCTTTTTCACGCCCCCACACAAGACACCGACATGAGCGTCATCTTCCATCCCCTGCGCGTGCGCGCCATCGAGCCCGACACGGCCGAGGCCGTCATCGTCTCCTTCGAGGTGCCGCCCGAGCTGCGCGAGGTGTTCGGCTTCACCCAGGGCCAGTACCTCACGCTGCGCACCGACATCGGCGGCCAGGACCTGCGCCGCTCGTATTCCATCTGCGCCGGCGTCGACGACGCCGAGCTGCGCGTGGGCGTGCGCAAGGTCAACGGCGGCGTGTTCTCCAACTGGATCAATGCGCAGTTGCAGGTGGGCGACACCCTGCAGGTCATGGCACCGCAGGGCCGCTTCTTCGTGCCTATCCAGGCCGCCGCGCAGCGCCACTACCTGGGCATTGCAGGTGGCAGCGGCATCACGCCCATCCTGTCCATCATGAAGACGGTGCTGGCGCGCGAACCCGGCAGCCGCTTCACGCTGATCTACGGCAACCGCACGCTGCAATCCACCATGTTCAAGGAGGAGATCGAGGACCTCAAGAACCGCTACCTCACGCGCCTGGTGCTGCACCATGTGTTCTCGGCCGAGCAGACCGACGCGCCGCTGAACATGGGTTTCGTGAACCGCGAAAAGCTCGCGGAGTTCCTGAAAGCGCTGATCCCCGCGCAGAAGATCGACGAGGCCTTCATCTGCGGGCCCTTCCAGATGAACGACGAGGCCGAAGCGGCGCTGCTGGCCGGCGGCGTGCCGGCTGAACGCATCCACGTCGAGCGCTTTGGCGTGGCCCTGCCCGCAGGAGGACAGGTGGGCGCGGTGGTACACGAAGCACTTCCCGGCGATGCCAAGACCGCACGCATCGCCATCGTGCGCGATGGCCTCAGGCGCGAGTTCTCCTTCTCGGGCGAGCAGGCGAGCATTCTCGATGCGGCATCGGCCGCCGGGCTGGAGGTGCCGTTCTCGTGCACCTCGGGCGTGTGCGGTACCTGCCGCGCCAAGTGCGTGCAGGGCGAGGTGCGCATGGAGCGCAATTTCGCGCTCGACAAGGCCGAGGTGGCCGCCGGCTTCGTGCTCACCTGCCAGTGCCGGCCACTGTCCGACAGCGTGGTGCTGTCGTTCGACGAGCGGTAATGAATCCCGCTGTCGAAGTGCCGTGCAGCGCATTCTCCCTGGGGAGAATGGGTGCCAGCCGCCGGCATGCGGCAAGATGGCGGCCCTTCACTACCGGATGCAAAGGAAAACTGCCCATGGCCCGAGGACGATCCCCCGGATACGACGACCAGCGCGAAATGATCCTCCGCCATGCCGCCGAACTGTTTGCACGCCGCGGCTACCCCGCCACCTCGATGAACGAGGTGGCCGAAGCCTGCGGCCTGTCCAAGCCCACGCTGTACCACTACTTTCGCGACAAGTACAACCTGCTGGTGCACATTGCCGATGGCCATGTCTCGCGCCTGCAGGCGCTGGTGCAAGAGGTGGAGGACAAGCACCTGGAGCCCGAGGCACGGCTGCGCGAGCTGATCCACCGCTTCGTCGAGGAATACGCCGAAGCCCAGCATGCCCACCGCGTACTGACAGAGGACGTGCGCTTTCTGCAGCCCGAGGACAGCGAACGCATCCTCGGCAAGGAGCGCGCCGTGGTGGCCGTTTTTGCAGAGGCGCTGGCGCAGATGCGCCCCGATACCGATGCCGCAGGCCTGACCAAGGCGCTGACCATGCTGCTGTTCGGCATGATCAACTGGATGTTCACCTGGCTCAAGCCCGATGGCGAACTCGACTACGAGACCATGGCGCCCATCGTGGCCGACCTGTTCTTTGGTGGGTTTCCTGCGGTGCGCATGCCTCCGCCACTGGCCGAAAGGCCCCCCCGTCCATGACAATGCCAGACCACGCACTCCGTGCACCCCCCACCGGCCGCGAAGAGCCGGGTCCAGGCCAGAGCGCCCCGTTGCGCTGACCTCTTTCTTCCTTTATTCACAACGATCCACAGGAGACAAAAGCATGAAGTTCCGTTTCGCACAACTCGCACTGGTGGCCGCGGCCGCCGCCATGGCCTGCGGCGCCGCCCTCGCCGATATCACCGTCGGTGTCACGGTGTCGGCCACCGGCCCCGCCGCATCTTTGGGCATCCCCGAGAAGAACACCATCGCCCTGATGCCGCGCACCATCGGCGGCCAGAAGGTCAACTACATCGTGCTCGACGACGCGTCGGACACGACCACGGCCGTTGGCAACACGCGCAAGCTGATCAGCGAAAGCAAGGTCGACATCATCCTGGGCTCGAGCACCACGCCCAACTCGCTGGCCATGATCGACGTGGTCGCCGAGGCACAGACGCCCATGATCTCCATGGCTGCCTCGGCGCGCATCGTCGAGCCCATGGACGCCAAGAAGAAATGGGTCTTCAAGACCCCGCAGAACGACATCATGATGTCGCTGGCCATCGTCGACCACATGGCCAACGCCGGCATCAAGACCGTGGCCTTCATCGGCTTTGCCGATGCCTATGGCGAAGGCTGGTACCAGGAGTTCGGCAAGGCCGCAGCGATCAAGAAGATCCAGATCGTGGCCAACGAGCGCTACGCGCGCACCGACACCTCGGTGACCGGCCAGACCCTGAAGATGATCTCGGCCAAGCCCGATGCCGTGCTGATTGCCGGCTCCGGCACGCCGGCCGCGCTGCCGCAGAAGGCGCTCAAGGAGCGTGGCTTTACCGGCAAGGTCTACCAGACCCACGGCGTGGCCAATGCCGATTTCCTGCGCGTGGGCGGCAAGGACGTGGAAGGCACCTTCCTGCCCTCCGGTCCCGTGCTCGTCGCCTCACAGCTGCCTGCCTCGCACCCGGTGAAGAAGTCGGCCAGCGCCTACGTGGCCGCCTACGAGGCTGCCAATGGCAAGGACAGCGTCTCCACCTTCGGCGCCCATGGCTGGGATGCCGGCGTGCTGATGGCCGCCGCCGTGCCCGTGGCGCTCAAGAAGGCCAAGCCCGGCACCGTGGAGTTCCGCGCCGCCTTGCGTGATGCGCTCGAGCAGATCAAGGAAGTGCCCGGCGCCCACGGCATCTTCAATATGTCCGAAAACGACCACCTGGGCCTGGACCAGCGCGCCCGCGTGATGGTCAAGATCGAGAACGGCACCTGGAAGTACCAGCCCTAAGCTCCCCCCGAGGCGCTGCGCGCCTTCCCCCTCTCTCGCATCGCTGCGCGAAGCGGGAGGGAGACGCTCCCAGCGCGGCGGGGCGGCCCTTGCCCGGGAGAGCACTGGCTTGGGCCGCGTCGGTTGCGTGGGCTGCGCGCGTTTGCGGGTCGTTGAGAGAGACAGGTGCTGTGCGCCTGGCGCCGTGGCGCGGGGAGCGGTCCCCGCGGCCTGCGGCGTGTCTGCCTTGTGAAAGAAAGCCGAATATGGATTTGCAGATCGCCCTGCTGCTGGGGCAGGACGGCATTGTCAACGGCGCCATCTATGGACTGATGGCGCTGGCGCTGGTGCTGGTTTTTTCCGTGACCCGGGTGATCTTCATCCCCCAGGGCGAGTTCGTGGCCTTCGGGGCGCTGACCATGGCCATGATGCAGGGCGGGCGCATTCCCGCCACGCTGTGGCTGCTGGTGGGCATGGCCGCCGTGGTGCTGGTGGTCGAGGCCGTGCGCTACCAGCGCGGCAGCCCCGTGAACTGGCCCGCCACCGTGGTCTGGTGCCTGGTGTTGCCGCTGGTGGCCTGCGCGCTGATCCTGGGCCTGCGTCCCACTTCGCTGGGCATGCAAGCGCTCACCACGCTGATCCTCATCACGCCCATGGGGCCGCTGCTGTACCGCCTGGCCTTCCGGCCGCTGGCCGATGCCACGGTGCTGATGCTGCTCATCGTCTCGGTGGCGCTGCACGGCGTGCTGGTGGGCCTGGGCCTGCTGTTCTTCGGTGCCGAGGGTTCGCGCACGCCGCCGTTCTCGGAGGCGCGCTTCGACCTCGGTGGCATCCCCGTCTCGGGCCAGTCGCTGGTGGTGCTGGGCGTCACGCTGGCGCTGGTGATGCTGCTGTTCCTGTTCTTCGGCCGCTCCATGGTCGGCAAGGCGCTGCGCGCCACGGCCATCAACCGCGTGGGGGCGCGCCTCATGGGCATCCCCACCGAGCTGTCGGGCGACGTGAGCTTTGCCCTGGCCGCGCTGATCGGCGCCGTCTCGGGCCTGCTGATCGCGCCGCTCACCACCGTGTACTACGACACGGGTTTCCTGATCGGCCTCAAGGGCTTCGTCGCGGCCATCGTGGGCGGGCTGGCCAGCTACCCGATGGCACTGGCCGGTGCCCTGCTGGTGGGGCAGCTGGAGGCCTTTGCTTCGTTCTGGGCCAGTGCCTACAAGGAGGTTCTCGTGTTCACCCTGATCGTGCCCGTGCTGTGGTGGCGCTCGCTCAACAGCCGCCATGTGGAGGATGAGGAATGAGCACGCCCGTCAAGACAGAGATTGCTGCCGGCGCACAAGCTGCAGGCACATCGCGCGGCATCGTCACGCGCACCCAGCTGACACTCGCCGCCGTGGCGCTGTTGGCCCTGTGCTGGGGCTGGCTGCCCGATTTCACCGTGGTCGTGCTCAGCTACATCGGCCTGTACGCCATCGTGGCAGCGGGCCTGGTCATGCTCACCGGCGTGGGCGGCATGACCTCGTTCGGCCAGGCGGCCTTCGTGGGCGTCGGGGCCTATGCCACGGCCTGGATCTGCACGGCGCCCGCGTCGGTGCAGGCGCTCTCGGGCATCGTCGGCATGGCCGGCCTGCCCTGGGTGGGGCTGGTGCTGGGCCTCGTGATCACGTTCGCGCTGGCCTGGGGCCTGGGCTCGGTCACGCTCAAGCTGTCGGGCCACTACCTGCCGCTGTGCACCATCGCCTGGGGCCTGTCGCTGTACTACCTGTTCGGCAACATGGAATTCCTCGGCGGGCAGACCGGCATCACCGGCGTGCCTCCGCTCATCGTGGCCGGGTTCTCGCTTGCTTCGCCGCGCGCCATCGGCGTGCTGATCTGGGCGGTGCTGCTGGTGTCGCTGTGGCTGCTGCACAACCTGCTCGATTCGCGCGAGGGCCGCGCCATCCGTGCGCTCAAGGGCGGGCGGGTGATGGCCGAGTCCATGGGGGTGGACACGGCGCGCTACCGCATCAAGCTGTTCGTGCTGGCGGCGCTGCTGGCGGCCATTTCGGGCTGGCTGTATGCGCACCTGCAGCGCTTCGTGAGCCCCACGCCGTTCAACCTCAACATCGGTATCGAGTACCTGTTCATGGCCGTGGTCGGCGGGGCCGGCCACCTCTGGGGCGCGGTGCTGGGCGCCACGCTGATCACCCTGCTCAAGGAAAAGCTGCAGGACGTGCTGCCCTCGCTGCTGGGCACCAGCGGCAACTTCGAGGTCATCGTCTTCGGCCTGCTCATGGTCTTCGTGCTGCAGCGCTTTGCCGATGGCCTGTGGCCTACGTTGAACCGCCTGGGCGAGCGCTGGCTGCGCCGCGAGGCGCCGCGTGCCGTGCGCCAGGCCACCGGGCTGGCGCAGCGCACGCTGCCGGCGCCCGGCACGGTGCTGCTGCAGGCACGCAACGTGACCAAGCGCTTCGGCGGGCTGGTTGCCAACAACAACGTGTCCATGGACGTGAAGGCCGGCGAGGTGCACGCGCTGATCGGCCCCAACGGTGCCGGCAAGAGCACCTTCTTCAACATGATCTCGGGCGTGGACGACGCCACCGAGGGCGAGGTGCGCCTGGTGGACCGGGCCATGCTGCGCCGCCCCTCGCGCGCCTTCGCCCGCCTGGGCATGGCGCGCACCTTCCAGCATGTGCGCCTGCTGGGCCAGCGCAGCGTGGTCGAGAACGTCGCCCTGGGGGCGCACCAGCGTGCGCACCGCGGCTGGCTCGCCTCCATGCTGCGCCTGGACCGCGCCGAAGAAGCCGCCCTGCTGGCCGAGGCGCGCCGCCAGATCGAGCGCTGCGGCCTGGGGGCCCATGCCGATGCGCCCGCGGCCTCGCTGGCCCTGGGGCAGCAGCGCATCGTGGAGATCGCGCGCGCCCTGGCTGGCCAACCAGCCATCCTGCTGCTCGACGAACCCGCCGCAGGCCTGCGCCATCTGGAAAAAAAGGCCCTGGCCGACCTGCTGCGCCAGCTGCGCGCCGAGGGCCTGGGCATCCTGGTGGTGGAGCACGACATGGAGTTCGTGATGAACCTGGCCGACCGCATCACGGTGCTGGAGTTCGGCACCGTGATCGCCGAGGGCACGCCCGCACAGGTGCAGAGCAACCAGCGCGTGCTCGATGCCTACCTGGGCGGCGCCGACGACGACGACCTGCCTGCTGCCGTTGCCACCGAAGGAGCCCCCGCATGACCGCCTTGCTGCAACTGCAGGACCTCTCCGTGTCGTACGGCCAGGTGGAAGCCGTCCACCAGGTGTGCCTGGACGTGAACGAGGGCGAGATCGTCACCGTCATCGGTCCCAATGGTGCGGGCAAGACCACCTTGCTGTGCGCGGCCATGGGTCTGCTGCCCGCCACGGGCTCCATCACCCTGGCCGGCGAGCGCATCGTGCGTCCCAGCGTGGAGGCCATGGTGGCGCGCGGCGTGGCCCTGGTGCCCGAAAAGCGCGAACTCTTCGGCGAGATGTCGGTGGAGGACAACCTGCTCCTGGGCGGCTTCTCACGCTGGCGCAAGGGCCAGCGCGACCAGGCGCAGCGCATGGATGAGGTGTTCGAGATCTTCCCGCGCCTGCGCGAGCGCCGCCCGCAGCTTGCCTCCACGCTCTCGGGCGGCGAGCGGCAGATGCTGGCCATCGGCCGCGCGCTGATGGCGCGCCCGCGCCTGTTGATGCTCGACGAGCCCTCGCTCGGCCTGGCCCCGCTGATCGTGCGCGAGGTGCTGCAGGTGGTGTCCTCGCTGCGCGCCCACGGCGTGTCGGTGCTGCTCGTGGAGCAGAACGCGCGCGCCGCACTGCGCGTGGCCGACCGGGCCTACGTGCTCGAAATGGGGGCTGTGGCGCTGACCGGCGCCGCGCAGGATCTGCTCAGCGACCGCCGCATCATCGACACCTACCTGGGCATGGGCGGGGCTGCGCACGCCCCAGCCGAGGTGGCCTGAGGTTTTTCGGGGAGCGCCAGCGCGCTCCCAGGGCTGCTGCGTGACGCGGCGGCAGTCCCGTTTTTCCACCCTTCCGCATGCCAGGCCTGGCACCGGAAGGTTTTTGCGTTGTGATGAAGAACCATAAAGACGACAGGAGACAAGACAACATGGCAGCAGCAGGAGTTCAACCCCTCTCACGCGCAGGTGCCGCACGCCGGCGCACCGCACTCTCAATGGCCCTGGGCTGGGCCACAGGCACGGCCTGGGCCCAGGACAACGCGGGCGTAGCCGACGGCGAGATCGTCATCGGCCAGTCGTGCCAGTTGAGCGGCCCGCTCGCAGCACTGACCAGCGAGGTGCGCCAGGGCTCGGCCCTGTATTTCGACCACGTCAATGCCTCGGGCGGCGTGCGTGGCCGCAAGATCCGCGTGGTCGCCATCGACGATGCCTACGACCCCAAGAAGGCGGCCGAGAACACGAAGAAGCTGATCGACGAGGACAAGGTGCTCGCGCTGTTCCAGTACGCCGGCACGCCGCCGGCCCTGGCCGCCTTGCCGATTGCCGAGGAGCGCGGCGTGCCCTTCATCGCGCCGTTCACTGGCTCCGACGGCCTGCGCCAGGCCAGCAGCCGCTACGTCTTCAACATCAAGGCCGGCTATGCGGCCGAGCTCGACGCCACGGTCAAACAACTGGCCTCGGTGGGCATCGCGCGCATCGCGGCGGTCTACCTCAACAACCCCTTCGGCACGGGCGGCCTGGCCTCGGTCGAGAAGTCGGTCAAGAACCACAAGGTGGAACTCGTGGCCCAGGCCCCGCTGGAGGTGGACGGCTCGAAGATGGTGGATGCCGTGGCTGCGGTGGCCAAGGCCACGCCCCAGGCTATCATCGTCATCAGCGCCGGCAAGCCCAGCGTGGATTTCGTCGATGCCTACCTGGCGGCCGGCCACCGCACCACGTTCTACATGCTCTCGGTGATCAGCAACGCGCAACTGGTCAAGGCCCTCGGAGAACGCGCGCGGGGCATCGTGGTCTCGCAGGTCGTGCCCTCGCCGTGGAACCAGAGCATGCCGATCTCGCGCGAGTTCCAGACCCTGGCCAAGGCCAAGGGCATCACTGAGTACACCTTCAGCCAGATGGAAGGCTTCATCTCCGCCCGCTTCCTGGTCGAGGCGCTGCAGCGCGCCGGCGCCAAGCCCACGCGCGCAGGGCTGGTGCAGGCCATGGAGTCGATGAAGAGCGTGAACCTGGGCGGCTACCCCGTGGAGCTGTCGGCCACTCAGCACAGTTCGGGCAAGTTCGTCGACCTGCTCATGATGGGCCGCGACGGCCGTTTCACGAAGTAGGAGCGACTCAAAAACTCTTCTGGCGTCGTTGCTCCGTCTTGTCGTACTAGAGCCTGTCCACGGCCTTTTACGGGGATGCGCATGCAGTCCACGGTGCGTCCGTCTAGGCGCGCGCCGCTGCCCATGCCGGTGGCATGGGCAAGGTGGGCAACGACGAGGGGCGGGGCGTGGGCTGCATGCCCTTCGGGTTGCCACCTCCGGCAGGCCCATGCGGCGTTGCCCATCCTTGATGGACATGCGTCCATCTGCGGTGGGCGCCTTGCCTGATCCTCCCGGAGGAGGCAACGCAACCCCGTAAAGGCCGTGGACGGGCTCCGACTGCCTGCGACGCAGCGCCTAGCCAGAACCGCTTCGCTGAGTTTTTGGGCCGCTCCGAGGCGGGGCCCGCTGCTCAGGAGTTGAGCAAGGCGCCGCCTTCGGAGGATTCCAGGAGCCGCGTGAGCAACGGGTGCATGACCTTGCGCGCGTTGTAGATCAGGTGGAACTGCTCCTGCACGTCGGGCGTCGTGCCCACCTGCACCAGGCCATGGGTCTTGAGCAGGTGCGCGCCCACTGTCACGGGGGCCGGCATCACCCCCATGCCCGTGGCGGCAAAGGTGCTCAGCAGGGCACTGTCCTCGAACTCACCGGCAATGCGCGGGCGAATGCGTTCGCGCTCCAACCAATGGTCCAGGCGCGCGCGCATGGCGGCATGGTCGGTAGGCAGCAGCACGGGCACCACCGCCAGGCTCTGCGGAAACTGCCGCGCCGCCGCTTCGGCCCACACGGGTGGGGCATACCAGGCCACGGCGCTCGTGCCCAGCAGCTGGCTGGTGGTCTTGAGGGCCGGGTTCGGCGGCGCGGCGCGGTCGGCCAGCACCGCGTCGAGCTTGTGCAGCGCGAGTTCGCCGAGCAGCGGCTGGAATTCCCCTTCATGGCACAGCAGGCGCAGGTGCGGCTCGTCGAGCACCGGCGTCAGCAGCCGGTGCATGGCCAGCTTGGCGATGCCGTCGGAGATGCCCAGGTTCAGCCGCAGCGTCTGGCCGCTGGCGGCCTCGCGCACGCGGTGCGTCAACTGCTCGCCCAGCGCAAAGATCTGGTCGGCCTCGTGCAGCGCAGCCACCCCGGCCTCGGTGAGCACCAGGCTGCGTCCTTCGGCGCGCAGCAGGCTGGTGCCCAGTGCCTGCTCCAGCAGGCGCACCTGCGCGCTGATGGTCTGCACGGCCATGTCCAGCCGCTCGGCGGCGCGCGCGATGCCACCTTCCTTGGCGACCACCCAGAAGTAGTACAGATGGCGGTAGTTGAAGCTCTGGCTCATGGCGTGCGTGTCCCGATGGCCTGCAGGGGCATTGGGTGGAGGTTGTTTGGTTCGTAAAAACCAGATGAATAGTACCTAAAAGACAGGTTTTAAAGATGAAAGGACATCCCTACAGTGCGGGCTTGCCTTGAATTTTCCAGGAGATCCCTCATGCACGACACCGCTGTCCGTACCCCCGCCACCCCGACCCCGGGCCTGCCACCCTTGCCGCGTTCGCGGCGCTGACGCGCCGGCGCGAAGGAGCAAGACATCATGGAAACAATCGGAACCTGGTGGATGTGGGCGGGCTTTGCCGTCTTCGTGGTCGTGGCCATCGGCATCGACCTGCTGGTCATGGAGCGCCAGGGTGCGCACAAGGTCACGACCAAGGAAGCCCTGAAATGGAGTGCCCTGTGGTTCTCGCTGGCCTTCGTGTTCGTGGCCGGCCTGTGGTGGTACCTGGACAGCAGCCAGGGGCGTGAGGTGGCCAACACCGTGTCGATGCAGTTCATCACCGGTTACCTGGTGGAGAAAAGCCTGTCCATCGACAACATCTTCGTGTTCCTGATGCTGTTCAGCTACTTCGCCGTACCCGCCCAGCACCAGAAGCGCGCGCTGATCATCGGCATCATCGGCGCCATCGTGCTGCGCACCTTGCTGATCCTGGCAGGCGCCTGGCTGTTGGCCTCGTTCCACTGGCTGCTCTACGTGTTCGGCGCCTTCCTGGTGTTCACGGGCGCCAAGATGTGGTTCGCTGCCGGCCAGGAGCCGGACATCGCGACCAACCCGGTGCTGCGCTTCTTGCGCAGGCGCATCCGCATCGCCGACGTGTTCGACGGCGAGAAGCTGACCACCACCATCAACGGCGTCAAGCACTACACGCCGCTGTTCGTGGTGCTCATCCTGATCGGCACCACGGACATCATCTTCGCGGTGGACAGCATCCCGGCCATCTTCGCGATCACCAGCGACCCGTTCATCGTGCTCACGGCCAACATCTTCGCCATCCTGGGCCTGCGCGCGCTGTACTTCCTGCTGGCCGACCTGGCCGACCGCTTCCACCTGCTGGCTTATGGCCTGGCCCTGGTGCTGGTGTTCATCGGCAGCAAGATGCTGCTCATCGACCTGGTGAAGATCCCGATCGGCTACGCTCTGCTGGTGACGGCGGGTTTGATCGCCGGCTCCATCGTCCTGTCGCTGCGCAGCTCGGCCGGCAGCCCACCCGCTGCAAACCCCCCCAAGCCCTGAAGGAGACCTGCCATGGACATGATCGAATCGGTGATGCTCACCCTGCTGGTGGCCTTGGCGGGCACGGCCCTGATGGCCTGGCGCCTGGGCAACGACCGGCGCGACGTGGGACTGCTCACCGCCCTCGCGACGCTGTGGGGCCTGGCCACCGCAGCGGCCTTCAGCTGGTGATCGCTCGCCGATGCGGATGCTGAGCACCCTGCGCCGCAAGCTGCGGCACCTGGAGCCGAGCGTGCGCGACCAGCTGGCACGCACGGCATTGGCCCGTGCCGTGCCCTGGATGGAGCAGCGCGCGCTGTTCCGCTTCCAGCGCGAGCCGCTGGCGCGCGGGGTGGCTGCCGGCCTGTTCTGCGGGCTCATCCCCGGCCCGCTGCAGCTGGTGGGGGCGGTCGGCGCCTGTGCCTGGCTGCGCGGCAACGTGGTGGCCGGCGGCGTCACCACGTTCTATACCAACCCGCTGACCACCGTGCCCCTGTATGTGCTGGCCTTCCAGATGGGCTCGCTGGTGCTCCCTGGCGAGCAGGTGCTGCCGGCCTTCAACGCGACCGGCCCGGCCGGCGCCTTCAGCGTGCAGGCGCTGGCCGAGTGGATGCAGGCCCTGGGCACGCCGCTGCTGGTCGGCCTGCCGGTGCTGGGCCTGGTCCTGGCAGTGCTGGGCTATGCGGTGGTGCAGGCCCTGTGGCTGGCGCCCGTGCTGCAACGCGGGCGCCGCCTGCAGCGTGCGCGGGCCCTGCGCAGCCCGCCGTGAGCCGGCGGTTCAATCCAGCTTGACGCCGACCTTGGTGATCACGCGGCCCCATTTTTCTCGCTCGGCGCGCGCATAGCTGCCCATCTGGGCCGGGGTGCCGGGCAGGGGCTCCACGCCCAGGGCCTGCAGGCGCGCGCGGGTGCGCGTATCGGCCAGGGCCGTCTGCAGCGCCTTGCTGAACTGGGCCACGGCCTCTGGCGAGGTGCCCGTGGGGGCCACCAGCCCCTGCCACGCGAACCCTTCGAATCCCTGCAGCCCCTGCTCCTGGATGGTGGGTACGTCGGGCATGGTCGCCACGCGCTGCGGGCTGGCCACGCCAATGGCGCGCACCTTGTGGGCGGCGAGGAAGGGGTAGACCGTGGCGCTGTCGATCCACATCGCGGGCACCTGGCCGCCGATCACGTCCTGGATGGCCGGGGCCGCGCCGCGGTAGGGCACATGGGTGAGCTTGAGCCCGCTCTGCTCGCGGAACAGCTCGCCCACCAGATGGTGCGGGCTGCCCGGGCCGGCAGAGGCCCAGTTCACGCCATCGGCGTTGCCCTTGGCCCAGGCCATGAACTCCTTGAGGTTCTTCGCGGGCACGTTGTTCGACACCACGAGGAACATCGGAAAGCGCACCAGCAGGCCCACGGGCTGGAAGTCCTTCTCGGCGTTGTAGCTCAGCTTGCTGAACAGGAAGGGGTTGGCTGCCAGCGTGGCGAAGTCGGCCGAGAAGACCAGGTTGCCCAAGTCCTTGCTGCGCGCGGCATAGTCGGCCGCGATGTTGGTGCCCGCGCCGGGCTTGTTGTTGATGATGACGGGGCGGCCCAGGCTGGCACCCATGGACTCGGCGATGGTGCGGGCCACGATGTCCGAGCCCCCTCCGGCCGCATAGCCGACCACCCATTCCAGGGGCTTGCTGTTGTCCTGCGCATGCAGGGGCAGGGCGAGGGGCGTGATTGCCAGGCCCGCGAGGGTGGCGAGGAAGTGTTTGCGCAGCATGGTGGTTTGTCTCCGGTGGTCAAAAGATCGATGGCTTGGGTTGGGCACAGCGGCGCCGCAGGCCCTGTCTGTGCGGGGCTTGCGCGGTGGCTGAATGGTGGGTGGGCGGTTGTGGGCGGCGTCAGGCCGCAGCGTGTACCGGGGCGACCGGTGTCACCGGCGCCAGGCCCGCCGCGCCGGTGGGCGCTGTGCTGCCGCGCGCCAGCGTCAGCGCATGCAGCAGCGTGGCCTGGTCCCCGATGTGGTTGGCCAGCAGCAGGATGAGGCGGGCGTTCATCGCGTGGCTCTCGTGCGGCGTGAGGCCGTTGTGGGCGGCGATCAGGGCCTCGTAGAAATCGTCGCAGGCCTGCAGGCGGGGCTGGGTATCGAGCATGCTCAGGGCTCCTTCGTCAGGCGGTTGCGAGGTCGGCAGCGGCGGCGGCTGCTGGCTGGTGGCTGGCCGTCGCCCTGGCCAAAGCGGCGCGCACGGCGCCTTCACTCAGGCTGCGCCAGCGCGCGCACACATGCTGGTCGGGCCGCACCAGGTAGGCCGTGCCGGGCCGCGCGTCCAGGCGCCTTGCCAGCAGGCCGTGGGTGTCCTGCAGGTCGTTGCCTACCTGCAGCAGCTTCACCTGGGGCAGGCTGGCGGCCCAGGCCGGTGCCGTGCCGAACACCAGCAAGGTGAAGTCCGGCCCCAGCGTGCGCAGCAGCCAGGCACTCTGGCCACCGTGTCCCATGGGCGCGTCGAGCAGCACGGCGCCAGGCACCTGCGTGCCGGCGAAGGTGTCGCCATCGGGCGTGTTCAGCGGCGAGCCGTGCAGCGTGGCCGGCACCGACAGGCGTCCGCTGTTGACGATGCGGCGCGCAAACGGATGTTCGCGCGCCAGCTCCAGCGCGGCATCACGGAACAGGCGGCTGATCTCGCTCTTGGGCGTGATGAAGTCGGTGGCGCGGGTCGAGTTGGCGATGTTTTCGTCGGCCGCGTACTCGCGTTCGGGGCCGTAGCTGGCCAGCAGCTCCTCGCCGGCCCGGCCGCGCAGCACCCAGTCGAGCTTCCAGGCCAGGTTCTCGGCGTCCTGCACGCCGCTGTTGGCACCGCGTGCGCCAAAGGGCGACACGCCGTGCGCGCTGTCGCCGGCGAACACCACGCGGCCATGCACGAAGCGGTCCATGCGCAGGCAGGCAAAGGTGTAGACGCTGGCCCATTCGAGCTCGAACTGCGCATCGGGGCCCAGCAGCGCGCGCACGCGCGGCAGGATGTTCTCGGGCTTCTTTTCCTCCTCGGGGTCGGCGTTCCAGCCCAGCTGGAAGTCAATGCGCCAGACATTGTCGGGCTGGCTGTGCAGCAGCACGCTCTGGTTGGGGTGAAAGGGCGGGTCGAACCAGAACCAGCGTTCTGTCGGAAAGTCGGCGCTGCTGGCCATCTTCACGTCGGCGATCAAAAAGCGGTCCTGAAAGGTGCGGCCCTTGCTCTCCAGGCCCATCATCTGGCGCAGGGGCGAGCGCGAGCCATCGCAGGCGGCGACCCATTGGGCGTCGATGCGGTAGTCGCCCTCGGGGGTCGCGATGGTGAGCAGCGCGCCGCCATCGTGCGGCGCAATGCCCGCCACCTTGCTGTGCCAGCGCAGCTCGATGTTGGGCAACTGCAGGGCCCGCTCCACGAGGTAGGCCTCGGCGTAGTACTGCTGCAGGTTGATGAAGGCCGGACGCTCGTGGCCTTCCTCAGGCAGCAGGTTGAACTCGTACAGCGGGGCGTCGTGGAAGAACACCTTGCCCACGTTCCACGACACGCCCTTGTCCACCATGCGCTGGCCCACTCCGAGGCGGTCCCAGATCTCCAGGGTGCGCTTGGCAAAGCAGATGGCACGCGAACCGGTGGAAAGCCTGCAGTCGTTGTCCAGCACCACCACCCTTTGGCCGCGCTGGGCCAGGTCGATGGCCAGGGACAGGCCCACGGGCCCGGCGCCCACCACCACGACGGGGTGCTGCACCGGGCTGGCGGCATCCTGGTCAGGGGAGTGCCGGTAGGCGAATTCGATGGCCTGTACCTGGGCGCCTGTGCCGTCGAAGGCGGGTGGTGCGGACGCTGTTGTTGTCATGCTTGTCTCCTCCGGGGCGTTCAGCCTTCCAGCGACTTCCACATCTGGATGTCGCGCTCGGCCGTCCAGATGCGCGGGTCCGGGTACTGCGTGGCTTCGTCATAGGCACGCGTCACGTCGAACGGCATGCAGTGGTTGAAGATCACCCAGTTGCCATACTTGGGTTGCAGTTTGGCGAAGGTGGCTTCGTAGACCTTGCGCAGGTCTTCGCCCTTGGCGGCGCTGGCCTTGACGCTCTCGTACAGGTCGCTAATGAAGGCCCGCGTGCCGGCCAGGCCTTCCTGCACCTGCTCGGGGGTCTGCAGCGCCGCGCCGCGTCCGGGCACCAGCTTCTCGGGCTTCAGTGCCGCCAGGTTGTCCAGGGTCTGAGGCCAGTCCTTGAAATAGGCATCGCCCGCATACGGCGTGGCGCCGAACTCCACCAGGTCGCCGCTGAACAGGATCTTCTCCGCAGGCAGCCAGGCCACGGTATCGCCCTTAGTATGGCCGCGGCCCAGCTGCAGGATCTGCACTTCGAGTTTTCCGAGCCACAGGGTCATCTTCTTGTTGAAGGTCATGGTCGGCCAGGTCAGGCCGTCCGGCACGCTTTCCACGTTCTGGAACAGGCGCGGGAAGCGGCCGATCTCGCTGTCCTTGTCGAACTGGCCGCGCTCGACGATCAGGTCGCGCGTGTCCTCGCTGGCGATGATGTGCTCGGCCCCGTAGGCGCTGGCACCCAGCACGCGCACCGCGTGGTAGTGGGACAGCAGCACGTACTTGATGGGCTTGTCGGTGACTTCGCGGATGCGGCGGATCACGTCCTGGGCCATGACGGGGGTGGCCTGGGTGTCGATGACCATCACGGCGTCGTCGCCGATGATGATTCCGGTATTGGGGTCGCCCTCGGCGGTGTAGGCGTAGGCGTGGTCGGAGAGCTTGTCGAAGCTCACCTGCTTGACTTCCAGGTCGGCGGCGGAGGCGAAGGTCTTGGTGGTCATGGGTGGTACCGGTTGATTTGGTTTAGTGGAATGAATTCACCTAAAC
>JAZKEE010000173.1:0-1675 GCA_040387235.1 Pseudomonadota bacterium
TCACCGGCGGCTTCAACGTCTACTCGGTCGAGGTCGAGCAGGCGCTGATGCAGCATCCCGACGTTCAGGACAGCGCCGTCGTCGGCCTGCCCGACGACAAATGGGGCGAGAAGGTGGTGGCCGTGCTCCAGTTGCATGCCGGCCGCACGGTGCAGCCCGAGGACATCATGGCCTTCGTCAAGGCGCGCATCGGCAGCGTCAAGGCGCCCAAGCGGGTCGAGATCTGGCCCGACCTGCCTCGCTCCAAGGTAGGCAAGGTGATGAAGAAGGACATCCGCGCCACGCTGCTGGCGCGGCAAACGGTTACCTGAGGCGAAGAACCATGTCACACAAGGCATTCATCGCGGGCGTGGGCATGATCCCGTTCGCCAAGCCGGGCGCCAACGAGCCCTATCCCCTCATGGCGGGGCGGGCCGGCCGGCTCGCCCTGGGAGACGCGGGTATTGCCTACGGCGCCATCGAGCAGGCCTATGTCGGCTATGTCTACGGCGATTCGACCAGCGGCCAGAAGGCCGTCTATGGCCTGGGCATGACCGGAATACCGGTCTTCAACATCAACAACAACTGCTCGACCGGCTCCACGGCGTTGTTCCTCGCACGCCAGGCCATAGCGAGCGGTGCGGCCGACTGCGTGTTGGCCCTGGGTTTCGAGCAAATGAGCCCGGGCGCCATCGGCACCGTGTTCAACGACCGGCCCAGCCCGTTCGAGGACTTCGACCGCGAGGCCGAGACGCTGGTGGGCATGCCCGATCTACCCCTGGCGCTGCGCTATTTTGGCGGGGCAGGGCAGAGCCATATGCGCAAGTACGGCACGCCGCTCGAATCCTTTGCCAAGGTGCGCGCCAAGGCCAGCCGCCATGCGGCGCGCAACCCGCTGGCGCTGCTGCGCAAGGAGCTGTCCGTGGAGGACGTGATGAATGCACCCATGCTCTGGCCCGGCGTGCTCACCCGGCTCATGGCCTGCCCGCCGACCTGCGGCGCCGCCGCGGCGGTGCTGGTGTCCGAAGGCTTTGCCAGGCGCCATGGCCTGCGCACCGGCGTGTTCATCGCCGCCCAGGCCATGACCACCGACCGGCCCGATGCCTTCGACAGCCACGACATGATGAACCTGGTGGGCTACGGCATGACGGCAGCGGCAGCGCACAAGGTGTATGAGCAGGCCGGCATCGGCCCCGAGGACCTGGACGTGGTGGAACTGCACGACTGTTTTGCGCAGAACGAGCTCATCAGCTACGAGGCCCTGGGCCTGTGCCCGCCGGGCGGTGCGGCCGCCTTCATCGATGCAGGCAGCAACACCTATGGCGGCAAAGTGGTCACCAATCCATCAGGCGGCCTGCTTTCCAAGGGGCACCCGCTGGGCGCTACCGGGCTGGCACAGTGTTACGAGCTCACGCACCAGCTGCGCGGCACGGCCGAGGACCGCCAGGTGCCCGGAGCACGCACCGCACTGCAGCACAACCTGGGCCTGGGCGGGGCCTGCGTGGTGACGCTGTACCAGTCCGCCTGAAGCCGATCAGGCCGTAGCTGCGGCCTTGCCCCGGGCCTTCGGGGCGGCTGCCGCCTCCTTCGCGCAGTCGGCGCAGCGACCGTACAGCGTCAATTCGTGCCGCTCCACCGTGAAGCCCTTGGGCGCCAGGTCGCGCAGGTCGCCGGGGCAGTCGTGCACGTCGAACAC
>JAZKEE010000174.1:0-14745 GCA_040387235.1 Pseudomonadota bacterium
CCGAGCGCGACCGCATCCTGGCCGTGCTGCAGCTCGCGGGCGACCTGGGTGCGCAGACCGCCGTGCTCACCGGTCATGACCTGCCTGCCGCCCTGGTGGCGCATGCCCAGTCACTGAACTGCGCGACCCTGATCGTCGGCCGCCGCGCCCAGGCGCACCGCCGGTGGCCCTGGCAGGTGGGCATGACCCAGCGGCTGGCCACCCTCGCGCCGGCGCTGGACGTGATGGAGGTGGGCCACACCCCCAGCACCCGGCGCATTGCGCAGACCTTGCGCCAGGCCGATGGCGAAGAGCAGGACACCGGCCTGCCGTCCTCGTGGCGGCGCTATGCCTGGGCCGTAGCCGCGAGCCTGCTGGCCACGGCACTTGCCGCGCCGCTGCATGGCTACTTCGAACTGGCCAACATCGTCATGCTGTTCCTCATGGGCGTGGTGCTGGTCGCCGTGCGCCAGGGCCGCGGGCCGGCCGCGCTGTCGGCTGTGCTCAATGTGGCGGCGTTCGACCTGTTCTTCGTGCCACCGCGGTTTTCGTTCGCGGTGAGCGATGTGCAGTATTTCTTCACCTTCGCCGTCATGCTGGCCGTCGGCCTGCTCATCGGGCAGCTCACGGCGGGGTTGCGCTTCCAGGCGCGCATCGCGGCCAGCCGCGAGCAGCGCGCGCAGTCGTTGTTCGAACTCACGCGCGACCTGTCGGCCGCGCTCATGGCCTCGCAGGTGGTGGAACTGGGCCGCACCGCCACGGAACGCAACTTCGGCGGCCAGGCAGTGGTGCTGCCCACCGATGCGCGCGACCAGCTGGTGCTGCCCGACCCCGCGCCCGAAGGCTTCGATGCCTCCGTGGCGGACTGGTGCCTGCGCAACGCCCAGCCCGCGGGCCTTGCCACCACCACGCTGGCCGCGCAGAGCTGGCACTACGTGCCGCTCCAGGCCCCCATGCGCGTGCGCGGCGTGCTGGCGCTCAAGCCCGCCCAGCCGCGCTGGCTGCTGATCCCCGAGCAGGCCAAGCAGTTGGGCACCCTGGCGCGCCAGATCGCGATCGCGCTGGAGCGCGTGCACTACGTGGAGGTGGCGCAAGGCGCCGTGGTGGAGATGGAATCCGAGCGGTTGCGCAATGCCTTGCTCGCCGCCATCTCGCACGACGTGCGCACGCCCTTGACCACCCTGATCGGCTTGGCCGAGTCGCTGCGCGATGCCGTGCCGCCCCTGCCCGCGCACCAGGCCAGTGCCGCCGCCGCCATGGTGGCGCAGTCGCGCGAGCTCAACACCCTGGTCAACAACCTGCTCGAGATGGCACGCCTGCAAAGCGGTGCCGTGCACCTGCGCATGGATTGGCAGTCGACGGAAGAAGTGGTGGGCAGCGCCATCCGCGCCGCCGGCCCGGCCCTCGCAGGGCGCGAGGTGCAGGCACGCATCCCGGCCGACCTGCCCCTGGTGGAGTTCGACGCCGTGCTGATTGAGCGCGTGCTCGTGAACCTGCTGGAGAACGCGGCCAAATACGGCGCCCCGCCCATCAGCGTGCAGGCCCATGCGGAACCGGAGGCACTGGTGCTGAGCGTGCGCGACCAGGGTCCCGGCCTGCCGCACGGCATGCAAGGCGATGCCGCCCTGCTGTTCGAGAAGTTCACGCGCGGTCAGGCCGAATCGGCCACGCCGGGCGTGGGCCTGGGCCTGGCCATCTGCAAGGCCATCGTGGATGCCCACCAGGGCCAGATCCAAGCCCGCAACGCCGATGGCGGTGGGGCAGAATTCATGCTGCGCCTGCCCCGCAGGCCCCCTCCACCCCTGAAAGAGCCTCCCGCATGGCCAGCCTAGCCCCCGTCGCCGTCGTGATCGAAGACGAGCCCCAGATCCGCCGCTTCGTGCGCGGTGCGCTCGAAGCCGAGGGCTGGCAGGTGCACGAGGCCGACACCTTGCAGCGTGGCCTGACCGAGGCCGGCACGCGCAAGCCCGACCTGCTGGTGCTGGACCTGGGCCTGCCCGACGGCGACGGCCTCACGCTGATCCGGGATGTACGGCAGTGGTCCAGCGTGGCGGTGATCGTGCTCTCGGCGCGCATCGACGAGGCCGACAAGATCGCAGCGCTGGACGCCGGTGCCGACGACTACCTGACCAAGCCCTTCGGCGTGGGCGAGCTCATGGCACGCGTGCGCGCCAACCTGCGCCGCCCACGCGCCACCGGCGCATCGCTGGAGGAGGACACGTCCTTCACCTTCGGCGAGGTCACCGTGGACCGCCAGGCCCGCCTGGTGCACCGCGCCGGGCAGGAGGTGCACCTCACCCCCATAGAGTACCGCCTGCTGTCGGTGCTGATCGCCAACGCCGGGCGCGTACTCACCCACCGCCAGCTGCTGCGCGAGGTGTGGGGCCCCTCGCACAGCGAACAGAGCCACTACCTGCGCATCTACATGGGCCACCTGCGACAGAAACTGGAGGCCGACCCGGCCCAGCCGCGGTACCTGTTGACGGAGACTGCCGTGGGCTACCGACTCATGCCATAGTCTGCTGAAACGGAAATCCGTTTGAGCGGACTACCCGTGGAAGAACTTGGCCGGCCAGGTCACCAGCCACGGAAAGATCACCATGAGGAACATGATGGCGAACTCGGCGATCATGAAGGGCACCACGCCCTTGGTCACGTCGTCCATCGACATCCGGCCCACCCCCGCGACCACGTTGAGCACCGTGCCCACGGGCGGGGTGACGAGGCCGATGGAGTTGTTGATGATGAACATCACGCCGAAATAGACCGGGTCGATCCCCGCCGCGTTGACCACCGGCATCAGCACGGGCGTGAGGATCAGGATGGTGGGTGTCATGTCCATGGCGGTACCCACGGCCATCACCAGCACCATGATGGCCGCCATCAGCAAGATCTTGTTGTCCATGAAGGGCTGCAGCAGGCCCACCACCTTGGACGGCAGATCGGCCACGGTGATGAGCCAGGCGCTGACCATGGCGGCGGCGATCAGGAACATCACGATGGCACTGGTCTTGGCCGCAGCGACGAAGATGCCGTACAGGTCGCGCCAGCTGATCTCGCGGTAGATCACCGCCGAGACGAAGAGTGCGTACACCGCCGCCACCACGGCTGCTTCGGTGGGGGTGAACACCCCCATGCGCAGGCCCACCAGGATGATCACCGGCAGCATCAGCGCCCACAGGGCCTTGCGCAGGGCCGTGAGGATCTCGCCAGCGGACTTGCGCGGCGGCGGCACGATCTTCTCGCGCCGCACCAGGAAGGCCCAGGTCAGCCACAGCGCGGCACCGATCAGGATGCCCGGCACGATGGCCGCGAGGAACAGCTTGGAGATCGACACATTGGCCGCCACCCCGAAGATCACCAGACCGATGCTCGGCGGGATCACCGGGCCGATGACGCCGGTGGCCGCGATCAGACCGCCGGCACGCGACTTGTCGTGCCCGGCCTTGACCATCATGGGCAGCAGCAGCGCCGTGAGCGCCGCTGCGTCGGCCACGGCCGAGCCCGACAGGGCCGACAGCAGGCAGCCGGCCATGATGGTCACGTATCCCAGGCCGCCTTTCACATGGCCCACCAGCGCCAGGGCGAAGTCCACGATGCGGCGCGACAGACCGCCGACGTTCATGATCTCGCCCGCCAGCATGAAAAAGGGCACGGCCAGCAGCGGAAAGCTGTCGGCCCCGCCGATCAGGTTCTGCGCGAGGATCTGCGCGTCGAACAGGTCCAGGTGCCACATCAGCGCCACGCCGCTGGCCAGCAGCGAAAACGCGATCGGGATGCCCATGGCCATGGCGAGCAGCAGCGCGCCGACAAAGACGACGATGGTCATGGCTTTGCACCTCCGTGGCCCGAGGGCGCACTGCCGGCTGGCGCCTGGGCAGAAGAGCCCAGGATCTGCTGCAGCTGCACGGCTTCTTCCGATTCCTGCACCATCACCAGGTCCTCATCGGCGATCTGGCCGCTGAGCAGCTTGTACAGGTCGATGGCCAGGATCAGCGCCGCGCACACCGCGAACACCAGTCCCGCGCTGTAGACGATGGCCATGGAGGCGCCCGTGGTCGGTGCCGTCACGTCCCAGTTGATGCGCGCCTGAGCCAAACTGCCCTGGAACAGCAGCCAGACGATGTAGAGCATCACCACGTGGCCCAGCGCCAGGCAGATCTTCTTGCCCAGCGCAGGAAGGCGCTGCACCACCATGTCCACGCCCAGGTGGCCATGCTCGCGCAATGCGACGATGGCCCCGAGGAAGGTCATCCAGATGAAGAGCCAGCGCGACACTTCTTCCGACACGGTGATGCCTGAATTGAAGCCATAGCGCAGCACCACGTTGCCGAACACCAGCACCACCATCAGCGCGAGCATGGCGGCAATCACCGCCTCCAGCCCGCGGCAGGCGCGGTCTATCCATCTATTCATGTTGTTCTCTTGTGATGGGAGATGGCAGGCGGGAGCAATCCCGCCTGTGCCTTACTGTGCTGCGGCTTCGCGCAGGCTTTCCACCAGCGAGCGCAGGGCCGCCAGGTAGGAGTGCGGGCCGAAGCCCTGCACCGTGGCCTTGACGGCCGGCGAGATGATGGAGTGCGCACGCCAGGCCTCGCGCGCGGCGATGTTGGACATGTGCACCTCGATCACCGGGAAGGGCATGGCCTTGATCGCGTCGTGCAGCGGCACGCCGTGCTGCGTGAGGCCGGCAGGGTTCACCAGCGCGCCCTGCGCCGCGTCGATGTGCTCGTGCAGGAAGTCGATCAGCGCGCCTTCGTGGTTGGACTGCAGGATGTCGAGTTCCACGCCCAGTTCGGCAGCGAGCTTCTGCAGGCGTTCGTTGATCTGCGCCAGCGTGGTGGTGCCGTAGATATGGGGTTCGCGGCGGCCGAACAGATTGAGGTTGGGGCCGTGGAGGACGAGGATTTTCATGGGGTTTCGTGCCGGATGGCTTACTTGCGGATGCGGGCCAGCTCGTCGTTGTAGAGCTTCACGATGGCCGGGTCATAAGTCGCGGCGAACTTTTCGATCACCGGCTTGGCAATCTGCTGCATGCGCGCCAGCTCGGCGGGTGCGATCTCGTTGTAGGCCATGCCCTTGGCCTGCAGGTCACCCACCGAGCGCTGCGCGGCGGCGCGGCTCACCTGGCGCTGGTAGCCCCGCGCCTCGTTGGCGGCGTCGTTCATCATCTTCTGCTCGGCCGGCGTGAGCTGGTCCCAGAACTTCTTGCTCACCAGCACGATGTTGGCGGCATAGACATGGTTGGTGGCGCTCACGTACTTCTGCACCTCGAACATCTTGTTCGACAGGATCACCGCGTAGGGGTTCTCCTGGCCATCGACCGCCTTGGCTTCCAGCGCGCCATAGAGCTCGGCAAACGGCATGGGCACGGGGTTGGCCTTGAAGGCCTTGAAGGTCTCGAGGAACACCGGGTTGGGGATCACGCGCAGCTTGAGGCCGTCGAAATCATCGGCCTTGGTGATGGCCCGCTTGCTGTTGGTCACGTTGCGGAACCCGAGGTCCCAGTAGCCCAGGGCCACCAGGCCCTTCTCGGGCAGCTTGGCGATCAGCGCCTGGCCCAGCGGGCCGTCGAGCAATGCATCGGCCTGGGCGAAGTTGGCCACCGCGAAGGGAAAGTCCACCAGCCCGAATTCCTTGACGATGCCGGCCAGCGAGGTGGTGGCCGGTGCCGACATTTGCTGCACGCCGCCCTGCAGGGCCGACTGCTGCTGCATCTCGTTGCCCAGTTGCGAAGCGGGGAACTCCATGACCTTCATCTTGCCGCCGCTCTTGGCAGCCAGCAGCTCACCGAAGCGCTTGACGCCAAAGCTCACGGGATGGTCGGCGTTGTTCAGATGCCCGAAGCGGATCACGCGCTCCTGCTGGGCGGCTGCGGGCAGCGCCATCAACAGGGACAGGCCGGCAGCAGCCAGGATGCAAGCAGTTTTTTTCACGGGACATCTCCATCAAAAGTCAGACCAGGGACAAGCAGCCGGAAGACCGGTGCGCCATAGGAACTGATCGTAGTTAAAAAGTGGAAACTCTTTCCATAGTAGAAACCCTTTAACAAATTTTGGTACATTGCCGTCAGTACAAAGACGATCACCGAAAGAGGCCCGCCATGAGCAGCATCCTCGAGCGCAGTTTCAAAGTCCTGGAGCACCTGGCCCCCCATCCCGAGGGCAAGGCCTTGTCGAGCCTGGCGTCGGAGCTCGACATGCCGCTGAGCGCCACGCACCGCCTGCTGGCCGAACTGGTGCGCTGCGGCTACGTGCGCCAGGACCACAGCCAGGGCAACTACATGCTGACCATCAAGCTGGTGTCGCTGGGCTTGGGCTTCCTGAGCGCCACGGGCGTGGTGGACATCGCCCAGCCGCTGCTGGACCGGCTGGCGGCCGAGTCCGGCGAGCTGGTACGGCTGGCCGTGGTCGATGGGGACGAACTGACCTTCGTGGCCAAGGCCCAGGGCGCGGTGCGCGGCCTGCGCTATGACCCGGACATGGGCCTGTCAGTCAACCTCTCGTGCAGCTCGGCCGGCCATGCCTGGCTGTCCACCATGAGCGACGAGGAGGCCCTGGCCCTGGTATCGCGCCAGGGCTTCGGCCAGCCCGAGGACTATGGCCCCAACGCGCCCACCACGGTCAAGGCGCTGCTGGCCTACCTGCGCACGGCGCGCCAGCAGGGCTTCAGCATCATCGTCGAGGTGTTCGCACCGGCCATGACGGCCATGGCCGCGCCCATACGCCGCGGCAACGGCACGGTGATCGGGGTGGTGACGATTGCCGGCCCGCTGGTGCGCCTGACGCCCGAGCGCATGCAGGCCCTGGGCCCTGCCCTGCTGAACACCACGCACGAATTGGCACTGGCCAGCGGGGGGTCGGCGCTGCTCAAGAAGCGCGGCTGAGCCGCCCGGGCATTCAGTCTTTCGGCGCGAACAACGCCAAGGTGTCGTGGGCGAAGGCGCCCTCGATCTCCAGCATGCGCATCTTGGTGGCCGCACCGCCACCTGCAGAAAATCCTCCCGTCTTGCCACCTGCGGCCAGGATGCGGTGGCACGGCACCACGGGTGCGAACGGGTTGTGCCCCAGCGCCTGCCCCACGGCGCGTGCGGCGCCGGGTTCGCCCAGGGCGGCAGCCATTTCGCCGTAGGTCATGGTCTTGCCGGGCGGGATGCGCCGTGCCAGTTCGTACACCCGGGCATTGAAGGGCGGCACGCCCTCGGTGGCCAGCGGCACGTCGAGCAGGTCGTCGTGCGCACCTGCGAGCAAAGCCACCACGCGGTCCGCCCAGGCGGCGACCTCGGGTGGCATGGGTGACTCGGGCGCCCCCGGAAAGCGCCGCTCCATGCGCGTACGGGTGTGCGCCTCGCCTGCGTCCTCGGGCAGTTGCACACCGACCAGCAGGGGGCCATTCCAGGCCAGGCCGCAGTGCCCCACCGCCGTCGAAAACAGCGCGAAGCCCTGGGCTGCCGAAGGCCCGCGTTTTTCAGTCTGCACGCAAGGCGGCCCTGAGTTGCTCGCCGATCTCGGGCTTGCCTGCGAACGGATCGGTGGGGTTGCGCATGAGCATGATGTCTTCCATGCGCGTCTGCACCGAGGCAATCGCCTTGGGGTGGCTGTAGATGTAGAACTGGCCAGCGGCAGCAGCGTCGAATACCTTCTGCGCCACCTCGGCCGCCGTCACCTTGCCGCTGCCCACCGCCTTGTCGCTCATGGCCTGACCAATGAGTTGGCTGCGCGTGGGCTTGTCGGCCGCCAGTTCGCCCGGGCGGTTGCGGTGGCTCTGGGCAATGCCCGTGGGCACGAAGAAGGGGCACAGCACGCTGGCGCTGACCTGGTCGGTCACCAGGGCCAAATCCTGGTACAGGGTTTCGGAAAGGCTCACCACCGCGTGCTTGCTCACGTTGTAGATGCCCATGTTGGGCGCATCGACCAAACCGGCCATGCTGGCCGTGTTGACGATGTGGCCGCGCCAGGCCGGGTCCTTCTTCGCGGCAGCGAGCATCATGGGGGTGAACAGGCGCACGCCGTGCACCACACCCCAGAGGTTCACGCCCAGCACCCATTCCCAGTCCTTCAGGGAGTTCTCCCACACCAGGCCGCCCGCCCCCACGCCGGCGTTGTTGAACACCAGGTGCGGCGCGCCGAAGCGCTGCTCCACATCCACCGCCAGCTGCTCCATCTGCGCCGCGTCGGATACGTCCACCTTGCGTGCCAGCACCTGGGCGCCTGCGTCCTGCGCCTCAGCGGCGGCTGCGTCGAGCGCGTCCTGCTGCACGTCCACCAGCACCAAATTCATGCCCAGGCGGGCGCCGATGCGCGCGCATTCGAGGCCGAAGCCCGAGCCCGCGCCGGTGAGAACGGCCGTCTTGCCCTTGAAGTCGTCGATCATGTGGGTTTCTCGGCCTTTCGCAATGTGTAGCCAATCCGGGGGAAGTGCACGTGCAGCGTGCCGGCACGCGGGTCGGTACGGCGCAGGGTGTAGCGGGTGCGGGTGGCGGCGATCAGCTCGCCTTCCGTGGGCTCGGTGCCGAAGGTCTCGGCCGCAATGGTCACCAGGCTGCCCAGGGGAATGCCATGCTCATCCTGGAACACATCGTCCGCCAGGGGCAACGGATCCAGCCCTGCGGCCACGGTGATGGCGTCCTCGGAGCTGAGCTTTTCCATGCGTCCATGGCCCAGCGCGGCCACGCGGTCCATCCACTCCAGGACGGCGGGCGTGGCGCTGAAGATATCGGCCATCACCGGCACGCACTGGCGCGTGAACCACAACGGGTGGTAGGCGGCAAAGTCGGCCAGGCAGGGCTCGGCGCCGAACAGGAAGTCATGCTCCTCGGCCATGTGGGCGATGCGGCGCAGGTAGGAGCGGTAGGCCGCCGAGGCATCGGCCGGGCGCAGCCGGTGCATGCCGGCACTCATCTCGCGGCGGTCTTCGCCGAAGGCCTGGGCCGCGGCAGGAGGCAGGTTGGCGAACATGACCGCCGCGCCCTTGGGCTGCAGGTTGTAGGCCATGGCGGCCCAGAACAGCGTGGTATCGGCCCACTGCGCGAACACCCGCGCCACGCCCTTGAGGTGCGGCGGATAGAGCACGGGCTCCGGCTGCACATGCTCGAGCACGTCGCAGATCAGGGCCGAGTCGCAGTAGATGTCGGCACCGATCTGCAGGAACGGCGTCTTGCGGTAGCCGCCCGTGAGCGCCACCACATCGGGCTTGGGCGCGATGCTGGGGATCATCACGGACTTCCAGGCCAGTTGCTTGTAGCCCAGGGCCAGCCGGATCTTTTCCGAGAACGGAGACGAGGGGTAGTGGTGCAGGATCAGGGGCGTGGTCATCAGGGGTTCTCCAGCAATGCAAGGGTTGTTTGGTGAGTGTCAGGCGGGCAGCGCGCGGTCCAGCAATGCATCGAAATCCACACCCGCGCCCAGCGTGCCGAAACTGTAGCCCCAGTCGCCGCCCAGGCGCGAGGCGCAGAAGGCGCCGAACACGCCGGCGGGCGCACTGCGGTACAGCAATGCCGCCTGCACGGCCAGGGCCACGTCCTGCGCCAGACGGCGGGCTTCGGTCTCGGTGGTCATGGCGTCCACGCGCAGCGGCAGCGCACTGGCCATGCGGTCCAGCGCCGGGTGGGCGCCGCGCGCGGGGGCGAGTTCGTCGGCCAGGGCGGCGGCCGTGTCGGCACGGCGCACGGCACGCAGCAAGTCCAGCGCCATGATGTTGCCCGCGCCTTCCCAGATGGAGTTGAGCGGCATCTCGCGGTAGATGCGGGCCATGGTGCCCTCACCGCCCTCCTCCACATAGCCGTTGCCGCCCAGGCACTCCATGGCCTCCTGGGCGAACGCACTGCCGCGCTTGCAGACCCAGAACTTGGCCACGGGGGTGAGCAGGCGGGCCATCACGGCCTCGTGCGGATCGGTGTCCTTTTTGTCGAAGGCGCTGGCCAGGCGGATGGCCAGGGCCGTCGCAGCCTCGCTCTCCAGCGCCAGGTCGGCCAGCACGTTGCGCATCAGGGGCTGCTCGATCAGCTTCTTGCCAAACGCCATGCGCTGGCGCGTGTGGTGCAGCGCCAGCGACAGCGCCTGGCGCATGAGGCCGCTGGTGCCCAGGGCACAGTCCAGGCGCGTCATGGTGCCCATCTCCAGGATCTGGGCCACGCCGCGCCCCTCCTCGCCCACGCGCCAGGCCAGGGCATCGACGAACTCGACTTCGGAACTGGCATTGGCGTGGTTGCCGAGCTTGTCCTTGAGGCGCTGGATGCGGATGGCGTTGAGAGCCCCGTTCTCGCCCTGGCCTGGCAGCACGCGCGGCAGGAAGAAGCAGGTCAGCCCTCCCTGCGCCTGGGCCAGCACCAGGAAGGCATCGCACATGGGGGCCGAGAAAAACCACTTGTGGCCCGTGAGCCGGTAGCGTGCGCCCCAGGCGTCGCTGCCATCGGCCACGGCCTGCGTGGTGTTGGCACGCACGTCCGAGCCGCCCTGCTTCTCGGTCATGCCCATGCCCATGGTGAGCGCGGATTTCTGCGAGAAAAGCGCCAGGCTCGGGTCGTAGCGGGTGCTGGCCAGGCCGGCATTCCAGTCGGCCCACACGGCAGGGTTGCCGCGCAGCGCCGGGGTGACGGCATAGCTCATGGAAACAGGGCACAGCACCGAGGGCTCGGTCTCGGTGAAGAGCATGAAGCCCGCCGCGCGCTCCACATGTGCATGCGCGGCACCCGCATCCGTGCGCGACCAGGGCGTGGCGTGCAGGCCGTGGCGCAGCGCCGCGCCGATCAGCGCGTGGTAGCTGGGGTGGAACTCCACCGCATCGGTGCGGCGGCCCACGCGGTCGTGGGTGTGCAGTTGCGGCTTGTGGGTGTTGGCCAGGCGCGCGTGCTCCTGCATCGCTGCCGAGCCCATCTCGGCGCCCAGGGCCGTGAGCGCGCGGCGGTCCAGCGCCGGTGCATGCAGGGCCACGGCGTCCTGCAGCGGCCGGTTGCTGGTGAACAGGTTCAGGTCAGTCAACTGCGCACTCTGGTTGAACACCGTGTGCGTGGCGGAAACCGTTGCGGACAGAGACGTCATGGTGCACTCCACAGCATTTCGATATGGGGGATGTCGTCCTCGAGGTATTCCTCCGACACCGCCACGAAACCCAGGCTGCCATAAAAGCGCTGCAGGTGCGCCTGGGCACTGATGCGCACGCTGTGGCCCGGCCATGCCTGCGCACAGCGGGCCAGGCCCTCCTGCATCAACAGCCGGCCCGTGCCATCGCCACGCGCCTCCTTGGCCGTCACCACGCGGCCGATGGAGGGCTCGGGGTAGTTCACGCCCGGGTCCACCACGCGCAGACAGGCCTGCAGTGCACCGGCACCATCGTAGCCCAGCAGGTGCCAGGACTGCTTGTCCGCCCCGTCCGGGTCCTGGTAGGGCCCCTGCTCCAGGATGAAGACCTTGCAGCGCAGGGCCAGCGAGTCATGCAGCGCATGCACGCCCAGGTCATCGAAACGCGCCCAGGTCCAGTGCAGGTTCAAAGCCATGTGCGAATGCGCTCCTTCAGATCAATTTCACCAGTTGCTTGCCGAAGTTCCTGCCCTTGAGCAGTCCCAGGAAGGCTTCAGGGGCGGCGGCAATGCCCTCGGCCACCATCTCGCGCGGGCGCAGCTTGCCCGTGCCCACCAGGGTGCCCAGCTCCTTGAGGGCGTCGGGCCAGACTTCCATGTGCTCGCTGACGATGAAGCCTTCGATCTTCATGCGGTTGATCAGCATCAGCGCCGGGTTGGCCATGGGCAGGGGCTGGCCATCGTAGCCGGCGATCATGCCGCACAGGGCCACGCGGCTGAAGGCGTTCATGCGCAGCATCACGGCGTCCATGATCCAGCCGCCCACATTCTCGAAGTAGCCGTCGATGCCCTTGGGGCAGGCTTCCTTCAAGGCCTTGGACATGGCCTTCACGTCGCTGTGCTCCTTGTAGTCGATGCAGGCGTCAAAGCCCAGTTCCTCGACCGCATAGCGGCATTTCTCGGCACCACCCGCAATGCCCACCGCGCGGCAGCCACGGGCCTTGGCCAGGGCTGCAAAGGCACTGCCCACGGCGCCGGTGGCGGCGCTCACCACCACGGTGTCGCCCTCCTTGGGCGCAATGATCTTGACCAGGCCGTACCAGGCCGTCACGCCCGGCATGCCCACGGCGCCCAGGTAGTGCGACAGCGGCACATGCGTGGTGTCCACCTTGCGCAACGCGCCGGGCGTGTTGGCGTCGACCACGCTGTACTCCTGCCAGCCGCCCATGCCCACGACCTTGTCGCCCACGGCGTACTTGGGGTTCTGGCTCTCGGCCACCTCGCCCACGGTGCCGCCGATCATGACCTCGCCCAGGCCCTGGGACGCCGCGTAGCTCTTGCTCTCGTTCATGCGGCCGCGCATGTAGGGATCCAGGCTCAGGAAATGGTGGCGCACCAGCACCTGGCCGTCCTGCAGCGCCGGCGTGTCGGTGGCCACGAGCTTGAAGTTGCCGGCCACGGCCTCGCCTTGCGGGCGGTTGTCGAGCACGATCTGTTGGTTGCGGGCCATGGGAGAACTCCTTGGAAAATGGATGGATGGGGGAACCCCATGGGATCCCCGCAGAACAATGGGCAGGCGCCTAGTCGCTCGAAATCGACTTCAGCGGTTGGCCGGTGGTCGGGTCGACCGCGCGACGCACGTACTTGAAGGTTCCAGTGGCATGGCTGCACAGGCGCCCTTCGGCGTCGTAAACCGAGCCCTCCGTGAAAGCCATGGAGGCCGTGCGGTGCAGCAGGCGACCCTTGGCCACCAGCGGTCCGCGCGCGGCCTGCATGAAGCTGGTCTTCATCTCGATGGTGACCACGCCGTGGTCCGGCGTCTCGCTGCGCGCGGCCGTGGCCATGGTCACATCCAGCAAGGTCATGGTGGCGCCACCATGCGTGACCTCGAAGGAGTTGAGGTGCTCGGGCGCCGCCTCGTAGTGCAGCTCCGATTCACCCTGCTCCATGCGGTGCAGCGTAAAGCCGAGATGGCTGACAAAGGGGATGGGAACACCGAAATTCAGCACAGGCAACTCCAGAACACTGAGGTAAAGACTGCAAGGATAGCGCTGCGCGCGGCAGCCGAAACCCTGCAGCCGACCCGGGATGGCAGGCCCGCGCGCCGTCGGCGCGCAGACCCCCTTGGGCAGCCTCAGCCGCCAGTGACGATGCTCACCCCGCCGTCCACGGCCAGCCACTGGCCGGTGATGTGCTTGCCGGCATCCGACGCGTAGAGCGCACACAGGCCCTTCAGGTCCTCGTCGTCGCCCAGGCGGCCCAGGGGGGCGTGGGCGGCCAGCGCCTCCTCGCCCATGGCCTTGAGCGTACCCACCGTCATCTTGCTCGGGAAAAAGCCCGGGCAGATGGCGTTCACGCGGATGTTGTACTGGCCCCATTCGGCCGCCAGCGCACGGGTGAAGTTGATCACCGCACCCTTGGAGGTGTTGTAAGCAATGGTGTTCATGCCCTTGGGGTTGCCGCCCAGGCCGGCGATGGACGCCACGTTGATGATGCTGCCGCTGCGCCGGCCGATCATGCTGTGCTTGGCGATGTGCTGCGACAGGATGAAGTAGCCGCGCACGTTGAGGTTCATGACCTTGTCCCAGGCTTCCACGGGGTGGTCTTCGGCAGGCGCGCCCCAGGCGGCGCCTGCGTTGTTGAGCAGGATGTCCACATGGCCCAGGCGCGCCAGGGTCTCGTCGCCCAGGCGGCGGATATCGGCTTCGTTGGAGCAGTCGGCGGCGATCCACTGCGCGTCGATGCCAGCGGCCTTCAACTCAGCGGCGGCCTCTTCCAGGTCGGACGCCTTGCGCGAGCTCAGCAGCACCTTGGCGCCTGCTTCGCCCAGCGCCTGCGCCAGCTGCAGGCCCAGGCCGCGCGAGCCGCCGGTCACCAGGGCGGTCTTGCCAGTCAGGTCGAACAGTTGTTGGATGGTGCGGGTGGTCATGTTGTCGTCTCCTTGGGTTGTCGTCGGTGGATGCGCAAGGCATGGTTGCCATGCGCTCTGAAAATGGGGGCAGCGCGGGAATTGTGCGGCGCAACCAAGGTGCGCCGTGTCGCCTTTGCGATCTCAGGCGCTCGCCGTCAGGCGCGAGCGCACGCCGATCAGCACCACGCCCACGGCCGCCAGCGCGCCGCCGGCGGCGCACAGCGCCCAGCCCAGTTCCTCGTCGGCACGTGCCGTGGCAAGGCCCAGCACCAGCGTGAGCAGCCCGCCGTAGATCAAGGCCCAGATGAGCAGGTGCATGCGCTCCAGTGTCTGCTTTGCGGCCATCAGAAGGCATCCTCGGGAAACACCGCGCAGGTCGCATCGCGGGTGCTGACGACCTGCAGCCAGGCGCCGATCTTGGGCAATTCGTAGTGGAAGAAAAAGCGCATGGCGCCCATTCTGCCCACACTCGCGGGCTGCACCAGCGCGGCATCGGCGTGCAGGGTGGCCAGGGCCACGTCCAGCCAGACCCATGCCAGCACCATGTGGCCGAAGGCCTGCATGTAGGGCACGGCATTGGCCAGCGCATCGGCCGGCTGGCCCGTGGACCAGGCGGCCTTGGTGGCGGCGCCCACCTGCTGCAGCGCGCTGCCCAGGGCATTGGCGTGGGCAGCCATGGCAGGCACCTGGATGGCGCGCTCGATGGTGCCGTTGATGCGCGCGGCCAGCAATTGCAGGCCCCGGCCGCTTTCCATCAGCACCTTGCGGCCCAGCAGGTCCATGGCCTGGATGCCGTGCGTGCCCTCGTGGATCATGTTCAGGCGGTTGTCGCGCCAGT
>JAZKEE010000175.1:0-6219 GCA_040387235.1 Pseudomonadota bacterium
ACGGCCTGGCCGGCGGTCAGGCCCACCAGCGCCAGGATCACGATCTTCAGGTTCTTCCACTGGCCGAAAGACTCGGCCAGGGGGGCCTTGGAGGTCTTGCCCTCGGCCTTCATCTTCTGGAAGGCTGGCGACTCAGACAGCGACAGGCGGATCCACACCGAGATGCCCAGCAGCAGGATGGACACCAGGAATGGAATGCGCCAGCCCCAGTCGGAGAACACCGCCTCACCCAGGCTCAGGCGCACGCCCAGGATCACCAGCAGGCTCAGGAACAGGCCCAGCGTGGCCGTGGTCTGGATCCAGGAGGTGTAGGCACCGCGCTTGCCGTGCGGGGCATGCTCGGCCACGTAGGTGGCGGCACCGCCGTACTCACCGCCCAGTGCCAGGCCTTGCAGCATGCGCAGCGCGATCAGGATGATGGGAGCGGCCACGCCGATGGTGGCATAGCTCGGGAGCAGGCCGACGATGAAGGTCGACAGGCCCATGATCAGGATGGTGACCAGGAAGGTGTACTTGCGCCCGATCATGTCGCCCAGGCGGCCGAACACGATGGCACCGAAGGGACGCACCAGGAAGCCCGCTGCAAACGCCAGCAGCGCGAAGATGAAGGCCGCGCCCGCATCCAGACCGCTGAAGAACTGCTTGGCGATGATGGCTGCGAGCGAGCCGTACAGATAAAAGTCGTACCACTCGAAAACGGTACCGAGCGACGAAGCGAAGATGACCTTCTTCTCTTCGGCGGACATCGGCCGCGGTGCGGGATGGGTTGCCATGGTTTGTCTCCTGTGTGATGTATTCAGACCGCCCTCTGGTGCGGCTGCCCACATTCTTGGAGATTGCACTGACCACCCTCTGACGCGAAACCAACAGGGCCTTTCACCAAACTGACCGCGCTCTGACAACTTAAGGTGAAACCCTTGTACCCGCTTTCAGCATGCGGGAACTGCTCAGTTTTTCGCAGCGAGGCCCGACGGAACCTGACAGACGCCGTCCCAGTCCGGCCCCTCGAACCATGCATCGCCATCGAGGTAGGCGCGCAGCATGGGCAGGCCGTCGAGCCCCCAGAACAGCTTGCCATCCACCTCGAAGGCCGGCACGCCGAACACGCCGGCCGCCTGCGCGGCATCGGTGTTGGCGCGCAGGAGCGCCTTGGGCGCCTCGCTGGCGATGTCCTGCCCGGGGCGCACCTGGTCGGCCAGCGCCGCAGCCAGGTCGGCCATGCGCGCGGCATCGAGGGCATCGTGCCCGCCCTGCCACACGTGGCGCAGCACGGTGCCGGCCACGTAGCGGTTGATGTGGCCATCGTCGCTGCAGGCCAGCGCCTGGCGCAGCATCGGCAGCGGATTGAACGGGTGGCGCGCCGGCATCTGCAGGCCGATGCCATGGGCATGGCCCAGCCAGGTCACGTGGCGGTAGGTCCAGTCGCGCTTGGGCGCGATGCCGGCCGGCCCCGGGTTGGCGTGCTGCGCCAGCAGGGCACCGAGCAGCACCGGTCGATAGGCCACGCTGTAGCTCAGGCCCTCCAGCACCTCGGGCAGGCGCTCGAAGGCCAGCCAGGCATAGGGCGAGATGAAGTCCAGGTAGAACGTGATGCGTTTCATGGCGATACCTCCTTGGCGGGGGGCGTGATGCCCGCGCGCAGCAGCAGCTGTGCCCAGATGGCGCGGCGCGCGGCGCTGTCGGCACCGCCCCAGATGCGGATCTCGTCCAGCGTGCGAAAGCAGCCCTCGCAGTGGCTGCGGTCAGGCGACATGCGGCACACCGAGATACAGGGCGAGGGCATGGGCGCCTGGCTGCGGGCGTCGAAATGCCCTGCCGCGCCGATCTGGCGTGCGTGGCTGGCCAGCAGATCGACCGGATTCATGCCGCGGGGGGTGGCACGGGCTCCTGCACCACGTCCACCACGGGCGCGCCGGTCAGGCGCGTGAGGTCGTTCGGGTGCAGCGGGAACACGCTGTGCGGGTGCCCGGCCGCGGCCCACACCACGTCAAAGCGCAGCAGATCGCGGTCGATCAGCGTGACCGGCGGCGTGGCATGCGCCAGCGGCGACACGCCGCCGATGGAAAAGCCGGTGCGCGCCTTCACGAACTCGGCATCGGCCCGGCCGACCTTGCCCACGTGGGCCTCGACCTTCTTCTCGTCCACGCGCCGGTCGCCCGAGGTCACCACCAGCACCGCCACGTCGTCGCTCTTGCGCCGGAAGATGATGCTCTTGGCCACCTGGCCGACGAGGATGCCCAGGGCATCGGCCGCCTGCTGCGCCGTGCGCGCCGCGTCATCGAGCATCTGCGGCATGTGCGGATGGCCCTGCGCCTGCAGCGCTGCTGCCACCCGTTGCACGCCTTCCGGCAAGTTCTTCAGTTCCGCTCCGCACATATCCAAGGTTCCCGCACTGGTCATGGTGGGGCGGCACGGTGCCACCCTCTGGTCCCCATTGTCGGGCCTTCCAGGCCCCATGGTCAGCCCGCCCGCTTGGTCAGCAAGGCACTGGCCGCGCGCGAGTTGGGCTTGCGGTTCAGAAAATTGCTGATGTACGCGCCGGCATCGATCAGCTTGTCCAGGTCGATCCCGGTATCGATGCCCATGCCGTGCAGCATGTAGACCACGTCTTCGGTGGCCACGTTGCCGGTGGCGCCCTTGGCATAGGGGCAGCCGCCCAGGCCTGCCACCGAGGTGTCGTACTGCCACACACCCATCTCCAGCGTGGCCAGGGTGTTCGCCAGGGCCTGGCCGTAGGTGTCGTGGAAATGGCCCGAGACGTCGTCGATGCCATAGTGCTGCAAGGTGGCCTCCATGGCCCGCTGCACCTTGCGCGGCGTGCCCACGCCGATGGTGTCCGCCACACCCACGTGCTGCACGCCGATGCCCTTCATGAGGCCGGCCAGGTAGGCCACGCGTTCGGGGGCGATCTCGCCCTCGTAAGGGCAGCCCACCGTGCAGCTCATGGCGCCGCGCACGTGGATGCCGGCCGCGCGCGCGGCCTGCACCACCGGCGCGAAGCGCTCGATGCTCTCGGCAATGGAGCAGTTGATGTTCTTCTGGCTGAAAGCCTCGCTGGCCGAGCCGAAGACCACGATCTCGTCGGGCCGGTCGCGCACCGCGGCCTCGTAGCCCTGGAGATTGGGCGTGAGCACCGAGTAGACGATGCCCGCCTGGCGCGCGATGCCTTCCATGACCTCGTGGTTGTCCGCCATCTGCGGCACCCACTTGGGCGAGACATAGCTCGTCACCTCGATGTTCTTGAGGCCCGCATCCTGCAGGCGGTGCACCAGGCCGATCTTGACCTCGGCTGGCACAGGGGATTTCTCGTTCTGCAGGCCGTCGCGCGGGCCCACGTCGACGAGTTTGACTTTGGCGGGAATGCTCATGGGGAAGTCTCCGATGGGGATGTGGGTGTTCAGGCCGTGGAAGCGGCCATGGCCGGCCTGGGCCGAAGCCGCAACAGCAGGCCGCCGACGACCACGCCGACGAGGCCCGCCAGCAGCATGGCGAAGCCGATGAAGCCCAGGATCCAGCGCGAGCTGCCGATCTCGGCCTGCAGGGGGTCCTTGGCGGGGTAGCGCACCGTGACGGCTTCGCCGATGGCGTGCTCGGCCTGCAGCCGCCGCAACACCGGGTCGGTCACGCGCAGGGTGCGGCCGTCATGGGCAGTGAACTCCACCATGCTCTTGCTGCCATGCGCCGCGCGACCCATCGTGCCCACGGTGCCCGGCACCAGGGCCACGACCCGGCCCTCGGCCGAGCGCATGTCCCCCACCAGGCTCAGGCTGGAAGCCAGCAGCCAGGCCGCGCCGAGCGCTGTCAGGGCTCCGGGAACGAGCAGGATCCAGCCGAGCAGGCCCAGGAACGGACGAAGAAAGGAAGTGGCCATGGCGTGATGTCCCGTGCGTCGTTGTCTCTGCGAACCTCAGTACCCGCGTCCGGAATCCACGATCCCGGCCACGGACTCTCCGCGCTGCAGCGCAGCGATCTTGCCGGCGATCTGCGCAATGCTCTCCTCGCGCAAGGTGCGCGCCGAGGTGTGCGGCGTAGCCACGATGCGCGGGTGGCTCCAGAACGGGTGGCCTACGGGCAGGGGTTCCTTGCGGAACACGTCCAGCGTGGCGCCGGCCACATGGCCGCTGTCGATCAGGGCCAGCAGGTCCTCTTCCACCAGGTGCGCCCCGCGCGCCACATTGACCACGTAGGCGCCAGGCTGCAGGCGCGAGAGGCTCTCGCGGTCCATGATGTCCTGTGTATCGGGCGTGAGCGGAAGCAGGTTCACCAGCACGCGGCTGGCTGCGAGGAAACCGTTGAATCCTTCTGCGCCGCTGAACCCGCGCACGCCCTCGATGGCCTTGGGCGAGCGGCTCCAGCCATTGACCGGAAAGTCGAACTGCGCCAGCGCCCGCGCCACGCGCTCGCCCAGCACGCCGAGCCCCATCACGCCGACCGGGAACTCACTGCGCAGGCGCGGTTTGCGGTAGCCCCAGCGGCCGGCCTGTATGTCGGCCTCGTAGGCGTCGAACTCGCGGAAGTGGCGGATGACGGCGTGGCATACGTACTCGGCCATCTGCACGGCCATGCCGGCATCGTCGAGCCGCACCACGCGCATGGCGGGTGGCAGGCGCAGCTTGAGCAGCGCATCCACGCCCGCGCCGATGTTGAACAGCGCCTTGAGCGCCGGCTGTTCGTCCACGAACTGCTGGGGCGGCGCCCAGACGACGGCGTAGTCGGCCTGGGGCGCTCCCGGTTGCCAGATGGAAATGGAGGCTTGGGGCAGAGCCGCCTGCAGGCCCTGGAGCCAGGGCTCGGCCTTGGTATCGGTACAGCAAAAAGTGATGTTCATGGGCCCCAAGCGTACCGCGCCTGCAGGTGGTCAGGCAGCCACTGCCGCCAGCTTGAGCAGCTCGGCCCCTTCGGCCACCTGGTCGCCAGGCGCATAAAGCAGTTCCTGCACCACGCCATCCAGCGGTGCGGCAATGGTGTGCTCCATTTTCATCGCCTCCATCACGGCCAGGGCCTGGCCCTTGGCGACCTTGTCGCCGGCCTTGACGGCGAACGACACCACCTTGCCGGGCATGGGGGCGGTCAGGCGCCCGCCCTCGGCCGCCGCTTCGCCGGAATGGGCCAGCAGGTCGATGGCCACGATCTGCGTGGCACCGCCGGGCGTGAACACATGGTCCATCTCGCCCTGGGGGTACACGGCGGCACGCGTGCGCTGGCCGGCGAACTGCAGGTCGATGGCGTCGCCCGTGGTGGCAAACACCAGCGCCCCGGCCACCTGGGCATCGCCCTCGCCCACCGCCAGGTGGAGGCTGCCGCCACGCTCGTAGGTGAGCCAGGCCTTGGCATGCTCGCCGCCGAACTCGAACTCGAAGCGGCGCTGCACCACACCGTGCGTATGAAAGCCATCGCGGCGGCTGAACGGGTCCACCCCCTCGGCCGCACGCTCGCGCAGCAGTGTCTGCGCCACGGCGCTGGCGGCCGCCAGCGGCAGGCCCACGTCCTCCCTATGGAAGAGCACGGCCTGCTCGCGCGGGATCAGCGCGGTGTCCAGCTTCGCCTGGGCGAACGAGTCGGTGCGCGCCACGCGGCGCAGGAACTGCACGTTGGTGGCAAGCCCCACGATGTGGGTCTGGGCCAGGGCCTCGTCCAGGCGGGCCAGGGCCTGATCGCGCGTGTCGCCGTGCACGATGAGCTTGGCCACCATGGAGTCGTAGAAGGGGCTGATGGCATCGCCCTGGCGCACACCCGAGTCCACGCGCACCGTGCCACGCTCGAAGGCCACGTGGGACGGCAGGCCGTAGACATGCAGCGCACCTGTGGCGGGCAGGAAGTTGTTGTCGGGGTTCTCGGCGCAGATCCGCGCCTCGATGGCGTGGCCGGTGATGCGCAGCTGGTCCTGTGCCAGCGGCAGCGGCTCGCCAGATGCCACACGCAGCTGCCACTCCACCAGGTCCTGGCCGGTGATGGCTTCGGTCACGGGGTGCTCCACCTGCAGGCGGGTGTTCATTTCCATGAAGAAGAAGTTCATGCTGCCGTCGGCGCGCTGCTCGACGATGAACTCCACCGTGCCGGCGCCCACGTAGTTCACGGCGCGCGCAGCGGCAACGGCGGCATTGCCCATTTGCTGGCGCATGGCCTCGGTCATGCCCGGGGCCGGTGCCTCCTCCAGCACCTTCTGGTGGCGGCGCTGCACCGAGCAGTCGCGCTCGAACAGGTAGACGTAGTTGCCCT
>JAZKEE010000176.1:0-36981 GCA_040387235.1 Pseudomonadota bacterium
GCGCCGCTGACGGACTTGAAGCCCGCCGAGGTGGAGCAGCTCAAGGCGCTGATCGCGAAGCTGGGCCCGCAGTAAGCGCAGCCTCCGCCCCGCGCAACCCCTTTGATCACCAAGGCCCCGCAGAGGGCTACCGCAACGACACCACCACCTCCGGAGACATCCACCATGTTCGTCAAGAAACAACTGCTGCTGCTTGCCAGCGCCTGCACCCTGGCCTTTGCCGCAACGGCACAGACCACTCCCTGGCCCGAGAAGCCCGTGACCATCGTCGTGCCGTTCCCGGCCGGCGGTTCCACCGACATGGTGGCCCGGGCCATGGCCCTGCACATGGGCGAGAAGCTGGGGCAGAGCTTCGTGGTGGACAACCGCCCCGGGGCCACGGGCACGCTGGGTGCCGGTGCGGTCAAGCGCGCCGCGCCCGATGGCTACACGCTGTTGGTGTCGTCCCTGGGGGCCTTCGTCGTGGCGCCGCACCTGCTCAAGAGCGTGCCGTATGACGCGCTCAAGGATTTCGACTACATCACCGTGCCCGTGCAGGCGCCCAACGTGCTGGTGGCCGCGCCCAACCAGAAGGCGCGCAGCGTCAAGGAAGTGATCGCCCAGCTCAAGGCCAACCCTGGCAAGGTGAGCTTCGCCAGTTCGGGCAACGGCTCGTCGGACCACCTGTCTGCCGAAGTCTTCTGGCAGCAGAGCGGTACCGAGGGTCTGCACATCCCCTACAAGGGCGGCGCCCCGGCCATCAACGACCTGCTGGGCGGGCAGGTGGAGTTCTCGTTCCAGAACGTGAACGCCGTGCTCGCGCACATCCGCGCCGGCAAGCTGCATGCGATCGCCGTCACCGGCGACAAGCGCAGCCCCGTGCTGCCCGACGTGCCCACCCTGGCCGAGGCCGGCGTGGCCGGTGCCGAGGTCTACTCGTGGCAGGGCATGGCTGCGCCCAAGGGCCTGCCGCCAGCGCTCAAGAAGAAGCTCTCGGACGCCGCCGTCGCCGCCATGAACGACCCCGCCGTGAAGAAGCGCATGCTCGACCAGGGCCTGGAGATCGTGGCCAGCACGCCCGAGGCCTTCACTGCCTACCAGGCGCGCGAGTTCGCCCGCTGGAAGACCGTCATCGAGACGCGAAAAATCACTGCTGATTGAGCCCTGCCACGGGGCGCCTTCGCACGCCCCATCCTCGTTTTCGGACCACCATGACCACCTCCACCATCCCTTCTGCCACCAGCACCCCCGTCGTCACCGAACTGCGCGTGGTGCCGGTTGCCGGCCACGACAGCATGCTCATGAACCTGAGCGGCGCGCACGGCCCCTTCTTCACGCGCAACCTGATCATCCTGCGCGACAGCGCGGGCAACACCGGGGTGGGCGAGGTGCCCGGCGGCGAGAAGATCCGCCAGACCATCGAGGACGCGCGCCCGCTGATCGTGGGCCGGCCCATCGGCCACCACAACGCCGTGCTCAACGCCATGCGCGCCCAGTTTGCCGATCGCGATGCGGGCGGGCGGGGCCTGCAGACCTTCGACCTGCGCATCACCATCCACGCCGTGACGGCCGTGGAGTCGGCCTTCCTGGACCTGCTGGGACAGCACCTTGGCGTGCCCGTGGCCGCGCTGCTGGGCGATGGCGTGCAGCGCGAGGCGGTGCAGATGCTGGGCTACCTGTTCTATGTGGGTGACCGCGCCAAGACGGACCTGGCCTACCGCACCGAGCCCGGTGCCGACAACGACTGGTTTCGCCTGCGCAATGAGAAGGCCATGTCGGCCGATGGCATCGTGCGCCTGGCCGAGGCAGCGTATGAGCGCTATGGTTTTGCGGACTTCAAGCTCAAGGGCGGCGTGCTGCGCGGCGAGGAAGAGGTCGAGGCCATCCGCGCCCTGCACGAGCGCTTTCCTGAGGCCCGCGTGACGCTGGACCCCAACGGCGGCTGGCTGCTGAAAGACGCCATCCGCATCACGCGCGACCTGCATGGCGTGATGGCCTATGCCGAAGACCCCTGCGGTGCCGAAGGCGTGTTCTCGGGCCGCGAGGTGATGGCCGAGTTCCGCCGCGCCACGGGCCTGCCCACCGCCACCAACATGGTGGCCACCGACTGGCGCGAAATGGCCCACAGCCTGGCCCTGCAGTCGGTGGACATCCCCCTGGCCGACCCGCACTTCTGGACCATGGCCGGATCGGTGCGCGTGGCCCAGATGTGCCAGGCCTTCGGCCTGACCTGGGGCTCGCATTCCAACAACCACTTCGACGTCTCGCTGGCCATGTTCACCCATGTGGGCGCCGCCGCCCCGGGCCGCGTGACCGCCATCGACACGCACTGGATCTGGCAGGACGGCGAGCGCCTGACGAAGGAGCCCTTCCAGATCAAGGACGGATTCATAGCGCTGCCCAAGAAGCCCGGCCTGGGCGTGGAGCTGGACATGGACGAGGTCGAGCGCGCCCACCGCCTGTACCTGGAGCACGGCCTGGGCGCCCGCGACGACGCGATCGCCATGCAGTACCTGATCCCGGGTTGGAAGTTCAACAACAAGTCGCCGTGCATGGTGCGCTGAGCGCCTTCATGGCCTGGTGAAGGCAAGGCAGTGCGTGCCTTGCCTTGCGCTTCTTTGGCTGGGTGGCGGACTGCCTCTGGGGTGGACTAGCCCTGGCCGGTCGCCGCCGCCGCCTGCGCGCGCGCGGCGTGGATCTTGCGGTAGCTGTCCATCAGGCGCTGGTGCCGGTCGAGTCCCTGCAGTTGCATGCCCGTGGTCGCCAGGCCGAAGAAGCGCACGCTGCCGTCCACCGACCCGAGCACGGCGTCCATGCGCGGATTGCCGAACATCCGGCGGAAGTTGACCGCGTAGTCGTCCAGGTCCAGGTCGTCGTCCAGCAGCACTTCGAGCACGGCCTCCAGCGCCTGGTAGAACAGGCCCCGCTCGACCGTGTTGTCGTTGTACTGCAGGAAGGCGCCCACCAGTTCCTGGGCTTCCTCGAACTGCTGCAGGGCCAGGCGGATCAGCAGCTTCAGCTCCAGCACCGTGAGCTGGCCCCAGACCGTGTTCTCGTCGAACTCGATGCCGATCAGGGTGGCCACGTCGCCGTAGTCATCAAGCTCGTTGTTCTCCAGGCGCTCCAGCAGCGCCTCCAGGCCGGCATCGTCCAGGCGCTGCACGTTCAGGATGTCGGCACGGAACAGCAAGGCCTTGTTGGTGTTGTCCCACACCAGGTCTTCCACCGGGTAGACCTCCGAGTAACCCGGCACCAGGATCCTGCAGGCGGTAGCGCCCAACTGGTCGTACACGGCCATGTACGACTCCTTGCCCATGCCTTCGAGGATGCCGAACAGGCCGGCGGCTTCGTCGGCGTTGGAGTTCTCGCCCTTGCCCGAAAAATCCCAGTCGACGAATTCGAAGTCGGAGCGGGCGCTGAAGAAGCGCCAGGAGACGATGCCGCTGGAATCGATGAAGTGCTCGACGAAGTTGTTGGGCTCGGTCACCGCATTGCTGTTGAAGGTCGGCCGGGGCAGATCGTTCAGGCCTTCGAAGCTGCGCCCCTGCAGCAACTCCGTCAGGCTGCGCTCCAGCGCCACCTGCAGGCTGGGGTGGGCACCGAACGAGGCAAACACGCCGCCCGTGCGCGGGTTCATCAGGGTGACGCACATCACGGGGTATTGGCCGCCCAGGGACGCGTCCTTCACCAGCACCGGGAAACCTTGCTCCTCCAGGCCCTTGATGCCGGCCACGATGCCGGGGAATCGGGCCAGTACCTCGGCCGGCACATCGGGCAGCGCGATCTCCTCGCTGAGGATCTCGCGCTTGACCGCGCGCTCGAAGATCTCGGACAGGCACTGCACCTGCGCTTCGGCCAGGGTGTTGCCCGCGCTCATGCCGTTGCTGACGTAGAGGTTCTCGACCAGGTTGGACGGGAAATACACCACCTTGCCGTCCGAGCGGCGCACGTACGGCAGCGCACAGATGCCGCGCTGCACATTGCCGGAGTTGGTGTCGTACAGGTGCGAGGCACGCAGCTCGCCCTCGGGGTTGTAGATGGGCAGGCAGTACGCGTCGAGGATCTCCTTGGGCAGCGCATCCTTGCGGCCGGGCTTGAACCAGCGCTCATCGGGGTAGTGCACGAAGGCGGCACCGGCGAGCTCTTCACCCCAGAACTGGCCGGCATAGAAGTGGTTGCAGCTCAGCCGCTCGATGTACTCCCCCAGGGCCGAGGCCAGGGCGCTTTCCTTGGTCGAGCCCTTGCCGTTGGTGAAGCACATCGGCGAGTGCGCATCGCGGATGTGCAGCGACCATACGTTGGGAATGATGTTGCGCCAGGAGGCGATCTCGATCTTGATGCCCAGGTTGGCCAGCAGGCCGGACATGTTGGCGATGGTCTGCTCCAGGGGCAGGTCCTTGCCGGCGATGTAGGTGGCCGCGCCGGCCGCCGGGCTGATCGTGAGCAGCGACTGGGCATCGGCGTCCAGGTTCTGCACCTCCTCGATCACGAACTCGGGGCCGGCCTGCACGACCTTCTTCACCGTGCAGCGCTCGATGGAACGCAGGATGCCCTGGCGGTCGGTGGCCGAGATGTCGGCCGGCAGCTCGACCTGGATCTTGAAGATCTGCTGGTACCGGTTTTCAGGATCGACGATGTTGTTCTGCGACAGGCGGATGTTCTCCGTCGGGATGTTGCGGGTGGCGCAGTACAGCTTGACGAAATAGGCGGCGCACAGGGCCGACGAGGCCAGGAAGTAGTCGAACGGGCCGGGCGCCGAGCCATCGCCCTTGTAGCGGATGGGCTGGTCCGCCACCACCGTGAAATCGTCGAACTTGGCTTCCAGCCGGAGCTTGTCGAGAAAATTGACCTTGATTTCCATGAAAACTCCCGGATGACGCTTTGAATGAATTGCCTGCGATTGTCCGGGGATTCGGCATGCGCCTTTCGTTCCGTGGGCAAAACCCTTGCGGCCCGCCGCATCAGGCCTCCAGGCCGGATGGGTAATTAGGTAAAATGAACTTTGTTGGAAAATCCATGAATTTCACTCATTTGAACCATGCTTGAACGCATCCACCTGGCCATCGTGCAAGAGGTCGAAAAGCAGGGTTCGCTCACTGCGGCGGCCGAGGTGCTGTTCGTCACCCAGTCGGCCTTGAGCCACAGCATGAAGAAGCTGGAGCAGCAACTGGGCACCGACGTCTGGCTGCGCGAAGGCCGCAGCCTGCGCCTCACGCAGGCAGGGCAGTACCTGCTGGCCGTGGCCAACCGCGTGCTGCCGCAACTGGACCTGGCGGAGAACCTGCTGCGCCAGTTCGCCCAGGGCGAGCGCGGCACCTTGCGCATCGGCATGGAGTGCCACCCGTGCTACCAGTGGCTGCTCAAGATCGTCTCGCCCTACCTGGCCGCCTGGCCCGACGTGGACGTGGACGTGAAGCAGAAATTCCAGTTCGGCGGCATCGGCGCGCTGTTCGGCTACGAAATCGACTTGCTGGTCACGCCGGATCCCTTGAACAAGCCCGGCCTGCATTTCGAGCCCGTGTTCGACTACGAGCAGGTGCTGGTGGTGGGCAAGGACCACCCGTTCGCGCAGCAGGCTTACGTGAAACCGGCGCAGCTCACGGGTGAGGTCCTCATCACCTACCCGGTAAGCCCGGAACGGCTGGACGTGTACACCCAGTTCCTCGCGCCCGCAGGCATCACGCCGCGCCGGCACAAGACCATCGAAACCACGGACATCATGCTGCAGATGGTGGCCAGCGGCCGCGGCGTGGCCGCGCTGCCACGCTGGCTGGTGCTTGAATACGCCGACAAGATGGACGTGCTCCCCGTCAAGCTGGGACGCAGCGGCGTCGCCAAGCAGATTCACCTGGGCGCGCGCGAGGATGACCTGGACACGGACTACCTGCGGGCTTTCATTGAATTCGCGCGTGGTTCAACGGCGTTGGCGTCGCTTCCCAGGCCATCGCGCTGAACCGAGCCTCCGCGCAGCCATGTCGGGCCCGGCGGTGGGCCTGCAGCCTGGGGCTGGGCATCGGAGCGATGCATCCGAGGCCACGGCAACTTCCTCGAACGGGATGCCGAGCCGTTCGCGACGGCCGGGTGAGCGTCAAGCCGTGGCCAGACGCTCCTTTGCCAGCCTGGTGCCTTCTGCCAGCGCTTGCAGCTTGCGCCACGCCACGTCACGCCCCATCGGCGCCAGGCCGCAATTCGTGCACGGAAACAGCCGCTCCTTGGGCACGAACTCGAGTGCCCGGCCGATGGTGTCAGCCACTTCCTCGGGTGTCTCGACCACGTCGCTGGCCACGTCGATCACGCCGACCATCACGTCCTTGCCGGCCAGCAGCTTCATCAGGTCGGGCGGCACGTGGGAGTGGATGCATTCCAGGCTCACCTGGTCGATGCTGCTCTTGGCCAGCGCGGGGAAGACCGTCTCATACTGGCGCCATTCCTCACCCAGGGTGCTCTTCCAGTCGGTATTGGCCTTGATGCCGTAGCCGTAGCAGATGTGCACCGCTGTGGTACAGGTCAGGCCCTGGGCCGCGCGCTCGAGCGCCTGCACGCCCCAGTCGGCGGCATCCTTCATGTAGACGTTGAAGGCGGGCTCGTCGAACTGGATGATGTCCACGCCATCGGCCTGCAGCGCCAGGGCCTCCTGGTTGAGCAGCTCCGCAAATGCGAAGGCCATCTTCACCTTGTCGCCGTAGAAGCGGTCGGCCACGGTGTCGACGATGGTCATGGGGCCGGGCAGGGTGAACTTCAGCTTCTTCTTCGTGTGCGCGCGCGCCAGCTGTGCTTCAAAGGCATGCACGCGGCCCTTCAGGCGCAGCGCCGAAACCACCTGCGGCACCATCGCGTCGTAGCGGTTGTCGCGGATGCCCATCTTCACCTTGTGCTCGAAGTCGATGCCTTCGACCTGCTCGAGGAAGCCGTGCACGAAATGCTGGCGCGATTGCTCACCGTCGCAGACGATGTCCAAACCTGCGTCTTCCTGGGCCTTGATCCATAGCAGGGTCGCGTCGGCCTTGGCCTGGCGAAGCGCATCGCCTTCAGCCTTCCACTGGGGCCAGAGCTTGTTGGTTTCGGCCAGCCAGGCGGGCTTGGGCAGGCTGCCGGCGATGGAGGTTTCAAACATCTGAGGATTCCTTTAAGGCAAAGACAGGGTGGCAAGCTTACTTACTTGCCCAATTGACTACGCGGGGACCGGTTTTCCCGAGCTGCCACGGATGGTGTGTCGTGTGGGTGATCCGTGTATTCGGACGGGTCAGTGCGCGGCATCGGCCAGGCATTGCGCAAGCACGTTCCTGTACGGCTTGATGAAGTGCTCCTCCGCAAATTTGCCCTGCTTGAAGGCCAGCTTGCTGCGTTCTTCCCGGTCATAGACGATCTGGGTGGAGGAGTAATCCTGGTTCTTCAGGCTCGGTTGGTAGAGTGTCCCTGCCGCGCAGTTGGCGTTGTAGATTTCGGGGCGATAGATCTTCTGGAAGGTTTCCATCGTGCTGATGGTGCCGATCAACTCGAGATTCGTGTAGTCGCCCAGCAGGTCGCCCTGAAAGTAGAAAGCCAATGGCGCAACGCCATCCGCAGGCATGAAGAATCGAACCTGCATTCCCATCTTCGCGAAGTATCGGTCGGTCGAGGACAGGTCATTCTGCTGGTACTCGACCCCCAGCACGGGGTGCTGGTTTCCGTTCCGCTGGTAGGTCTTGCTGGTCGATGCGCTGATGCAGATGACCGGCGGCTTGCTGAAGCGCTCCTTGTAGGTGCGCGAGTTGGCAAACTGCAGGAACAGCTTTCCATGCAGGTCGCCAAAATCGTCCGGTGTGCTGAATTGCGCCCGATGGGCGTTGTACTGGGGGAGCAAGACGCTGAAGTCGTAGTCGCGCACGTAAGAGGAGAAATTGTTTCCCACGATGCCGTCGATGCGCTTGTTCGCCTTCTTGTCGAGAATGCAGGTTTTCAGCACCTCGATCAGGGGAAATGCACCACTGCTGCCCTGTGCATCCATACCCACTTCGACTGAGAGGATCTCGAGCTCGACGGAGTACCGATCCCGCGTCGGATTGTCCCAGTGCGCCAGGTCATTGAAGCGGTTGTCAATCATCCTCAAAGTGTTGCGCAGGTTCTGTTGCCGGCTCTTTCCCCGGGCCAGGTTGGCAAAGTTGGTCGTTGTGCGCGTGCTGTCCGACGGTTGGTAGTTTTCATCGAAAAGGATGCTCTTGAGGTGAAAGCTGAGTTCTTTGTTCATTGCGATCCAGTACCAAATTTTGAGAGAAAGGACGATCTTGGGCAACGCTGAAAGCCCATCCCAAATCAGGGCACGCGCCATCGCGAATACCTGTTCAGCGGTGCCCTTGCTTCAGGCCACAACCGCTTCGTCTGCCGTGGCGGGCATGGCGTGGCGCGTCAGTTCGACCATCGGCAATGCCCGTTGGACCGCCAGCCTGGCCCGCTCGATCAGGGCCGTGTTCTGCAGGCGGTAGTCGGCGAAATCCTGGTCGGTCGCGTAGATGCCCAGCGGCAATGTGCGTGCCTGGAAGAAACTGAACAGCGGCCGCAACTGGTGGTCGATCACCAGGGCATGGCGCTCGCTGCCACCGGTGGCAGCCAGCAATACAGGCTTGTCGATCAATGCGTCCTGGTGGATGAAGTCGAAGAAGTGCTTGAACAGCCCGGTGTAAGAGCCGCGAAAGACCGGCGTGGCCACCACCAGCACGTCCGCTTGCTCGACCGCGGCCAGTTCCCGCTCGACCGTGTCGGGCAGGTGCGAGCGCCAGACCGCTCCGGCAAGCTGCGGTGCGAGCTGGCCGAGTTCGACCAGGCGCTGCGTGCTGGGGACTTCGTCGCCGATCAGGTCCAGCAGGTGCTCTGCCAGGGCTGCCGCCTTGGAGGGGCGTTGCAGCCCGCCGGAAACCGCTACGAGGCGCAGTGGACGCAGCATTTTTGCTGCCATCGGCATTGACCTGCGCAATCCGACGTTGTGACCGATGACCATGGCTGCTCCGAAAAATGCAAAACGAACAATGGAGCGAATGCTAGTGGTCGGTAACGATGAAGTAAAATGGTCTTAATTCATGGATCCATGAATATGGTTCATTTGAATGGCCGGGCGGCCCCGACCCAGGCGGTGCCCGGCCGCACCGCAGGCCTGCGTGCGCGGGGCGGGGTGCACGGGCGGCCATGCCGTTCGACCCCTTCGGCTGCACCATCGGCCTGCACCCGCCGACGGCACGCCCGCCTCTCAGGTGTAGCGCTTTTCCAGCGCATCCCAATGCGGCTTGCCCACCAGGCGCTGGCGCTCCGCAAACGGTGCGACCAGCCCGCTGGATTCCTGCACTTCCCTGGCGTCGCGCAACACCGTCAGCGCTTTCTGCATGCCCATCACGGCGCCCTGCAGCGCGGCGTTGGCGTACAGCACGATGCCGTAGCCGAGCTGGCCCAGTTCATCGGCATTGAAGATGGGCGTCTTGCCGCCGATCACCATGTTCATGAGCTGGGGCTTGCCCAGGCGCTGGGGCAGGGCGCGGATCTCATCGGCCTGCGTGACCGCCTCGACGAACAGGATGTCTGCGCCGGCTTCGGCGAACTTGTGCGCGCGTTCCACGGCGGCCTCGAAACCATGCGTGGCCGCTGCGTCGGTGCGGGCCATGATCACCAGGTCGCTGTCGCGGCGCGCATCCACGGCGGCCTTGATCTTGCCCACGGCCTCTTCGGTGGAGATCACTTCCTTGCCCGAGAAATGCCCGCAGCGCTTGGGCGCCACCTGGTCTTCGAGCTGGATGCAGTCGGCGCCCGCGCGTTCGAGCGTGCGCACCGTGTGGTAGACGTTGAGTGCGTTGCCGAAGCCCGTGTCGGCGTCCACGATCAGCGGCAGTTGCACCGCATCGCGGATGCGGGCCGTGTGGTCGGCGATCTCGGCCAGGCCCATGAATCCCTGGTCCGGCATGCCGAACCACATGTTGGTGACACCGGCGCCGGTGATGTAGAGGGCCTCGAAGCCCAGGTCTTCGATGACCTTGGCGGACAGGGCGTTGAAGGCGCCCGGCACGAGCGCGCCGCGGCGGGCTTCGGCCAGTGCCCTGAGTTGTTGGCGGGTGGAGGGTGTCATGTCGTCGTTCTTTCTCATTCTTTCAAAAGCAGTCGCCGGGCACCCTGACCCAGCCTTCCATGAGCACGCGCGCGCTGCGGCTCATCAGCGCCTTGGTCACCTTCCACTGCCCATCCACCAGCGCGGCCTGCGCGCCCACGCGCAGCGTGCCCGAGGGGTGGCCAAAGCGCACCGCCTGGCGTTCACCACCGCCCGCCGCCAGGTTCACCAGCGTGCCGGGCACCGCCGCCGCCGTGCCGATGGCCACGGCGGCCGTGCCCATCATGGCGTGGTGCAGCCTGCCCATGGACAGGGCGCGCACCAGCAGGTCCACGTCGCCGGCCTGCACGGCCTTGCCGCTCGATGCGGTGTAGCCGGCAGGCGGCGCGACGAAGGCCACCTTGGGCGTGTGCTGGCGCCTGGCCGCCTCGGCAATGTCCTTGATCAGGCCCATCTTCACGGCGCCATGGGCGCGGATGGTCTCGAAGCGCGCCAGCGCCTGAAGGTCGCCGTTGATGGCGTCCTGCAACTCTGTGCCGGTGCAGCCGATGTCTGCTGCGTTGAGGAAGATGGTCGGGATGCCTGCGTTGATCAGCGTGGCGCGCAGGCGGCCCACGCCGGGCACGTCGAGGTCATCCACCAGATTGCCGGTGGGGAACATCGCGCCGCCGCCCTCGCTGTCGCCTTCATCGGCCGGGTCGAGGAATTCGAGCGCCACTTCGGCCGCAGGGAAGGTCACCCCATCGAGCTCGAAGTCGCCCGTCTCCTGCACCTGTCCATCGGTGATGGGCACGTGGGCCACGATGGTCTTGCCGATGTTGGCCTGCCAGATGCGCACGGTGCACACACCGTTGTCGGGAATGCGCCCTGCCGGCAGCAGGCCGTTGGCGATGGCGAACGGGCCCACCGCGGCCGACAGGTTGCCGCAGTTGCCCGACCAGTCGACGAAGGCGCTGTCGATGGAGACCTGGCCGAACAGGTAGTCCACGTCGTGCCCTGGGCGCTGCGATGCCGAGAGGATCACCGCCTTCGACGTGGACGAGGTCGCACCGCCCATGCCGTCGATCTGCTTGCCGTAGGGGTCGGGGCTGCCGATCACGCGCAGCAGCAGCGCATCGCGCGCGCTGCCGGGTTGTCGCGCGGCTGCGGGCAGGTCCTGCAGGCGAAAGAACACGCCTTTGCTCGTGCCGCCGCGCAGGTAGGTGGCGGGGATTCTGATCTGGGGTGGGAAAGCCATGGGTTGTGTCCTTCGATCAAGCGGCCTGGCGGTTCTGGGCCAGGAAGTCCTGGGCGAAGCGCTGCAGCACGCCGCCCGCTTCGTAGACCGAGACTTCCTCGGCCGTGTCCAGCCGGCAGGTCACCGGCACCCGGGCGATTTCACCATTCTGGCGGCGAACCACCAGGGCCAGGTCCGCACGCGGGTTGCGCTCGCCGACCACGTCGTAGGTCTCGGTGCCGTCCAGCCCCAGCGTCAGGCGGCTGGTGCTGGCCTGGAACTCCAGCGGCAGCACGCCCATGCCGATCAGGTTGGTGCGGTGGATGCGCTCGAAGCCCTCGGCCACCACCGTCTCCACGCCCGCCAGGCGCACGCCCTTGGCCGCCCAGTCGCGGCTGGAGCCCTGGCCGTAGTCGGCGCCGGCGATGATGATCAGCGGCTGCTGGCGGTGGATGTAGGTCTCCATCGCCTCCCACATGCGCATGACCTGGCCCCCAGGCTCCACCCGGGCCAGCGAGCCGGGCTGCACGCTGCCATCGGCCTTGCGCACCATCTCGTTGCGGAGCGTGGGGTTGGCAAAGGTGGCGCGCATGGCGGTGAGGTGGTCGCCGCGGTGCGTGGCGTAGCTGTTGAAGTCTTCCTCGGGCAGGCCCATGCGGTGCAGGTATTCGCCGGCGGCGCTGTCCATCAGGATGGCGTTGGAAGGCGACAGGTGGTCGGTGGTGATGTTGTCGGGCAGGATGGCCAGCGGGCGCATACCCGTGAGGGTGCGCGGGTGGGCCGCCAGGGCGCCGACGCCTTCGGTGTCCCAGTACGGCGGGCGGCGGATGTAGGTGGACTGCGCGCGCCAGTCGTACTGGGGCGCGACCCTCACGCCGTCGTCCGCGCGGATGGCGAACATGGGCCCGTACACGGCGCGGTACTGCTCGGGCTTCACGGCGGCCTGGACCACGGCGTCGATTTCTTCATCGCCCGGCCAGAGGTCCTTCAGGCGGATCTCCCGGCCCTTCACCACCGCCAGCACGTCGTTCTCGATGTCGAAGCGGATGGTTCCGGCAATGGCATAGGCCACTACCAGCGGCGGCGATGCCAGGAAGGCCTGCCTGGCGTAGGGGTGGATGCGCCCGTCGAAATTGCGGTTGCCCGAGAGCACGGCCGTGGCGTAGAGGTCGCGCTCGATGATCTCCTGCTGGATGGCCGGCTCCAGCGCGCCCGACATGCCGTTGCAGGTGGTGCAGGCAAAGGCCACGATGCCGAAGCCCAGGCGCTCCAGGTCGGTGAGCAACCCGCTTTCCTGGAGGTACAGCTCCACCGCCCTGGAGCCCGGTGCCAGCGAGGACTTGACCCAGGGCTTGCGCACCAGGCCCAGGCGGTTGGCGTTGCGCGCCAGCAGGGCGGCGGCGATCACGTTGCGCGGGTTCGATGTGTTGGTGCAGCTGGTGATGGCGGCAATGATCACCGCGCCGTCGGGCAGCAGGCCGGCGGCCTCCTGCGCGTGCGCCTGCGCAAGCCCGGTGGCGATGCCGCGCTCTGCCAGCGCCGAGGTGGGCAGGCGGCGGTGCGGGTTGGATGGGCCGGCCATGTTGCGCACCACGCCAGACAGGTCGAACCTCAGCACCCGCCCATAGGCGGCACCCTGCAAGGTGTCGGCCCAGTAGCCGGCGGTCCTGGCATAGGTTTCGACCAGCTGGATCTGCGCGTCTTCGCGGCCGGTCAGGCGCAGGTAGTCGAGCGTCTGGTCGTCGATGTAGAACAGCGCTGCCGTGGCACCGTATTCGGGGCACATGTTGGAGATGGTCGCGCGGTCGCCGATGGTCAGGCCGCGCGTGCCCTCGCCAAAGAACTCCAGGTAGGCGCCCACCACCTTTTCATGGCGCAGGAACTCGGTCAGCGCCAGCACGATGTCGGTGGCCGTGATGCCGCTCTGGCGGCGGCCCGTGAGCTGCACGCCCACGATGTCGGGCAGGCGCATCCACGAGGCGCGGCCCAGCATCACGTTCTCGGCCTCCAGGCCGCCCACGCCGATGGCGATCACGCCCAGCGCGTCGACATGGGGCGTGTGGCTGTCGGTGCCCACGCAGGTGTCGGGGAAGGCCACGCCGTCCTGCACGTAGACCACGGGCGACATCTTCTCCAGGTTGATCTGGTGCATGATGCCGTTGCCCGCGGGGATCACGTCCACGTTGGCAAAGGCCTTCTTCGTCCACTCGATGAAGTGGAAGCGGTCTTCATTGCGCCGGTCTTCGATGGTGCGGTTCTTTGTGAACGCATCGGGATCGAAGCCGCCGCACTCCACGGCCAGCGAATGGTCCACGATGAGCTGCACCGGCACCACGGGGTTCACCTGGGCCGGGTCGCCCCCTTCCCTGGCAATGGCGTCGCGCAGGCCGGCCAGGTCCACCAGGGCCGTCTGGCCCAGGATGTCGTGGCAGACCACGCGCACGGGGTACCAGGGAAAGTCGCGGTCGCGCCGCTGGTCGATGATCTGCAGCAGGCATTCATCGAGGATGGCGGGGTCGCAGCGGCGCACCAGGTTCTCGGCGTGCACGCGCGCGGTGTAGGCCAGGCGGCTCCAGGCGCCGGGGCGCAGGGCTTCGATGGCGGCCTGCGCGTCGAAATAGTCCAGCGTGCTGCCGGGCAGGGGTTTTCTGTGATTCGTGTTCATGGGGTGAAAGCGGTGCGGCGCGGATTCTGCCGCGCCTCGTGGACTGCCGAGGTTCAGCTGCGTGCTTCGATGGGCACGAACGCCTGGTCCTCGGGCCCCGTGTAGTGGGCGCTGGGGCGAATGAGCTTGTTGTCCACACGCTGCTCGATCACATGCGCGGCCCAGCCGCTGGTGCGGGCGATCACGAACAGCGGCGTGAACATGGCGGTGGGCACGCCCATCATGTGGTAGCTCACGGCACTGAACCAGTCGAGGTTGGGGAACATCTGCTTGGCCTCCCACATCACCGACTCCAGGCGCTCGGCAATGTCGTACATCTTGGTGGAGCCGGCCTCCTCTGACAGGCGCCTGGCCACGCCCTTGATGACCCCATTGCGCGGGTCGCTCACGGTGTAGACCGGGTGGCCGAAGCCGATCACGACCTCCTTGGCCTGCACGCGGCGGCGGATGTCGGCCTCGGCCTCGGCGGGGTTGTCGTAGCGCTTCTGGATCTCGAAGGCCACCTCGTTGGCGCCGCCGTGCCTGGGGCCGCGCAGCGCGCCGATGGCGCCTGCAATCGACGAATACATGTCGCTGCCCGTGCCGGCAATCACCCGCGCCGTGAAGGTGGAGGCATTGAACTCGTGCTCGGCGTAGAGGTTGAGCGAGGTGTGCATGGCACGCACCCAGGCATCCGAAGGCTTCACGCCATGCAGCAGGTGCAGGAAGTGCCCGCCGATGGAGTCGTCGTCCGTTTCCAGTTCGATGCGCTTGCCCTGCGTGCTCCAGTGGTACCAGTACAGCAGCATGGAGCCCAGCGATGCCATCAGCCGGTCGGCGATGTCTCGCGCGCCGGGCAGGTTGTGGTCGTCCTTCTCGGGCAGGATGCAGCCCAGCGCCGAGACCCCGGTGCGCATCACGTCCATGGGGTGCGCGCCCGCTGGCAGGTGCTCCAGGGATTCCTTCACGCTCGCCGGCAGGCCGCGCATGGCGCGCAGCCGGGCCTTGTAGGCCCTGAGTTCGGCCTGCGTGGGCAGTTTGCCGTGCACCAGCAGGTGGGCGATCTCCTCGAATTCGCAGACCTCGGCGATGTCCAGGATGTCGTAGCCGCGGTAGTGCAGGTCGTTGCCCGTGCGGCCCACGGTGCACAGCGCGGTGGTGCCGGCCGTCACGCCAGACAGGGCCACCGACTTCTTGGGCTTGAAGGTGGATGCGGGGGCTTCGGCGGTGGTGGGGGTCGTCATGTGGCTGTCTCCTGTTTCAGATAAGGGTGGTCAATCGCTGCGGGGCGGCCTGCGGAATCCACCGCGACCATCTCGAACACGCCCTTGAGAACTTCCTCGGTCGGCACGCCGGGCCGGTCAGCCAGGCCGGTGACGCAGACGGTCATGGACGTGCGCCCGGCCCGGCTCACCCAGCCGCGCAGCGTGAGCTGGTAGCCGACGGGCACGGGCGCGAGGAATTCCACCCCCGTCACGCCGACCATGACGACCTCGCGCCGGGCCAGGCCGCGGGATGCCAGGAAGGCGGCCTTGGCCATCCACTGCAGGCCCTGGCCGGCGAACAGCGTGCCGTGGTGGTTGGCATGCACCGGCAACACCAGTTCGTGCAGTTCGGTGGTTCCGTGGGGTGTTGTCATGATTCGCAATTTACGCAAAATACACCCTTGTGCACAGGACTGAAAGTGCGAATTGCTGCGAATGCCCTGCAGTGATTTTGCGAATTTTGCGAATTTGAAAAAGAAGGAGCATGTTGATGGCCAAGACATTCATGGGCGTCAAGCTGCGGCGGCTGCGCTCGGAGCGCGGCATGTCGCAGATCGCGCTGGCGCAGGCGCTGGGCATTTCGCCGAGCTACCTGAACCAGGTGGAGCAGAACCAGCGGCCGCTCACGGTGAGCGTGCTGCTCAAGCTCAACCGCGCCCTGGGCGTGGACATCCAGCAGTTCTCGGAAGACGAGGAGTCGCGCCTGATCGCCGGCATGCGCGAGGCGCTGGCCGATGCGGCCGAGCCCGTCACGCTGCCCGAGCTGCAGGAGGTGGCCACGCAGATGCCCGGCCTGGGCCGCGCCATCGTGGCCCTGTACCGGCGCAACATGGAGGCCGCCGCCCAGCTCGAAGCCCTGGCCCTGCGCATGGGCGACGACCGCACTGGCGCCGTGGCCACGCGCGTGATGCCCTTCGAGGCGGTGCGCGATTTCTTCTTTGCGCACCAGAACCATTTCGACGTGCTCGACCGCGCCGCCGAAACGCTGGCAGGGCAGGCCGGCGTGCAGGGCGCGGCGCTGGTGGGCTGGATCGGGGAGCGGCTGCAGGCAAGGCACGGCGTGCGGCTGCTGCCCGCGGGCGGGGCGGGCGATGGCAAGCGCCAGTACGACCCGCACGGCCGCACCCTGTCGCTGGCGCGTTCGCTCGATGCCGGGCAGCAGGCCTTCCAGCTGGCCACACAGCTGGCGCTGCTCGAGGCCGGCGACCTGATCGAGGCGCTGACCGCCACCACGGCCTTCGCCGGCGACGCGCCCACGCTGGGGCTGGCGCGCATCGGGCTGGCCAACTACTTCGCGGGCGCGCTCATGCTGCCCTATGGCCCGTTCCTGCAGGCGGCCGAGGAACTGCGCTACGACATCGACCTGCTGGGCCAGCGTTTCGGCGTGGGCTTCGAGACGGTGTGCCACCGGCTGAGCACGCTGCAGCGGCCCACCGCGCCGGGCGTGCCCTTCTTCTTCGTGCGCGTGGACCGGGCGGGCAACATTTCCAAGCGCCAGTCGGCCACGCATTTCCACTTCAGCCGCACAGGCGGCACCTGCCCGCTGTGGAACGTGTACGAGGCCTTCGCCCAGCCCGAGCGGGTGCTGCCGCAGCTGGCGCGCATGCCCGACGGGCGGGCCTACCTGTGGATCGCGCGCACGGTGACCAGCGCCTCGCGCGGCTACGGCTCGCCGCGCAAGGTGTTCTCCATCGGCCTGGGTTGCGACGTGCGCCACGCGCCCCGGCTGGTCTACGCCAAGGGCCTGGACCTGGCCGACCCCGAGGCCGCCACCCCCATCGGCATGGGCTGCAAGGTCTGCGAGCGCGGGGACTGCCCGCAGCGCGCCTTTCCCTACGTCGGCAGGCGCCTGGATGTGGATGAGAACCAGAGCGGCTTCTCACCCTACGGCGCGGTGGTGCCCGCGCGGCGGTTGGCGCCCAAAGGCCCGCTCGGTCCCTTGGCGTGAGTCCGGGGCCCTTGACTCGCGACATGCCGCCCTGTTGCGTAATGGTCAGGCGAAACTTGTCAAACCGGCCCGGGTAAGGGATAGTGGAGTCGGCTATGGTTTATAACAATCAAGAGGGAGCGGGTGATGCCAGAACCATTGGGAGAAGCGTTGCGCCCACTGATACTTGCCGTCGATGATTCTTCCGACAACCTGTGGGTGTTGTCCGGCCTGCTCAAGGACCTGTACCGCGTGAAGCTGGCAGGCTCGGGTGAGAAGGCCCTGCAGATCGCCCGCAGCAGCCCCGCGCCCGACCTGATCCTGCTGGACGTGATGATGCCCGGCATGTCGGGCCACGAGGTGTGCCGCCAGCTCAAGGAGGCGCCGGCCACGCGCGACATTCCCATCATCTTCCTGACCGCCATGACGGGGACGGAGGATGAGAAAGTGGGGCTGGCGCTGGGCGCGGTCGACTTCATCACCAAGCCCATCAACCCCCCTATCGTGCTGGCACGCGTGGCCACCCAGTTGCAGGCCAAGGCGGGTGCCGACTTCCTGCGCGACCAGAACCAGTTCCTGCAGACCGAGGTGCAAAAACGCACGCGCGAACTCGCCGCGATCCAGGACGTGACCATCCTGGCCATGGCCTCCCTGGCCGAAACCCGCGACAACGAGACCGGCAACCACATTCGCCGCACGCAGCACTACGTGCGGGCACTGGCGACGGCGCTGAAGACGCACCCGCGCTTCAGCTCGGCGCTGAGCGACCATGTGATCGACATGCTGTACAAGTCGGCGCCCCTGCACGACATCGGCAAGGTCGGCATCCCGGACCGGATCCTGCTCAAGCCCGGGCGCTTCGAGCCGCACGAGTTCGAGGTCATGAAGACCCACACCACCCTGGGCCGGGACGCCATCCAGCACGCCGAGGACCAGCTGGGCATGCCGGTGGAGTTTCTGCAGTACGCCAAGGAAATCGCCTACGGCCACCAGGAGAAGTGGGACGGCAGCGGCTACCCGCAGGGCCTGGCGGGCGAGGCGATCCCGCTGTCGGCGCGCATCATGGCCGTTGCCGACGTCTACGACGCGCTCATCAGCCGCCGCGTCTACAAGGAAGGCATGCCGCACGCGAAAGCGGTGGACATCATGCGCGAGGGCCGGGGTTCGCATTTCGATCCGGACATCCTGGACGCCTTCCTCGGCATGCTCGACGAGTTTCAGCGCATTGCGCAGAAGTTTGCCGACAGCGATGCGGATATGGCCGAGAAGGCCCGGCACCTGGAGCTGGCGACGACGCCGGCCAGCCCACCCACGCCCTGAGCATGGCCTGGTCCGTGCTCCATCCATGACAGCCACCGGCGGCCGGCCGCCGGGCCAGACTCCGCGCTGGTGCAGAGAGGAATGCGTTCCATGAATGCGCTTGTGCAGCACTACCACCGGTCTTCGCTGACCGCGAAGCTGGCATTTGCCTTCTTCGTCATCCTCGTCATGACCGCCGTGCTCAGCGTGCTGGGCATGCAGACGGTGGCCCGCGTCAATAACGACATCCAGGCAATGTACGAAAAGGACCTGCAGGGCATCTCCAACGCCCGCGCGATCCAGTTCCACTATGCCAGCATGGGCCGCTACCTGCGCAACGCCCTGCTCACCACGGAGGCGGCCGACCGGGCGCAGGCCCTGGAGAAGCTGGACCAATCGCACCGGGACATCTTGCGCGAGCTTGGCGAGCTGCGCGGGCGCATCATCCGCGAAGACAACACGCGCAACCTGCTGACCTTCGAGCAGAACTATGCGGTGTACCGCAAGAACATCGAGCAGTTGCTGGAGCTTGCCAACCAGGGGCAACTGGAGGAGGCGCGAAGGCGGGCTGCCAGCCGCGAGTTCGGGGTGGTGGGCGACACCGTGGCGCAGGCGATGGAGGCGGTGGCCGCCACCAAGGAGGACGGCGCCCGCTCCACGCTCCGGTCGGTGCAGGAGCAGGCACAGCAGACGCGGCTGCACGGCGGCGTGCTGCTGGCCGTGGGGGCGCTGTTCAGCGTGCTCTTCGCATGGTTGATCGCCCGGTCCATCCGCGTGCCGGCCTTCGAGCTGCGCACGGCGGTGGAGCGCATTGCCGACGGCGATCTGCTGCAGGAGGTGCCCCATACCACGCACCGCAGCGACCTGGGCGCACTGGCGCGCGCCGTGGCCGTGCTGCAGCAGGGTGCCCGCGAGCTGGAGGTAGAGCGGTGGGTGAAGACGCACACGGCGTCCGTCTCGGCCGAAATGCAGTCGACCCGGTCCTTCGTGGAGCTGGCGCAGCGCTTTTTCGCACTCTCGGCACCGCTGCTGGACATAGGGCACGGGGTTCTCTATATCTACGAGAAGAACCAGCGCCGCCTGCGCCTGCTGACCGGCTTTGCCCACCGCGAACGCAAGTCGCTGGAGCAGTACATTCAGCTGGGCCAGGGCCTGGTGGGCCAGTGCGCGATGGAGCGCAACGCCATCACGCTCAGGCAGCCCCCTGCCGACTACGTGCGCATCGGCTCGGCCCTGGGCGATGCTGCGCCCCGGTGCATCTGCGTGCTGCCCATCCAGCGCGGCGACGAGTTGCTGGGCGTTCTGGAGATCGCCAGCTTCGAGGCCTTTTCGCCCGCGCAGCAGGCCCTGCTCGACGCAATGATGCCCGCGCTGGCCGCCAACCTGGAGATCCTGGAGCGCAACGTGGCCACCCACCGGCTGCTGGAGGAGACGCAGGCCCAGGCGAAGACCCTGGAGCAGCAGGCCCATGAGCTGGCCGAGCAAAAGGATTCCATCGCCGCCACCGAGGCCTGGTACCACGGCATCATCGAATCCGCCCCCGATGGCTTGATGGTCACGGACGAGCACGGCACGGTGATCATGGTCAACCCGCGCATGCTCGACCTGTTCGGCTATGCCGAGCACGAGCTGGTGGGCCAGCCCATGGAAATACTGGTGCCGTCCGCCATCCGCGGCAGGCACCCGGGCCTGCGCCAGGGCTTCCTGGCGATCGGGCTGCCGCGCAACATGGGGGGCAACAACGCCAGCCTGAAAGGCGTGCGCAAGGATGGCAGCGAGTTCCCTGTGGAGGTTGGCCTGTCGCGCCTGCCGGCCATTGGCGGGCACGGTGTCTGCGTATGCGCCTCGGTGCGCGACGTGACCGATCGCAACCGGGTGGAGCAGGAAGTGCGCAACAGCCAGCGCCAGATCCGCACCCTGGTGGACGGCGTCGGCTCCATCATCACCCTCAAGGACCGCGAAGGCCGCTACCAGCTGCTGAACGCCACCTACGCGAAATACGTGGGTGTCAGTGAGCAGGAGGTCCTGGGCAAAAGCGCGCACGACCTGTGGCCCAAGGAGATGGCGGACAAGATCGTCGCGGTGGAGAGCCGGGTGCTGAACGGGGGCGAGGCCATCACCTACGAGGAGATCATCCCCACGGCCGATGGCTCGGAGCAGCGCTCGTTCATGACCACGAAGACACCGCTGATCAACGAGGCCGGGGAGATCTATGGCATCTGCGGCATCGCCACGGACATCACCGAGCACAAGAAGTCCCAGGAGGCCATGCGCCTGGCCAATGCCGAGCAGACCGCCATGTTCGAGGCCACCACGCTGGGCATCGCCTTCATCAGGGACCGCGTGGTCGTGCGAGGCAACAGCCAGCTCGACGCCCTGTTCGGCACCGGGCAACTGGGCCAGTCCCCGCGTGCCTGGTATGCGTCCGACGAAACCTTCGACCTGGTCATCAGCGAAATCTACGAGCAATTGTCCCGCGGCGAAAAGCACCACCGCGAGGAGGAACTGGTGCGTGCCGATGGCACGCGCTTCTGGTGCCAGCTCAGCGGCGCGGCCATCGACCCGGGCGACCTGGGCAAGGGCACGGTGTGGATGCTGCTGGACGTGACCGGGCGCAAGGAGGCCCAGCAGGAAGTGCAGCGCAGCCGCCAGTTCATGGAAGCCGTGCTGGAAAACATCAACTCCGCCATCTACGTCAAGGATGTGCAGGGTGCCTACACCTACGTGAACTCCGACTGGGAGCGTGCGACCGGCCTGGCGCGGGCACAGGTGCTGGGGCACTCGGCCGTCGAGGTGCACCCGTCCGGGCGCGGTCAGTCCTACCATGCGCTGGACATGCAGGCCCTGGAGGCGGGGCAGCTCCTGGTCACCGAGGAAGTGGCGGGCGAGGATGGCGAAGAGCGCCACTTCCAGGTCACCAAGGTGCCGATGCGCCAGGGGGACGAGATATCGGGCCTGTGCAGCATTGCCTTTGACGTGACGGACCGCAAGAAGTCGGAAGAGGACATCCGGCGGGCCAAGGAGATGGCGGAGGACGCGACCCGCGCCAAGAGCGAGTTCCTGGCCAACATGAGCCACGAGATCCGCACGCCGATGAACGCCATCATCGGCATGTCGCACCTGGCCCTGCAGACGGCGCTGGACAACAAGCAGCGCAACTACATCGAGAAGGTCAACCGGGCGGCCGAGAGCCTGCTGGGCATCATCAACGACATCCTCGACTTCTCCAAGATCGAAGCCGGCAAGATGTCCATGGAGCAGGTCGACTTCCGCCTGGAGGATGTGCTGGACCACGTGGCCAACCTGATCGGGATGAAGGCCGAGGACAAGGGGCTGGAGCTGCTGTTCAGCACGGCGGACGACGTGCCCACCGCGCTGGTCGGCGATCCGCTGCGCCTGGGCCAGATCCTGGCCAACCTGGGCAGCAATGCCGTGAAGTTCGCGGAGCAGGGGGAGATCGTGCTGGGGATCGAGCTGGCCGGCCAGCAGGGCGAGCCAGGTGGTGACGTCGAGCTGCACTTCTGGGTCAAGGACTCGGGCATTGGCATGACGCCCGAGCAGTGCGCCAGGCTGTTCCAGTCGTTCAGCCAGGCCGACAGCTCCACTACCCGCCGCTATGGGGGCACGGGCCTGGGCCTGGCGATCTCCAAGACCCTGGTGGAGTTGATGAAAGGCCGCATCTGGGTGGAGAGCACCGAGGGGCAGGGCTCGACCTTCCACTTCCATGTGCACTTTGGCCTGCAGGCGCAGCCCATGCCCCGGCGCATGTTCGATGCCAATGAACTGCTGGGCCTGAGAGTCCTGGTGGTGGATGACAACGCCGCAGCCCGGGAGATCCTGTCGACCATGGCGCGCCGTTTCGGCCTGGAGGTGGACATGGCCCGAGATGGCGAGGAAGGGCTGCGCATGGTGGAGGGCGCCGACAGCCGCTCGCTCGCCTACGACCTGGTGCTGATGGATTGGAAGATGCCGCGCATGGACGGCGCCGAGACCGTGCGCCGGATGCAGGCGCTCAAGGGGGGCGCGGCCCCGGCGGTGATCATGGTGACCGCCTTCGGCCGCGAAGAGGCCATGAACGCGGTGCACAGCCGGGGCGCGCGGGTGAACGCGGTGCTCACCAAGCCGGTCACGGCCTCGACCCTGCTCGAGGCCGTGGGCGAGGCGCTGGGCCGCGGGCGCCTGGTGTCCGACCGGGTGACGACCCGGGCCCAGGGGCAGACCGAGCACCTGCAGCAGCTCAAGGGCGCGCGCGTACTGCTGGTCGAAGACAATGCACTCAACCAGGAACTGGCCATGGAGCTGCTGCGCCAGGCCGGCATGGAGGTGGTGCTGGCCAACAACGGCCAGGAGGCATTGGACCTGCTCGCTACGGACCCCCGCTTCGACGGCGTTCTCATGGACTGCCAGATGCCCGTGATGGATGGCTATACGGCCACGCGCCACTTGCGCTCGCTGCCGCAGTTCGCCGACCTGCCCATCATCGCCATGACGGCCAACGCCATGGCCGGTGACCGGGAGAAGGTGATCGAGGCCGGCATGGTGGACCACATCCCCAAGCCCCTGCGGGTGGAGGAGATGTTTGCCTGCATGGCGCGCTGGATCAAGCCTGCCGCTCCTGCCCTGGTGACCGGCGGTCCCCTCAGCCCGACTGCCAAAGCGGCCGATCCAGACCTGCCGCAATTGCCGGGCGTGGACCAGGCGGTCGGGCTCGGCATCGTTCAGAACGACCGGCGGCTGTACCGGCGCCTGCTGGGCATGTTCCTTGAAGAGTACACGGGCTTCGAGCAGGCAGTTGCCGACGCCGTGCAGCAAGGCGACTGGCCGCTGGCCACGCGGCTGGCCCACACCCTCAAGGGCGCGGCGGGCACCATCGGTGCAAGGCCGCTCGCCTCGGCCGCAGGGGCGCTGGAGGCCGAAGGCGCCCACGAGGCCCGTGCGCCGCAGGCCGTGGGGCTGCTGGCCGAGTTGGGGGTGCTGCTGCGCCCGCTGATCGAGGCGCTGCAGACGTCCGGCCTGGATGCCGGGACCGTTACCACGCAGGCCGTGCCGGCACCTGCCGTTGCCGTGGCGCGCTCTGCCGAGGCCGAGGCCTTGCTGGGTCGCCTGCGCAAGCTGCTGGGGGACAGCGACGCGGACGCGGGCGACGTGCTGGAGGCCCTGGTGGCGCGGCTGGCGGCGGACGGCGACCCGCTTGCCGATGCCCTGTCTGCCGTGAACCGGGCCATCGAACGCATCGATTTCGACCGTGCCCTGGAGGCGCTGGGGGCCCTGGCCCCTGCGCACCCCGGCTGAGGCAGGGCAGTGGAAGCGCGCATGCGATCCCTTGCCTGCCTTCTGGCCTTCACGCTGGCAGCGGGCAGCGCCTTCGGCCGCACGCTTCAGGAGATCGAGCGCAGCCGCGAGCTGCGCATCTGCGTGGCAGGCTCCAGCGCTGACAACTACCGGGTGGATGGCGAAGATTTTGCCCGCTACCTGGGGGTTGAGGCCCGCACGGTGACGCTTGCGCAATGGGACCAGCAGTTCCACAACGCGCAGGGCGTGACTGTGCAGGGCGAGCGCTACGAGGCCGCGCTGCTGGCCACCGGCAAGTGCGACCTGTACCCCAACGATCTGCACATCACCGACTGGCGCAAGACCAAGATGACCCTGGTGCCGTACTTCGCGACGCGCAATGTGGTCGTCGCGCGGCCGGAGATGCGCTCCGTTCTGCGCAGCGAGGCCGATCTTGCCGGGCGCAAGGCATCGGTCCAGGCCGGGACGGCCTATGAAGGGTGGCTGCAGGGATTCAACACCGGCCTGGGGGAAAGCGCGCCCGTCGTCATCGAGACTGCCCCCACCGATAAGTCCATGCAGGCGGTGGCGCAGCGCCGGGCGGACTTTACCGTGATCGCGGCCGAATCGGCCTTCCACTGGGTGCGCAACGACCTCGACAACCTGGACGTGCTGTTTCCGGTGGGCGATGCCACCGCGGCGGGTTGGGGCATTGCCTTCGCCGCCCCCGACCTGGAGCGGGCGCTGCAACGCTATTTCGATGACAGCCGGCGCGTAGGGTCGAACCTGGATGTCTCCTGGCGCCGCAGGTACGGTGTGTCGCTGATGGAGTACCAGCTGTTCTCCGCGTCTTTCGACCGCAGCGGAAAGTGGCACGAGCGGTGGGTGACTTGGGGCATCCCCGGGGGCGCTGCCGTGGCCGGTGTGCTGCTGGCGATGCTGTTCTGGGCCACCCGGCTGCGGCGCGAGGCGGGCCGGCACCAGCTGACGCTCAAGGCCCTGCAGCAGAGCCACGACCAGTTGACCCGCGATGCCAACCGGCGGCGCGCCGTGTCGGACCTGCTGCTGGCGCTGCAGCAGGTGGACACACTGGCGGCCTTTGCGCGCATCGTACTGCGGGAACTGGCGCGGCAACTGCCCATGGGGCAGGCGCTGATGGTGCTGGTGGACGAAGACCTCGGCGTGCGGGCGCTGGCCCACTATGCGGGATCGGGGCCGACGGCGGAGCAGACCCTGTCGCAATGGCCGACGACGGCCGGCATGGTCGAGCGCTGTGCCGCCACGGGCGAGCCCGTGCTCATCGAGACCCCGGGGGCGGACTACCTGCGCATCCAGTCGGGCCTGGGGCATTGCAGTCCCGCCGCGATCTACCTGCTGCCCATCAGGCATGCGGGGCGCGTCTCGGCCATCATCGAGCTGGCCTTGACCGAGGCGTTCAGCCAGGAGCACCGTCTGTTGCTGATGGACATGGAGCCCATCGTGGCCGTGGGCATACAGCGTTTTGTGGGTGAAGACGCCGCAGGGGCTGCTGCCGGCCCTGCCCGGCAAGTTGAGGAGGTGCAGGCACCATGAGCCATTTCACGGTTTCCAATGCGTCGACCATCGGCCAGGGCGCGCGCTGCCTGGTGGTGGACGATTTCGAGGCCATGCGCAAGGTCACCATCAACCAGCTGCGGCAGATGGGGGTGGAACGCATCGAGTCCGCGCGCAACGGGGCCGAAGCGCTGCGCCTGCTCAAGGGCCAGCACTTCGACGTGGTGCTGTCGGACTGGAACATGCCCGTGATGACGGGCGTGGAACTGCTGCAGGCCATGCGCGCGGACGAAAAACTGTTTGCCATCCCGTTCGTGCTGATCACTGCCGAGGCGGAGCGCAAGCGGGTGGAGGAGGCCATCGCGCTCGGGGTCACCTCCATGCTGCTCAAGCCCTACTCGCCCAAACAGCTGGCGCAGCGCCTGGAGAAGGCCTTGCAATGGAAGCCGCGCAGCCCTGGCAACTTCGCGGGGGAGGAACTGCCCGCGCAGGCCGTGCCTGCAGACGGCTCTGCCGGTGCGCCATCGGCCGAGCCGCAGGAAGCACCCCGCCCGACGATACTGATCGTGGACGACACCCCCGACAACCTGCTGCTGCTGTCGCAGCTGTTCAAGGGCGAGTACCGGGTGCGGCTGGCACAGACGGGCGCCAAGGCGATGGAGGTGCTGACCTCCAACGACCCTCCCGACCTGGTGCTGCTGGACATCATGATGCCCGGCATGGACGGCTTCGAGGTCGCCCGGCTGATGCGCGAGCACCCTACGTCCGAGACCATTCCCATCATCTTCGTCACCGCCATGGCCTCGGCCGATGCGCGCATCCGGGGGCTGGACCTGGGGGCCGTGGACTTCATCACCAAGCCCATCGATCCCGAGACGCTCAAGCCGCGCGTGCGCAATTTCATGCGCTACGTGCAGTTGCGCAAGGACCTGCAGGCCGATTTCGACAGCATGGTCGAGACCGCCCAGCTGCGCGAGGATGTCGAGCGCATCACCCGGCACGACATCAAGGCGCCGCTGGCCGGGGCGCTGGGCCTGGTGCAGGCGCTGATCGAGGACGACTCGGTCGGGCGCCGCCAGGTCGAGCAGCTGCGCCTGATGGAAGAGAGCGTGATGCAGGTGCTCAACATGATCAACCTGTCGTCCGAGCTGTACAAGATTGAATCCGGCCGCTTCGTGCTGCACGCGAAGCCCGTGCGCATCGGCGAGCTGCTGCGCCGCATTGCCGAGATGAACCGCGTGACCTTTGCGGAGAAGGGGCTGTCCATCGCGGTGGACACGGACGAGGCGGTGGGCGAGGAGCCGCCCCTGGCGCTGGCGGATGCCACCCTGTGCTACTCGGTCTTCCAGAACCTGCTGAAGAACGCCTGCGAGGCCGCACCTGCCGACTCCCGGGTGTCCGTGCAACTGCAGGACCAGGACCCCCTTCGCATCGCCATCAGCAACACAGGTGCGGTGCCGGCGGCCATCCGCAGCCGCTTCTTCGACAAGTTCGTGACCTCGGGCAAGGCCGATGGCACGGGCCTTGGCACCTACTCCGCACGGCTGCTCGTGCAGGCCCAGCACGGCAGCATCGAACTCGACGTGTCGGACGAATCCAACACGACGCGGATCACAGTGGTGCTGCCGCGGGCGGGGGATTGAGCATCTGGTTGGCCGGCAGGCTGGCAGCCCTCCAGGCGCTTGACGCCCACGCCCGTTCCCGACTGAAGGAGAATCCAGTTGGCGTGAAATACTCCCCTCCCTGTTCATGGCACTGCCGCAAGGCTGGCTGCACCCGCTCTCGCGGCCTTCGCGGCATGGCCCCGGGTCGCGCCCGATTTCTCGGGGGCGTGGATGACTCCGGCCGGTGCGCATTGGCCCTCGCTGCGGGGCGGGCTGCTGGCCTTGCTGGCCGCAGCCCTGTTCGGCGTGAGCATGCCGCTGGTACAGCACTTGGGTGCCGGGCTGGGTGCGTTCACCACCGCCGGCTTGCTGTATGCGGGGGCCGCAGCGGTGGGAGCCTTGTCGCGCCAGCGCGTCGAGCAGGAGGCGCGCCTTGCGCGCGGTGACCTGCCGCGGCTGCTGTCCATGGCCGCGTTCGGCGCGGTGCTGGGGCCCGTGGCCATGGCCTGGGGCTTGCAGCACACCAGCGGCACCGGCGCCTCGCTGATGCTCACGCTCGAAGCGCTGTTCACGGCCTTGCTCGCGCGCTGGCTGTACCAGGAGACCATGGACCGCCGGGTCTGGTGTGCCATGTTTTTGCTGCTGGCCGGTGGAGTGGTGCTGGTGGTGGACCAGGGCCAGGCGGGTGGCGACCAGCTCTGGGGTTTGCTGGCAGTGCTGCTGGCCACCGCCGCATGGGGGGCGGACAATACGCTGTCCCGCGCACTGGCAGAGCGCGACCCCGGCCAGGTGGTGCTGAACAAGGCCCTGCTGGGCACCTGCGCCACCAGCATCCTGGCGGCGGCCTTCGGCGACCCGCTGCCCTCCCTCGGTGCAGCGCTGGCCTTGCTGGCGGTGGGGGCCACCGGCTATCGGCTGAGCCTGCGTTTCTACCTGCTGGCGCAGCGGGCCTTTGGCGCTGCGCGCACGGGCTCGGTGTTTGCGTTTGCGCCGTTCATCGGCGCGGCCCTGGCCATGGCCCTGGGCGATCGCAGTGGCAGTTGGGCGATGGTGGCAGGTGGCGTACTGATGGTGCTGGGCGTGGCACTGCATCTTGCCGAGGCACACGCGCATCATCACGTGCACGAGGCGATGGAGCACGAGCATGCGCACAGCCACGGCGACGGGCACCACAACCACAGCCATGCGCAGATGCCGGCCGGGGCGCACAGCCATCTGCATGCGCATGAACCGCTGAGCCACGCGCACCCCCATGTACCGGATGTGCACCACCGGCATGGGCATGGGCCTTGATTCTCGCCGGCTTCCTGCGTCCCGCCGAAGCGCCAGCAGCACCAGCGAGAGCACCGGTGAAGACTGGCGCGGGCTGGGGTCGTACGGGTGGTAGCCCGCAAAGGGCGGGCACCGGTCTTCCCGCACGCGCACCGGGCGGTGCTCATCGAGGCGCTGAGGGGCGATGTGTGTGAAATGCCCTGAATTGCCGCAATGCGCAAGGCGCGGGGCCGGTAAGCAGTGGGATTTCTGCGATGCTGGCGCACGGGCGGCGGCCGATGGCCTGCACGCACCACAGGGGCTGCCTTGGCTCCCCTTATGTTCCCATGCGCAATGGCTTTGAGCCGACAAGTTGACTGAATGCATCCACCTACCGCCATCCGGCTTCTCGCGTTGTTGTTGTTCTCGGCTTTTTCCAGCGTGGCCACGGGCGCTGAGTGCAGCGACGGTCTGCCAGGCGACTATGCGCTAGAAAGGAGCGGGCCTGCCGTGCTTCGCATCGAGCAGTCCTTCGGCCGCTTGCACACCCGCCAGAAGGACGACAAGGGCCAGTGGCTGGCGCAACGGATCGAAGGCCCGGTGGTGGCGCCCGACACGGTGCGCAGGCTCATGGATGCCGAGGACAGTTCGGCGCCCATGTGCGGCGTGCGCGTACCGGGTGGGGCCTTGCTCAGGGTGCCGCTCGGGCAGGCGTACCGCGTGAGCAGCGCCAACGAAAAGTCCACCGTCGCAAGCCAGGCGCTGACCGGCTATCTGTTCTACGAGGCCAGTGGCTTTGCCGTGTCCGCCGTGGACCTGTACCCGGTGGCCCGCGTGGGTGAATCGCCCGCAGCGCCTGTGGCCCCCGCCCAGGCGGCGCCGGGCCGCGAAATCCCTGGCGCGGCGATCTGCCCCGGGCAGCGCCTGCCCGATATGCGCCAGGCCGCCTTCGATGGCTTGCCAGCCCTGCAAAAGAGCGGGTTTCACCGGCTGAATGCCCACGGCCAATCCCGGTTTGTCTGCGGGCAGTACCTGAACGACCTGATGGGCCGCAGCCCGGGCACGAATGCCTCGTCCGGGGGATCGAGAGGAGGCATGCTGAACGAGGTATCCACCTTGATCAGGGCCGGGCAGGTGCCCCGCAACGCTGAGGGGCGGGAATCCTGGGCCTCTGCTTCGAGCAGCCTGCTGTCGGGCATCGCGAGCCGGGGCGGCGAGGCGGTCCCGTTCCAGAAGGAGGTCTACGCACTGTTCGTGCATGAGATCCTGCCCCTGATGGGCGATGCCACCCACGACGAGGAACGCGGCCTTGCCGAGCTGACCTACCTCATCAAGGAGCTGGTGTCCATTCCACCGGAGTATGGCGTGGTGGCGCTGAAGGCATTGAACCGCCAGGGCGTTCTGCGGCGGTCAGTGCGCGGGTCGTCGCAAAGGATCGCGTCCGAGGCGCTGCAGTTCAACACCTTGCGCATCCCCGCGGACACCTTCGATTACCTGCTGGCAGAGGCGGGGCCTGGCGCTGCCAACGACGCCGGTGTGATGACGACACTGATCGACCGCAACGGCGTGGAAGGTATCCGGCGCATGCTCCACGCCGGGGCCAACCCTGCCCAGAAGGGCTGGTTGTCCAGGGCCCGGATGAACGCTGACGCGGCCCCCGAAATCTATCCCTTGCTGCTGAATGCTGCACTGGCTGCCGCCCAAGGCAACCCGGCGCAGTCCCGCGCGCTGGCGGACCAGCTGACCCTGGTGCTGGGACGGCTGCTGGCCAGGTGCCCCAAGGACACTGCGCCGTGGACGGAAATCGACTTCCTGGTGGCGCAGGGCGCCAGGGTGCAGGGGGTGTTCGACAACCAGGAGTTCTCCGAAACCAACCTGGGCGTCTTTGCGCGCAGGTGCCCGGAGGGCTTCAAGGCCTTGCTCCAGCGCGGCTTGCCCCTGGACACCGTCTATCCCTACCCCGCGTACGCGGGCGCGAGGCAGGACACGCCCTTGCTGATGTACCTGACCGTGGGGATGCAAGACCACCCGCCGCAAGCGCAGGTGCTGGTGGAGATGCTCAAGCGGCACAACAACGCCAACGTGCGCCCGGCCTGTACCGGCTGCAATCCCTTGAACCCCCTGGAAATGGCGATCTTCTCGGGCGATGCCGACCTGCTGAAAGTGCTTCTGGATTTTGGCGCAGACCCCAACGATCCGAACACGGATGGCAGGCCCCCGTTCATCCGGGCGGTGATCGGGAACAGCGCCGAGATGCTGGAGATGATGAACGCGAAAGCCCCGCTCGACATCCACCGGCCGGACCGGAAAAACATTTCCCTGCTGGCCTGGGCGAACTGCGCCGGCGCCAGGGACGCGGCGGCCTGGCTCAGCCGCAAGGGCGCGGTCAGCAGCGGGGAGGCGCTGTGCCAAAAGCGCTGACGGGCTCGCGTGCGGGGGTGCTCCCGCACACTCCTAGAACGCCCAGCGCGCACTGAGCCGCGCGCTGCGCGGCTCCATGGGGTGCACATGCCGGCCCTCGATGCCGCCGCCCGTGCAGTCACCGCGCGCTGCTTCGCCTGCGGTGCACGATGCGTAGAGGTACTCGATGTCGTTGCCCTTCTTGCCGGCCAGGTTGAACACGTCCAGGCCCAGGGTGAGCTGCTTGCCCACGGCATAGCGCACGCCGGCATTGAGCACCGTGTTGGCGCGCGAGCGCACGGCGTTGAGCGTGTCCAGCGCGCGCGGCCCCATATAGCGCAGGCGCAGCGAGGCGGTCAGCGGCCCCTGGGTGTATACCGCGCCCAGGGCCAGCACGCGCTCCAGCGCGTTGTCCACGAAGTTGCCTTCGCCCTCGGGCGCCTGCCCGCGAAAACGCGCGCGCGACACGGCGGCGTCGGCTTCCAGGCGCCAGCGGGCGTGGGGCTTCCAGCGCACCGTGGTCTCGATGCCGCGCCGGTGGCTGGCGCGGCCCGGCTCGGTGCTGCCCGCATCGCCCACATACACCAGCTCGGAGTCGAGCTTGAGCTGCCACAGCGCCGTGGTGATGGTCAGGTCGTCGCCAGGCTGGTAGCGCCAGCCGATCTCGCTGCCCAGGCCCTTGACCAGTGCGGGCACGCGGTCGGCCGGCAGGCCGCTTTGCGGGTCGGTCTGGATGGTGGCGCCGCGCACGTCGTTGCTGTGCGAGCCCACGCCCGTGTTCAGGTACAGCTCATGCACGGGGGTGATGGCCCAGGCCAGCCCGGCCTTGGGGCTCACCAGCGCATCGTGGCCGCTGCCGCTGTTGGCTGCGCCGTAGACGGCCTCTCGGCCTTGCACGTCGTAGCGCAGCAGGTCGCCGCGCAAGCCCGCATAGCCGCGCAGGCGCTCGGTGAAGCTCACGAACTGCTGCGCGTGCACCGACAGCATGTCCTGCGACACCTGGTCGTTGCGCACGGTGGACAGGCGCTGGCGGGCCGCCGTGTTGTACAGGCCCACCTCGGCGATGCGGTCGCCGCGCCACTGTGCGCCCACGCTGAGCACACCGTCCAGGCCGGCGATCCGGTTGGGCAGGCTGTGCGAGGCCTGGGCGCCGAAAACGCGGCGCCGGTCCGACTGCTCGAACTGGTCACCGTTGACCGGGTCGCGCAGGAAGTAGGTGAAGTCGGAGAACAGGTCAAAGCGGTAGTCGATGGCGTAGGCGCTGATCTGGGTCTGGCCCTCGGGCCCCTTGTCGAACCATTTGCCTGAAAGACTCAAACGCCGGGTGCTGCCGCCGTCGCTGGGGTTGAGCGAGCCGAAGCGCGGCAGCTCGCCGCTGTCGATCAGGCGCTCGGGAATCTGGTCGGTGGCGTTCCAGCGGTTGCGGTAGGCCATGCCCGTCACGCTGAAGCCCCGGCTGGGCGAGCCCTGCGCATAGCGCACCACGGCGTTGATCTTGCGCAGGCGCTCAGGAACGTCCCAGGGGCCGTCGTTGCCTTCGAGCTCGATGGCGCCCAGCCAGGTCTGGTCGTCCCGGGTGCGCGAGCCGGCCGCCAGCAGGCGGCGCAGGTGGTGGGGGCCCAGGGTCACCTCGGCGAACGGCGCGGCCAGCGCGCTCACGTAGTCGAGCGAGGCGCTGCCCGCCACCGAGAAGTCGCCGCTGTCGGCGAAGTAGGGGCCCTTGCGGTAGCGCACGCCCGAGACCAGGTCGGGGATCAGGAAGTTCAGGTCGGCAAAGCCCTGGCCGTGGCCATGCGTCGGCATGTTGACCGGCATGCCGTCCACCGTGACCGAGAAGTCGGTGCCGTGGTCCAGGTTGAAGCCGCGCAGAAAGTACTGGTTGGCCTTGCCGTCGCCCGAGTGCTGAGTGGCGACCACGCCGGGCACCGCTTCGACGATGTCGCCCGGCCGCAGCTTGGGGCGCGCCTGGAACGACTCCCGCTCCACCGCACCCTCGCTGGCGCTGTCGGCCAGGCCGATGGTCACGTCCCTGGGGCCGCGCACATCGACCTCGGGCAGGTGTGTGGCCTGTTGTTGGGCCCAGGCCGCCGTGGTGGCCATGCTGGCCACCAGAATGCCGAGCGCCAGGGGGCGCGGCGTTGCCGTGCGAGAGAGCTTTTTCTTCTTCATGTCTTTCTTTTCATTGTCCAGGAATCCTGCCGCGCAGGCTCCCGGCCCACCCTCATCCAGAGAACGCCACGCGCTGCACCGTCCAGTAAAGCGACAGCACGATCAATGCCACGGAGCCGCCCTTGACCACCACGGTGCGGTAGCCCGACCAGCGGGCCAGCAGCAGGGAGACGGCGCACCACACGGCGACCACCATGAGCTGGCCGGCCTCCACCCCCAGGTTGAACCCCGCCAGCGCCCACACCAGCAGGCCGCCGGACACACCGGCCTCGACCAGCGCGCCCGAGAACCCGAGCCCATGCACCAGGCCAAAGCCCAACGCCAGCAGTTCGCTGCGCAGCCCCTTCACCGGGAACAGATTGAGCAGCGCCGAGACACCGATGCTGATGGCAATGGCCGGCTCGACCCAGTTGCCCGAGACGGTGACCCAGCCCAGTCCCGCCAGCACCAGCGTGACCGAATGGCCCAGCGTGAAGCTGGTCACGGTGAGCAGCAGTGCCTTGAGGCCGCCCCACGGCCCGGCTGCGGGCACCGCCTGTGCCGCCTGTGCCGACGGAGCCGCGCCACCACGGCGCAGCAGCGTGATGGGCAGCAGCAGTGCCAGCAGGAAGGCCAGGTGGTCATAGCCTTCGAGGATGTGGTGCACGCCCTCCGCGATGAAGTGCGCCAGCGTGGCCGGGCCGCTGCGGGCGGCTGCGGGCTCCTCGCTGGCCAGGTTGCCGCCCACGGCACGCAGGTCGGTGCGCGAGCGGCCGTCGGGCGCCAGCACGGCGGCCAGCGGCTGGCCGCCCAGTTGCCCGCTGACCAGCAGGCGGTGCGTGGGGTCGATGCCTTGCATCAGGCGGTAGTCCAGCGCCAGCGCTTGCGTGGCACCGCACTCGAGTGCCGTTGCCATGCGGATGTAGCGCCCGTCGGTGCGCTGCTCCAGCGCCTCGAAGCGCCAGGCCGGTGCCAGCACGGCATCGCCGCATTGCCAGCCGATGCCCTTGCCCACCCAGGCGGCCACCGCAGGCGTGGCCTGCTTGATCTCGCCCCAGGTGAGCTGGCGGTTGCCGTCGGCGTCGAGCAGATCCAGCGCGGCATCCACGTCCTTGAGCGCCAGCGAGAGCTGCAGTGCCACGCCATTGGTGCGCGCGGGCTCGGCCTCTGCGGAATCTGCAACCCGCAGGTAGGCATCGCTGGCCTTGTGGGCCCAGGCGCTGGGCGCTGCGGCGCAGGCGACCGCCATGGCCCCGGTCATCGCCGCCATCCGCAGCGCGCAGCTCGTGCGTTGGAGAAGGGGCGGGTGCATCATTTGTCTCCCCGCGCTTGCCAGCGGGCCAGGCGCGCGTCCTGCAGGCCCGTGCGCTGAAAGCTCTGCACCACTGCACGGTGGGCTGCCGCATCCCCGGATTGCTCGGAGGTGTGCAACGCCAGCCACCAGTCGAGCGGCTCCTTCTGCAAGGCCAGGTTGGCCTGAGCGGCATGCCAGGCATCCCGCGGCTGGCCTTGCAGCCACAGCGCCAGCAGCGAGCGTTCGCGGGCATGGGCATCGAGTGCCTCGCCGCGTGCCGAAATGGCCGCGAACCGGGCCTGGAGTTGGGTGGCCAGGGCCTGTGACTGGACGACCTTGCCCATGAGCCGCAGGGCCTGGGCGCGGCGCAGCAGCACGGCGTCGCTTGCGGGCTGGGCGCTGAGCACGTCCGCGGCGGCGGCCGGGCGGCCCAGGCGCAGCAGCAGATCGGAATAGGCCAGGGCCGTGTAGCCATCCGGCGCTGCGGCCAGGCTGTTGCGGTAGGCGGCATCGGCCGCCTCGTCGCGGCCAGCGCGCTCCTCGCTCTCGGCCAGCAGCGACAGCAGCCAGGCACGGTCGGCCGGGGCTGCAGCCTGCTGGATGAGGGCGGTGAAGCCGCTGCGCGCCGCGTCGCTCTGGCCTTGCAGCGAGCGGCTTTCGAGCAGGCAGGCCGTGGCATGCAGTGCGGCCCCATGGCGCGCCACGTTGCGGCAGGCGGTCTCTGATTCGGGGTAGCGGGCAGCCACCCGCTCCAGCGTGGCCAGGGTCAGCCAGCCCTGGACCTGCGCGGGGTCGGCCTGCAGGGCACGCTTCAGGGTGGCGCGCGCGGCGTCGAATTCATGGCGGCTTTGCTCCACCGTGGCCTGCAGCACCGCCAGTTGCGCCGGTGCATCGGGCTTGCCCCACCACAGGGCCAGCACGGCCTGGGCGCGGCCCAGGTAGCGGGGGTCGGCGGTCTCGCGGGCCAGGGTGATCCAGCGGCGCGCAGCGGTTGCCGCGGCCTGCGGCGTGGCCGGGGCCAGGTTGACGCGCTCGGGCAGCACCTCGATCACCTCGGTGTCGGAAGCGGGGCGCAGCTCCTGCACGGCGGCCATTGCCGTTCCCAGGCCACAGGCAAGGCAGATTCCCCAAAGCAGGCGGGCAGGGTGGTTCATAGGGGGCGGCAGGTGAGGGGATGGCGGGCCATGGCCCGCATGGGCGCTGGCCGTGCGGAGAGGAGGCAATCCATCCGCACGGCCAGGCCCCCGGGGGGCAGGGATCACAGACGGGTGTCTGGCTCGTCGGTCTCGCTCGTGGACAGCACCAGCTGGCCCACGGCCACGGGTTCCGCCGCGTCCTGCGCGCTGGCCGCAATCGGCTGGGTGTAGGCAAAGGCATTCACCGCGGCGGCGCCGCCGTCGGGCCCGGCGTTGTCGCTGCCGCCGCCGCCACCGCAGGCGGTCAGCGCCATCGCTCCCACGGCCACCAGGGCGGCCTTTTGCATCGTGATGTTGGGCATGGTGTGCATCCTTCGCATCAGAAGTTCTTGGCGCCAGGCAGCGGCGTGTTCACGTACGGGAAGGCGGTGCGGTAGTCGGTGGCCTTGGTGCGTGCGCCGTCCACGAACTCGACTGCACCGGCAGGTGCATCGGCGGGCTTGCAGCCCACCTTGAGCGCATCGTTCGCACCGGTCAAGGTGCACAGCGCACCCATGGCCACGCGCAGCGAGACGTCGACCACGTCGTCGCCCAGGCGGCGCCCGTTGGGGAAGCCGGCAGCATCGCCCGCCACCACGCCCAGCGAGTTCTGCGCGCTGGCCGGCGTGGGCGCAATGCCGGTGTTCAGGCGCAGCATTTCCGCCAGCGGGCCACCGGTGCCCAGTGCCGTGATGTTGGCCGGGCGGTTGACGGTGGGCAGGCCCGTGAGGAAGGCCGTCATCAGGTCGGTGCGCGGGAAGTTGGTGGGCGCCTGCGCGCCGAACAGCACCTGGATCAGGGCCGGCAGCGTGGGGTGGGTCACGTAGTCCGCGAAGTTGGCGGCATCGTCCTTGGGCCGGGAGGCGTTGAACTTGTCCTTGTCCTTGAGGCCGATGACGACTTCATTCACCAGGGGCATGCCCAGGCGCGACACCTGCGTCCAGGCGCCGCCGGCCTTCTCGCTGGCCTGCAGCCCGGAGTCGGGCTTGCCGTTGAGCACGCGCGCCTGGCGCAGGCTGGCCGTGGTCCAGCCGCCAATGACCTTCTCGCCCGATGCGGCGGTCAGGCACGCGGTGGGCATCTCCACCACGAGCGAGGTCACGTTCTTGGTGGCGATCTGGCCGGCGCCAAAGGCCGCCGCGTTCGATTCGCTGGTGATCACGGCCGCAGGGGCGTTGACCAGGTCGAAGATGGTGCCCAGGGACACCGGGAAGGGGTCCTGCCGCTGGCCCACGAACACCTTGCCCGGCGTGGCGCAGCCAGGCACGTTGATGCCGTACACGTACTTGCCGGCATAGGCGTCGTAGGCCGCGGCGTTGCCCAGCGACTTCTCGCCGATGTAGTCGATGGGCTTGGTGAAGGTGGTGCCGCCACCGGCCATGGTGATCTGCTCGCGCTTGCCGGTGCGCCGGTCGCCCCGCACGATGAACATTTCATACTCTTCGCGGTAGGACACCGGGTCTGCCGCAGCGCCCGTGATCCCGCCCGCATTGCGCAGCGGTATGGCCACCTTCTTGCGGGCGCCGTCCGGGCCGATGTCCAGGGTGATGCCGGCCCCGGCGTTGTTCAACGTGTTCTTGAAGCGGAACTGGAAGGTGATGTCTTCTGCCGCATCGCCGTTGTTGTCCACGTGGATCTCGTACAGCGCGTTCGGGTCCAGGCTGAAATAGTTGGGTCCGCCATACGGGTCCTGCAGGGGCAGGTAGTTGGCGATCATGGTGACGAAGCCGCTGCGCCCCGCCTCATAGCTGTTGAAGAGATAGAAGTCCGCGCCATCGACCTTGGGCTGGGTCGTGATGAAGGGGGCTTCGCGGTGGCTGGATGCCAGGCTGACGCCTGCCGTGCTGGCGGCAAGCGCCGCAAGCGCCAGCAGACTGAGTTTCCTGATTCGCATGGAGATCTCCTCGTG
>JAZKEE010000177.1:0-20568 GCA_040387235.1 Pseudomonadota bacterium
ATGACCTGGCGCTTTTCCTCGACCACCAGGATCTCCTGCAGGCCCTGGGCGAAGTCGCGCGTGATGGTGGCTTCGAGCGGCCAGACCACGTTGACCTTGTGCACGCGGATACCGAGCTGGCGGCAGGTGTCGTCATCGAGGCCCAGGTCCACCAGGGCCTGGCGCGTGTCGTTGTAGGCCTTGCCGCTGGCAATGATGCCGAAGCGGTCGTTCGGGCCCTGGATCACGTTGTAGTTGAGCTTGTTGGCACGCACGTACGCAAGGGCCGCGTACCACTTGTAGTCCATGAGGCGCGCCTCCTGCTCCAGCGGCGCATCGGGCCAGCGGATGTGCAGGCCGCCGGGCGGCATCACGAAGTCCTCGGGCATCACGATCTTCACGCGGTCGGGGTCCACCGAGATGCTGCTCGACGACTCCACCACCTCCTGGATGGTCTTCATGCCCGACCACACGCCCGAAAAGCGGCTCATGGCGAAGGCATGCAGGCCCATGTCCAGGATTTCCTGCACGCTGCTCGGAAAGAACACCGGCGTGCCGCAGGCCTTGAAGATGTGATCGCTCTGGTGCGCGGCCGTGCTGCTTTTGCTGATGTGGTCGTCGCCCGCAATGGCGATCACCCCGCCGTGCTTGGCCGTGCCGGCCATGTTGGCGTGCTTGAACACGTCAGAGCAGCGGTCCACGCCCGGGCCCTTGCCGTACCAGATGCCGAAGACGCCGTCGAATTTCTTGCTCTGCGGGTACAGGTCCAGCTGCTGCGTGCCCCACACGGCCGTCGCGCCGAGCTCCTCGTTCACGCCGGGCTGGAAGACAATGTTGTTCGCCGCCAGGTGCTTCTTGGCGGCCCACAGGGACTGGTCGTAGGTACCGAGCGGCGAGCCGCGGTAGCCGCTGATGAAGCCGGCCGTGTTGAGCCCCTCCATCGCATCGCGCTGGCGCTGCAGCATGGGCAGGCGAACGAGGGCCTGCACCCCGCTCATGAAGGCCCGGCCACTGTCTAAGGCGTATTTATCGTCAAGAGTGACGGTCTCGAGGGCCTTGCGGATGTGCTCGGGCAGTGGGGCGTTCATGGCAATGTCTCCAATGGCTTTTTTGTGGGGTACGCCCCTTGTGAGGGCGGGGTTCACGGCAGCGCCGCACGTTTAGTGCAGCGCCTCCAATGTGAGATAAGTGTATGCCTGCTGCGCTGATAAGTCTTTGCGTTGTGTGCCGCATTTGGGCTATTCTGAGAAAGGATCTTTCTCGATACGGCCATTTTGTGAACACTCTCGACAAATTCGACATCGCCATCCTCAACGAGCTGCAGACCGATGCCCGGCTGACCAATGCCGAGCTGGCCCAGCGTGTGGGCCTGTCGGCCGCGCCATGCTGGCGCCGCGTGCGTGCGCTGGAGGAAGAGGGCTTCATCAAAGGCTACCGCGCCGAGATCGACCGCAACAAGATCGGCCTCGGGGTACTGGCCTTCGTGCGCCTGGATGCCGACCGCAGCACCGGCAACCTCACGCGCGAGATGGAGGACGCGATCGCCCTGATCCCCGAGGTCGTGGCCTGCCACTACATCAGCGGCACCGGCACCTTCGAGCTGCAGGTGGTGGCGCGCGATCTGGAGAGCTTTTCGCAGTTCGCACGCAACGTGCTGCTCAACCTGCCGAATGTGAAAGACATGCACACCAGCTTCTCCCTGGGCGAAGTCAAGGCCAGCGGGGCGCTGCCGCTCACGCACCTGGCCCGGACGAAATGATGACGCTACTGATTTTGTAGCAAATTGCGTTGGATGGACATGCGCCAGGGTCTATTTTTGCCGGATATCGGCGCTGACATGCCGCTGCGCACAGGGCTGGTACGCTGCCCGATGCCCGATGCCCTGCAAGGTAACAAGGCGTTCGGGCGTGGACTCACCACAGGGTGTGCTGTATAAGCCGGCGACGCCACGGCACAACCACCGCGGAACCACCCAGCTGCCGCGCGCACCCTCTCCACGACCGGTGCGCTTTGCCGCAATGCTCAGGGGTTGCGCGTTGGCCGATGGGGCTAAAAATACGATGGCTTCTTTGGTACCGGCCGGCGGCCTGTCGAAGGAAGTCCCAAAGAGGGAGCGAGCGGCATGATCATCTGGGGCATTTTTTGGGGCGCGGTGCTGGGTTCTTGGTTTGGCGGCCATGGCGACTTCGGACCGTTCGTCGGCGCCATCCTGGGCTTTTTTGCCGGGCTGTCGTTGCGCTGGGCGGTGCGCTCCGCCATTCGTACCGAGTTGCAGGCGCAGGCTGCGAAGGCTGTCGCACCGCCGGCTGCGGCGGCGCACGCGGCGCCCACGGCCGAAGACCGGGCACAAGTGGCCTCGCCCTCACCGCCCCCCCCGCCGGTGATCCTGGACGAACGCCCGGACACGGACGATCCGTTCTGGACGGGCGAACTCACGCCGCACGGCCTGCCGCCCGTCCCGACCTCGGCCTCCACCTCGGCTCCGGTGCCTGCCCGACCCGATGCACTTCGCCAGCCCGCCCCACCCAACCCCTTGGAGCAGGCCGTGCTTGCAGCCAGGAACTGGCTGCTGGGCGGCAACACCATCGTGCGGGTAGGCCTGGTGATTTTGTTCATTGGCCTGTCCTTCCTTGCACGGTATGCCGCTTCGGCCGGGCTGTTGCCGGTCGAATTCCGCCTGGCTGCGGTCGCGGCGGTGGGCATTGCGCTGCTGGTGGTGGGCTTTCGCAAGCGCGCTGACAAGCCCGCTTTTGCGCTGGCCCTGCAGGGCGGTGGCGTGGCGGTCATGTACCTCACCGTGTTCGCCGCCTTCCGGCTCTACGGACTGCTGCCACCGCTCTATGCCTTCGGTCTGATGATCGCGGTCTGCGCGGCTAGCTGCGCGCTGGCGTTGCTGCAGGACTCGCGCGCACTTGCCGTGGCTGCGTTTGCCGGTGGCTTTGCCGCACCCATCCTGCTGTCCACGGGTCAGGGCAGTCATGTGGGCCTGTTCAGCTACTACACCCTGCTGAACCTGGCCATTCTCTTCATTGCGCACAAGCGCTCCTGGCGCATGCTCAACGTGGTGGGCTTTGTCGCCACCTTTGGCGTCGCCTCGGCATGGGGTGCGCTCAAGTACCAGCCCGAGAACTACGCCAGCACGCAACCCTTCCTTGCGGGCTTTGTGCTGATCTACCTTTGTGCTGCCATCCTCTATGCCCGCAACACACCCACCAAGCTGGGCAATGCCGTCGACACCATGCTGGTCTTCGGTACGCCGCTGGTGGGTTTTGGTCTGCAGGCCGGGCTGGTACAGCCTTTCGAGCTGGGCGCCGCCTTCTCCTCAATGGCCTTTGCCGCGCTGTACCTGGTGACAGCGACAGTGTTGGCGCGCCGCGCGCTGGACAGCTGGCGCCTGCTCGTCGAATGTTTCATTGCCGTTGGCGTGGGCTTTGCCACACTGGCCGTGCCGCTGGCGCTGGACGCTCAATGGACGTCTGCGGTCTGGGCGCTCGAAGGCGCAGGCGCTTTCTGGGTCGGCATGCGCCAGGCCCGCTGGATGCCTCGCGCCTTCGGGCTTGTGCTGCAGGTCGTGGCCATGCTCGCTTTCCTGGGCAGCACCTCCAGCATCTCGCCGCTGCCGCTGGTCAACCCGGCCTTCCTGGGCGCGTTGCTGATCGCGCTGCCCTCGCTGCTACTGGCCTGGTGGCTGCGCCAGCCGCTGCCGCACAGCGGCTCGGCCTGGGCCCGGGGTTATGCGGGTGTTGAAGCGCGGCTGTCCAGCCCGGCCTATCTCTACGGCTTTGTGTTCTGGTGCCTGGCCTGGCTCATGGAAATCACGCGGCGTGTGCCCGGCCTGGAAGCCGGCCAGTGGCCCATATCGGTGTTCTCCGAACAGGTGACCGGACTGTTGGCCATGCTGGCCGTCGTGCTCAGCGCCGCGCTGTCGATGGTGCTGGGCCTTCGCACGCGCTGGGCAGTGGCTACCTGGCCGGCGCGCGGCACCGTTGCCGTACTGGCGCTGGGGTTGGCCGTGCAGGTGGCCGACGGCTACCGCGTGCTCGCCACCCCCGCCTGGGCCGTGTGGCCCATCGTGCTGGCGCTGCATGTGTGGATGCTGCGGCAGACGGACCGCCTGCAGGTGACGGCCAATGTGGATGGCAAGCCAGGTGCGCCCACCTCGCTCGTTGGCTGGTTCCATGCCGCCACAGCGTGGCTGGTGACTTTGCTGCTGGCCGACTGCCTGTGGTCCGGCATCGGCAAGGCTGAGCTGTGGCGTACCTCTTGGGCCGGTGTGGTCCTGCTGGTCAGCGCCATTGCGGTGTTGATGCTGCTGGCGCTGTGGGCGGGTCGTGGCAACCGGCTGGCAGCGCGTGCAGCGCTGCCATGGCCGCTCAACCCACATGCCGAGGCCTACTACTGGCTGGCGGCCCTGCCCCTGGCGGTGATGGTGTTCTGGGGCGCGCTGTTAGCGGCAGTGCATTCGTCGGGCCACACCGCGCCGCTGCCCTACATTCCACTGTTCAACCCCACCGACCTGACGCTCGCGCTCGCGCTGGGCGGCCTGGTGTTTTGGCGGCGGGTACTGCTTTCGGCGCTGCCGCTCCCGGCCCGCGCGGGCTGGGTCACCGGGCGCCATGCGCTGCAGGCGTTGGCGCTGCTGGCGTTCATCGTGATCAACACCGTGTGGTTGCGTGTGGCCCACCACTTCTTCGGCGTGCCCTGGGGTGCGTCGGCGCTGTTCGACAGCTTCGTGGTGCAGACCGGTTACGCCATCCTGTGGACGCTGCTGGCGCTCAGCATGATGGTGCTGGCGCACCGGCGCGTGCAGCGTCCACTGTGGCTGGTGGGCGCGGGCCTGCTGGGCGGGGTGGTGGTCAAGCTGCTGCTGATCGATTTGTCCAATGCCGGCGGTGCCGAACGCATCATTGCCTTCATCGCCGTGGGCGCGCTCATGCTGGTGGTGGGCTACTTCGCGCCGTTGCCGCCCAAGGCGGATGCCCGCGCGGAGCCTGCTGCGCCACCGCTGGCACCATCGCAACAAGAAGCACTACTCCCATGAAGCCTGTCGCTCTGAACCTGCCCCTGGCACTGGCCGCTGCCGCCCTGTCCCTGTGTGCCAGTGCGGCCCACGCGGTGACCGATGCCAACAACCCTGCGGCCTACGCCATCCGCATTCCCGTGACGCTCGCGGCCGATGCGCCGCTGCAGCGCATGCTGCTGCCCGCCGAGGTGCTGGTGCGCCTGCAAAGCCCGGGCTACGGCGACCTGCGCCTTTTCAACGGCCTGGGCCAGCCCGTGCCCATGGCACTGGCCGGTGTGGCAGCGGCCAGCGCCCCCGAGGAGTCGGTGACCTTGCCCGCTTATCCCATACTGGGCGCTGCCAGCGCGGGGACGGCAGGGCTGGAAGGCCTGTCGCTGCGCATCGAGGAGCGCCAGGGCCAGCGCGTGGTGCAGATCGACAGGGCCGGCACAGCAGGTCCTGCAGCCACACAAACCGTGCGGGGCGCGTTGCTCGACGCGCGCGATGTGCAGCTGCCCGCGAACCGCATGGCCCTGGACGCGGATCTGCCAGCAGGCCAACCCGTGACGTTCCAGGTGCAGGCCAGCAAGGACCTCAAGCACTGGCACCCACTGGCCGAGACCGTGCTGTACCGCGCCGACGCTGCGGTGGCACCCACGGCACCAGGCCGTCTGGGCAGCGAGCAGATCGACCTGCAGCGCGCCGACCTCAAGGACCACTACCTGCGCGTGACCTGGGGCGACGCTGCCGTGACCTTGCGCGGCGTCAAGCTCGCTATCTCGACCAAAACGGGCCCGCGCGAGCGCGTCAGCGCCAGCATGGCGGTGCCGCCACTGGGCACCAATCCGCGTGAACTGGTGTTTGCGCTGCCGTTTGCTACGCCAGTCGCCGCGCTCCAGATCAAGCCGCCCGGCAACAATGTGCTGATCCCTGTGCGCGTGCTGGGCCGCAACCACCGCGAGCAGCCCTGGTCGCCGCTGGCGAGCGCGGTGGTCTACAGGATGACCATGGCAGGCAAGGAGCAGGCCAGCGGCCCCATCGAGCTGGGCGGCGCCTCGGTGCGCGAGATCAAGATCGAAGCCGACCCCAATACCCCCGGCTTTGCCGCCGCGCCCGAGATGGCGCTGCAGTTCGAGCCCGCGCAGCTGGTGTTCCTGGCCAGCGGGCAAGGGCCCTTCACACTGGCGGCTGGGCTGCCCGGCACCAGCGCGGCGGCCAGTGCCTTCCTGCCCCTGGCCAGCCTGGTGCCGGGCTACCAGCCCGCTCAGGAGAACCAGTTGCCCATGGCGCTGGCCGATGCAGCCCGGGCCGACATCACCGGTGGCAAGCCCATAGACAGCGCGCTGGTGCCTGCTGCGGCCGCCAGCAGCGGCCTCTCCACGCGCAGTGCCGTGCTGTGGGGCGTGCTGCTGGCAGGCGTGGGGGCGCTGGCGCTCATGGCATGGCTGCTGCTGCGGCAGACCAGGCGGGCGGGCAACCACGCACTGGCTGAGCCCACCGATGCGGTGTGAAGGTGTGCTGGGGGGAGGGGACAGGCCTGCAGTCGGCTATTTGGCGCTGACCCAGCACGGCCACTCCAACCGTCGCACAATGCGCAGACATGCCACCATTGCCGTCCCACGAAAGCACGCGCAGCATCGCGCCCGAATCCGCCCCGACTAGCGCGAGGGCTGGAGCCGCGCAGGGAACCACGGAAGAAGCCACGGCCGCCCAGCCCGGTCCGACCTCCGAGCAGCGGGCCTCGCTGTCCACCCTGGCGCCACTTTCGGTGCCAGTGTTCCGCATGCTCTGGCTGACCTGGGTGGCGGCCAACACCTGCATGTGGATGAATGACGTGGCGGCCGCCTGGCTCATGACCTCGCTCACCACCTCACCGATCCTGGTGGCGCTGGTGCAGTCGGCCTCCACCCTGCCGGTGTTCCTGCTGGGCCTGCCCAGTGGCGCACTGGCCGACATCCTGGACCGGCGGCGCTATTTCATGGCCACGCAGTTCTGGGTGGCCGCCGTGGCCATGGTGCTGTGCGTGGCCGTGCTGGCCGGCGGCATGACGGCGCCGCTGCTGCTGGCGCTGACCTTTGCCAACGGCATCGGGCTGGCGATGCGCTGGCCGGTGTTTTCCGCCATCGTGCCCGAACTGGTCAGCCGGGCCCACCTGCCTGCGGCCTTGGCGCTCAATGGCATCGCCATGAATGCCTCGCGCATCATCGGGCCACTGGTGGCCGGCGCCATCATCGCCAGCGCCGGCAGCGCCTGGGTCTTCGTGCTCAACGCCGTGCTGTCGGTGGGCTCGGGCCTGGTGATCATGCGCTGGAAGCGGGACCACGTGCCCAGCCCCCTGGGGCGCGAGCGGCTGCCCAGCGCCATGCGCGTGGGCCTGCAGTTCGTGCGCCAGTCGCCGCGCATGCGTGCCGTGCTCTGGCGCATCTCCATCTTCTTCCTGCACGCCACCGCCCTGCTCGCCATGCTGCCCCTGCTGGCCAAGGGCCTGGAGGGCGGCGGTGCGGGCACCTTCACACTGCTGCTGGCGTCCATGGGCGCCGGCGCCATCGTGGCCGCCATGTTCCTGCCGCGCCTGCGCCAGGCCATGCCGCGCGACGTGCTGGTGCTGCGCGGCACCCTGCTGCAGGCGGCCGCCACCGGCGTGATGGCCGTGGCGCCCAATGTCTACGTGGCCGTGCCCGCGATGGTCGTGGGGGGCATGGCCTGGATCACCACGGCCAACTCGCTCAGCGTGTCGGCCCAGCTGGCGCTGCCCAACTGGGTGCGGGCACGCGGCATGTCCATCTACCAGATGGCCATCATGGGCTCGACCGCCCTGGGCGCTGCGGTGTGGGGCCAGGTGGCCACCCTCACCAGTGTGCACACCAGCCTCGCATTGGCCGCCGTTACGGGCACGCTGGCCATGGTGGTCGTGCAACGCCTGGTGGCTGACCGCAGCATCGAAGAAGACCTGAGCCCGTCCCAGGCCTTCAAGGCCCCCGTGGCGCCCACCCCGCCCGAACGCGGGCACGTGGTGGTTACCATCGAATACTTCATCGACCCCGCACGCGCCACCGATTTCCGCGCGCTCATGCAGGAAAGCCGCCGCAGCCGCCTGCGCCAGGGCGCGCTTTCGTGGCAACTGCAACACGACATCGCCGACCCGGCCCGCTACGTGGAGCAGATCGAGGACGAATCCTGGACCGAGCATCTGCGCCGCTTCGACCGGGTCACCGCCTCTGACGTGGCGCTGCGCGAACGCAAGCTGGCATTCCACACGCGCGATACGCCACCGGTGGTGTCGCGCCTGCTCGTCGAGCGCTGACGCCGGGCCCTTGCGCCCAGCCGATCAGCCCCCCGGGTGCGGTGGAAAGCTGCGCTCCAGTATCCCCCGCAGCACGGTGCGCAGCAGCGGCAGCGCCGGATCGGCCAGCGCGGGGGTTTGCCCCAGAGCCGCCGCCAGGGCCTCCTCGTGCACGGCCAGGGTGCCCGTGACCTCGGCGCGCCAGCGGTGGGCGATCTGCTGCGCGTCCTGCACCGGCACCCGGTGCTGGTGCGCAATGGCCAGGTAGCGCAGGCATGCCGCCTCGGCCGCATGCAGCAGCACCTGCCCCGCTGCGCCCTTCTTCTGCAAGCCACCCAGCACCCAGGCCGTGGTGCCGCCCAGCAGTGCGCCCAAGGCTGTGCCCGCGCCCAGCGTCATGCCGCCCGAACCCAGATCGATCAAGGCACCGACCTTGGCCCCTGCTGCGGCGCCAGCGGCGGCACCAGCCGACGTGCCCAGCGCCAGCGCCGTTCCGTCCGCCCTGCGCGGCGGCGGCGCCGAAGGACCTTGCAGAGGTGCCACTGCGGGCGGGGCGGTGCCATGGCCATGCAGTGCCTGCAAGGCCTCGTCCAGCGCCTGCACCTGCTGCGCATAGCGCGTGGCGTAGTCCGGAGCACCTGTGTCGCCAGCAGCGCAGGCGCGCAGGTGTTGCACCAGCGCCTGCAACGACTGCTCGAAGCGCTCTTCGTTGCGTCCCACCCAGGCGAGGCGCAGCCGCTCCAGCGCGGGCTGATGACGGGGCAATGCCGCGCCAAGGCGGTCGAACAGCACCGCCTCCTGCACCCAGCTCTCGGCGCATTCGCCCCAGCGCAGCGTGAGCACGGGCGCAACCTGCCATGCGGGAGGCAGCTGCTCGCCTGCAGGCGCATCCACCCACTGCAGGACCGCGTCGACGGGCTGGCTGGCGCCCAGCCCCGTGGCCTCGGCAAAGCGCAGCCGGTCTCCCAGAGCGCTGTGCACGGCCCCCTGCTGCGCGTGCCAGGCCACGATGGCGCGCAGGGCCTCGGTAGGTGTGCCGCTGCCGCTTAGGCCGAGCACCAGGTCGCCAGGCATGCCACGGCGCAGCGCCTCGAAGGCACCGCCGTGCGGATCGATCTGGAAGTTCCGGGCAAGCCGCGCACCACGCCAACTCCCCCAGGCCGCCAGGGCCAGCCGCGGCAACACCACCACCAGCGCCAGCAGCCCCACGTACATCCACACCCAGCGGCTGCCCGCCACGCCCTCGCCCGCAAAATTCTGCGTGGCGGCGATGTCCTGCAGCGAGAACGGCGCCAACCCGAACAGGCCGGTGAGCGGCCAGAACAGCACGGAAACGATGGCATGCACCTGCCCGGCATCGAGAAAGGTGCTCTCCCAGCCGAACTGGTAGCGCACCACCAGGCCACGCAGTAGCAGCGACAGAGCGATGCCGGCCGCCCAGGCCGCCGCGCACAGATGCAGCACGCATGCCGCGCGTTGCACGAAGAGCCCCGCCGTACGGGCAAACCACTGGTGGTGGAAATCGGCGGCGATGCGCGTGGCAAGGCCTGACCGTCCTGGGCGGGCGCCGGGCACCCGCAGCCTGTGGCGCAGCCACTGCAGGGCGCCGGTGCCCGGGCCAGGCTGGCGCACGGCGCGCCAAGCGAGCAATGCGTACATGCCCAGGTTCCAGGCCAGCACGAGCAGCAGCGGGGGCGAGAGCAGGTCCACCCGGTGCGCATTGGCGATGCGGTCGATGGTCAGCCCCATCAGCAGCGCCAGTACGGGCAGGGCGCGGGCCAGCCCCTGCAGCCGCAAGCTCGGCTGCTGCAGCGCGGCGATGGCCGGGTTTCTGCCGCCGGCACGCGCCACGATGTCGGCGGCACGGTCGACCACGATGTCGCCCACGTCCACGCGCTGCACGCCCCGCCCGCGGGCCACAGCAATGGCGCCGCGCGTGGCATCGTCGATCTCGGCCTGGCCGAGCAGCGTGCGCTCGGTGTCCGCGTGCTCGATCGCCTGGGCCAGCACCACGGTGCGCAGCTGTTGCTCTGTCACGCGCATGCCGGGCCGCTCCATGGTTTTCGGGTCAGGCGCGCGGGGCTACTTGGGCCAGAGCACCCACAGCCGCAGTCCCTGCTTGAGCCGGCCGGCGATGTCGCCCGCCTCCTGCCCCCAGCCCGTGAAGTAGTCGGCCCGCACGGCCCCCAGGATGGCGCTGCCCGTGTCCTGCGCCAGCACCAGGCGGTTGAGCTGCACCTGCGGTCCGCTGGACGCCAGCCACACGGGCGTGCCGTAGGGGATGCTCTGGCGGTCCACCGCGATCGAGCGGCCTGGCGTGAGCGCCACGCCCTGCGCACCCTTGGGGCCGAAGCCGGCCTCCATGCCGTCGAGCGTCTCTTCGCGGAAGAACACATAGCGCGGGTTGGCCCACAGCAGCTCGTTGGTGCGCTGCGGGTTCTGCGCCAGCCAGGCACGGATGCCGGGCCAGGTGGCATCGCGCGTAGCGCCCTGGTCCAGCAGCCAGCGGCCCACGCTCTGGTAGGGCTGGTCGTTGGTGCCGGCATAGGCCACGCGCACCAGGGTCACCGAGCCATCGGGTTCGGCCAGCCGCAGGCGGCCTGAGCCCTGGATGTGCAGCACCATCGATTCGACCGGGTCGCGCAGCCAGGCGATGGCACGGCCCTGCAGCGCGGCCTGCGCCTCGGGCAGGGTGTCGATCTGCTGGCGCGTGTACCAGGGCTTGCGCGCCCCATGCCCTGCCGGCAGGCGGTACACCGGCACGGTAAAGCCGTTGCCGGGCTGGCGCGCGGCGTCGATCATCGGTTCGTAGTATGCAGTGAGCAGGCCTTCGGGATTGCCCTCGGCCGACTCCACGCGGTAGGGCTGCAGCCGTGCCACCATCCAGGCGCGCTGCTCCTCGGGCGTGGCGATGCTCAGCTGGCGCACCTCGCCGCACAGCAGCGTGAACTGCGGAGCAGGGCGCTCGCAGCTCTTGATCCAGGCATTCCAGGCCTCGTGCAATGCGTCGGTGGCAAAGCCGGGCAGCTCGGCCCAGCGCACGGGAATCCAGCGGCTCTTGGGCTGGGCCATGGCGGGCGGCAGCGGACCGATGTCGCCGGGGACGACCACTGCGCCCGGCACGGCTGCCGGGTAGATGGCCGAGGGGCGGGAGGGACTTGGGGGCGGCGTGGAGGAGCAGGCGGCCAGCGTTCCTACAATCAGCGCCGTCATCACAAGGCGCAGGAGTGTCAATTTCATGGGTCTGATTTTGCTTGAAGCGCTGCTGGCGCTGGTGGTGCTGGTGGCCATCGTCTGGTGGACCATGTTTTCCGGGCGCCGCGGCGGCGAACTCAAGGCCCGGGAGCCCGGGGACGGCAAGGACGCCGACGCGCCGGCGCGCAAGGATTGAGCGCGCGGGTCAATGCCCCAGGCGCAGCAGGTTGGCCAATTCCACGGCCGACTTGACCTGCATCTTGTCGAACACCCGCGCGCGGTGCACTTCCACCGTGCGCACGCTGATGTCGAGCTGGTCGGCGATGAGCTTGTTGGGCAGGCCCGCCACCACCAGGTCCATCACGTCGCGCTCGCGCTCGGTCAGGTCCGCCAGGCGCACCTGCAGGTCGCTGCGCTCGCGCAGGGCGGCCAGGTGGGCGGCCGACTGCGCCAGCGCCTGTTCGATGCGATCCACCAGCGCATTGTCGGAAAACGGCTTCTCGCAGAAGTCGAAGGCGCCGCGCTTGACCGCATCCACGGCCGTGGGCACATCGGCGTGGCCGGTGAGGAAGATCACCGGCATGGTCGCCAGATCGCCGCGCACGATCAGCAGATCGAACAGCGCCAGGCCGCTCATGCCCGGCATGCGCACGTCCAGCAGCAGGCAGCACGGCTGGCGCTGGGCCGGGCGCGACTGCAGCGCGGCATCGAAGGCTTCGGCGCTGTCGAAGGACTCGCTGGGCAGGCGGCGCGAACGCAGCAGCCAGGCCAGCGCTTCGCGCACGCCCGCATCGTCGTCGACGATGTACACAGTGGCATTGGAGACGGGTTCCATCAGGAGGCAGTAGCAGAAGGTTGGTGGACGGGCAGCGTGAAGGTGAATACCGTACCACGCGGTTCGTTGGCGGCAAAACCGAGGAAACCGCCATGCTGCTCGATGACGGTGCGGCACAGGCTCAGGCCCAGGCCCATGCCCTCGGCACGCGTGGTGAAAAAGGGCGTGAACAGGCGCTCGGCCACATCGGGCTCGATGCCCGCCCCCAGGTCGGCCACGGAGAACTCGATCCAGGCCTGGTGCGCGTTCGACGCGGCGCGCCGCGCCCGTATCTCCAGCACCCGCTTGGAGATGCCCGGCACGTCCATGGCCTGCATCGCGTTGCGTGCCAGGTTGAGCAGTACCTGCTCGACCATGGTGCGGTCGCACAGCGCCGCCGGCAGATCCGGCTCCATCACGGTGTGGACCCGCACCCCGATCTTGCGCGCCTGCAGGCTCACCAGCGGCATGATGGCGTCGAGCAGTTGCTGCGCAGTGACGGTCTCGCGCGCCTGGTCGCGGCGGCGCACGAAGTCGTGCACGCTCTTGATCACCTTGCCCGCGCGCTCGGCCTGGCGGGCAATCTGCTGCATCGCCATGCGCACGTCCTGCAGGCTCTCGGGCGGCGGCGCATCACCCGCGGCAACTGGCGCTTCCAGCAGGTTCATGGAGCCCGTGGCGTAGCTCGAAATGGCGGCCAGCGGCTGGTTGAGCTCGTGGCTGAGCAGCGACGCCATCTCGCCCACGGTGGCCAGCCGCGCCGTGGCCTGCAGGCGCTCCTGCGACGCACGCGAGAGCTCCTCGATGCGGCGCTGCTCGCTGATGTCGAGGAAGGCGCTCATCCAGCCGGTGTGCAGCCCCTGGGCATTGATCAGCGGTGCCTCGATGATCAGCACCGGAAAGCGCGTGCCGTCCTTGCGCATGAACTCCGACTCGAAGCCTTCGCGCGGAGGCATGTAGCCGGCAAAGCGGATGGCCTGGCGCTGCTGGTACTCCTCCACCCGCTCGGGCGGCCAGTAGGGGGCCGAGACGCTCAGGCCCAGCAGCTCCTGCGGCGTGAAGCCCACCATGTCGCAGAACGCCGGGTTGACGTAGGTGATGCGCCCCTCCAGGTCGCGCGCACGCAGCCCCGTGACCAGCGAATCCTCCATGGCCTTGCGAAACGCCAGCGCATCGCCCAGGTCGCGCTCGGCGCGCAGGCGCCGGCGGTTGTCGCGCACCAGCACCACCATCACCGTGACCAGCGCGATCGACATCGCCGTGACCAATGCCGTGAGCACGTTCGGGAACAGGCTCGGGGCACTGTGCCAGGTGTCCATGCGCAGCACCAGGGTGGCGCCGGGCAGGTCCAGCAGGTGGGTGGCCGTGAACATGCGCGAACCGCGCCGCGCCGCGCCCAGCACCGCCAGGCGCGTGCCGTCGGCCTCGGTGAACGAGGCCTCCTGGCTGCGCGTGAGGCCGTGTCCCACCAGGTCTTCGAGCATGGCGTTGAGCGCGTAGGTGGCCACCAGGAATCCGGTGCTGCGCCCGCCCGAGGTGATGGGAAGGCACAGCTCCATCATCTCCGAACCGAGCCCGTCGCCATGCGGCTGGAAGTAGCTGCTGGAATACGCCGGCCCGCTCAACCGGCGCGCATTGGCGCAGGCCAGCGAGGCATCGGAATGCGCGCTCTCGCGCGTGCCCCGGTCCCAGTACACGGGGCGAAACGGCGTCTGCACCTGCGAGCGCAGGCGCATGCCCGTGTCGCGCCATTCCAGGCGCACCAGCTCGCGGTGGCCGCGCAACAGCTCGGAGGCATTCACCTCCCAGGCCAGCACGCCCGGGTCGTCTGCGTGCAAGGCCTGCAGGCTCTGCAGATTGCGCGTGAGGGCCACACGCACGTCCGAGACGGCATCTGCCGTGTCGCGCTCCAGGCGGCTTTGCACCTGGCTGGCCTCGTAGCGCCCGGCCAGCCACACCACGGTAACGAGCATGGCCACGACCAGGGCCACGAGCAGCGTCCACAGCGACCAGCGCCGCCAGGCGCCGCGCCAGCGCTGCCACAGGGTTCGGCGCGGCTTGTTCACAGCACGCGGTGGCCCAGGGCAGGCAGCTGGCTGCGCACCTCGCGCAGGCGGGACTTGGCCAGTGTGCCCACTGCAACCCCGGCGCCCTCTGCATGCACCGCCGCGATCTCGCCCCAGGGGTCCACCAGCATGCTGTGGCCCCAGGTGCGCCGGCCGTTCTCATGCACCCCCCCCTGGGCCGGGGCCAGCACGTAGGCCAGGTTCTCGATGGCGCGGGCGCGCAGCAGCACCTCCCAGTGCGCCTGGCCCGTCGTGTGCGTGAAGGCGCTGGGCACCAGCAGCAGATCGGCACCCGCCTGGGCATGGGCCCGGTAGAGCTCGGGAAAGCGCAGGTCGTAGCAGACGCTCAGGCCCACGCGCCACAGCTCGCCCTCGCGCGAACGCAGGTCGAACTGCACCACCTCGTCACCAGGCTCGATCACCCGGCTCTCGTGGAACTGGTCGTGGCCGTTGTCGAAGTGGAACAGGTGGATCTTGTCGTAGCGCGCAACGCAGGCACCGTCGGGGCTGAAGGCCAGCGTGGTGTTGCGCACGCGCACGGGGTCGTTGCCGCGCAGCGGCAGGGTCCCGCCCACCACCCACAGGCCGAGCTCGCGCGCCGCCCTCGCGAGAAAGTCCTGGATCGGCCCCTCGCCATGCGCCTCCTGCAGCGCCAGCTTGTCCGTGTCCCTGCGGCCCATGATGCAGAAGTACTCGGGCAGCACCGCCAGCTCCGCGCCCTCGCGCGCCGCCTGCTCGAGCAAGGCCCTCGCGGCGCTGAGGTTGTCGTCCAGGTGGGTGCTGGAAACCATCTGCAGGGCGGCTACTTTCATGAGGATTCTCCGGTTCGGGGGGCAGGGGCTGGCGGGCCGGTGTCCGCCGCATTGCCCGAGACGCGGGTGCGCCGGGGCACGCGCACCACGCGTGGATCGGACCAGGAGCCATCGATGCGAAACTCCTGCGTCGCCGCCTCGATGAGCGGGCCGCGCAGGAACACCTGGGCCAGGAAACTGCCCAGGCCGATCACCGGGTTGATGGCAGTGGCCACCAGCGAGGCCGTCATGGCGTTGATCTCGGGCACCACCACCACGCGCAGGTCCTGCGTCTCGCGGTCGATGTCGGCACTGCCCTCCATCAGCACCGCGGCGTTCACGCCCTTCATCTGCAGGTTGTTGGTGGTGGCCACGCCCTGCTCGATGCGCAGGTCGCCGCGCACGAAATCGAAGGCAAAGCCTTCGCTGAAGACATCCCGAAAATCGAGCGTCAGCCGGCGCGGCAGCGACTGCAGGCTGAGCACGCTGAGCAGCTTGGCCAGGCCGGGATCGGCCTTGAGGAACTGGCCGGCCTCGATGTTCACATTGACCTGTCCCGCCATCGACCGGTAGTCCGGGCTGAAAGGGGCGCCCACCCAGGCCACCTGGCCTTCCATGCGGCCCTTGCCGCGCCGGATCACGCCCGGCATGGCAAAGCGTGCTAGCAGGTCGCCCGAGTCGCGGATGTCGAGTCGGAAATTGAGCACCGTGCGCCGCTCGCCGGCGCCGCTGCCTGTCATCCGCGCCTGGTTGAGCAGGGCCCAGTTGCCGCTGGCCGTCAGGCTGCCTTCGGGGGACGTGATGTTGAACTTGGAGAGGCGCCATTCGCGTGGCGTGGTCTCGCTGCCCCGGTTCTGGGCCTCGATCTCCACCCGGCCGAGCTTGCGGCCGCGCAGCTCGAAATCGTCGACCACGATGTCCAGCGCGGGCAGCGACCCCGGCTGCTCCTCCAGCAGCGCCTCGACCTGGTTGGCGTCGCTCTGCGGCATGTTCAGGCGCGACAGGCGGGCGAACAGCCGCCCGTTGCCCGAGTCGCCGCCACCGCCTTCGCGGAACTCCACGAAGCCGCTGAGCTCGCTCGCATCGATGTTGCCCTTCCAGACCGGACCGTCGCGCTGCCCACCCGCCACCACGTTGTGCAGGGTGCGACCCTGGGCCGACAGCTCCCTGGCACGCAGCGCCACGGTGGTGGGCAGGTAGTCCTGCGTTGCGCTGGCCAGCGCGCCGCCCGGCGGGCGGGCGGGCGTCACCGGTGCGGCCGAACTGCCTGCCGGACGCGCAGGGCTGAGCAAATCTTCCCAGGCATCGATGTCCAGTTTGGCCAGCTGGATGTTGGCCGCCACCCCTTCGACCGGCATGGGCGCGGACTCACCCGGCGCCAGCCCCACGCCAATGGCGCCGCGCAGCACACGCGCTTGTGCGCCGCTCACGTCCCGGTGGTAGGTGGCCGAACCCAGGGCCCCCAGGTCCAGCGTGATCTGGTCGCGCAGCGGCGGCTGCGTGCCCCCCGCGGTCACGGTGCCGGTCAGCGACTCGCGCGCCAGCGAGTTGTCGTAACGAAGCGGAAGGGCCGCCTCGGCCGCTTTGCCCAGCGGCGCCGGCAAAGCCAGCGCCATGCCTTGCAGGCTGGTCGTCACCTGCACCTCGGGCACTCCTCGGCGAAAGGCCAGGGCCAGCGTGTAGGGCGCGCTGCCCGTGGCCCGGCCGGCCAGCTGCGACAGCAGGCCCATCTGCGGTGCCTGCTGCAACCCTTCAGCCGTGGCCGTGCCCTGCGCGCGCAGCTGGATGGCCGCCTCCGTGGCCGGGGCATTGGCGGCCAGGGCGCGCATGCCCCCTTCCAGGCGCACATCGCCACCCAGGGCCCGGGCCTGCACGCCGACCAGCGAAAAGCCCGTCTCGCTGAACTGCACTGCACCCCGCGCGCGGCCGAGCATGGGGGTGTCGGGGGTGATGCGCACGTCGTTGCCGGCAAGGGTAACGCTGCCCTGCACCCGGGACTTGTCGATGTTGCTGATGGGCAGGGTCAGCTTGAGCTGCAAATCGGCATTGCCCGTGCCGCTGGCCTGCGCCAGGGCACTGCCCGTCATGCGCGAGAGCGGCGAGGTGTTCACCACGCCGAGCAATTCGGAGAGCGGCCCGCGCGCGTCGGCGTTGACGCCCACCACCGTGTGCGATAGATCGGGAATGGAGGCATCCACCCGCACGACCCTCACCCCCTGCGTGCCCGCAAAGCTGCCGCTGGCGTTGCGCACCTGCATGGACGAGCGCTCGAAGATCAGCTCGCCCTGCAGCTGCGTGAGCGCCGGCCAGCGCAGGGGGTCGTTCGGGTGCAGCTGGGGAGGCACGAAGGCATAGGTCACGTCCTTGACGCGCGCGGCAATGCGGAACTCGCCCTGGCGCGGGTCGTTGAACGGCATGTCGTGCAGATCGCCCCGGACCTTGAAATCGACCACGCTGGCCGTACCGGCAATCACCGCGTCGCGCACATAGCGGCGGGCGTCCTCGCCGACGGACAGGGGCAGGTAGCGGTGCACCCGCGTGCCATCGGCCCGCATGAGCTTGCCCGACAGGTCCAGCACGCCAGGAAAGCGCGAACGGCTCGACCCCTTCGCGGGGTCGGAGGTATGCCAGGTCGCCCGTGCCTCGCCCTGGGCATCGGCGTTGGCGAACTTCACATCGTTGGCCTGCACCGCGATGCGCTCGCCTTCCAATTGCCAGCGCACCTCCGCACTCAGGCGGTCCAGGGGCAGCAGAGGGTCTTCGAACACACCGGGCAGCACCAGGGCGCCCGATTCGATGGCGAGCTGGGCCTTGCCGCCGCCCTGCGTCATGTCCAGGTCCACCGTGGCACCGCGCAACCCCAGGCTCTGGGCCGTCCCATTGTTCACTTCACCCGCCAGCGCCAGACCCTGGATGCGGCCGCGCACCTGGTATTGCTGCAGCGCATCGAGCGGGCCCTTCCAGTTGGCCTGGATCTCGTTCACCAGGCCCTTGGGCGCGTACTTGCGCAAGGCGTCGTGGGCGGTGCTGCCCAGGGGGAGGCGGCTGGCGATCTGCGCCAGGGCCGCGAGTTCGAGCCGGTCGGCGCGGAAGTCGCCCTGTGCCGGTGCCTTGGCCGTGGCATCGGTGTACACCAGCTTGGCGTTGCCCCCGGGCCAGCGCAGGCCGTCGTCGGTGGTGAACTGCAGGCCTTGCGTGGAGAATTCAAAACCGCCCTTGAGCTGCCGTCCACCCAGGCGCCCGGCAACGGAAGGCAGCACCAGCGGCTCCAGCCCCGGGCCCAGGGTGGCGTTGACGTCGGCCAGCGCCAGGTCGGCGGTACCGCCCACGATCTGGCCGCTCTTCACGTCCGCCCAGGCCCTGAGGGCGCCACGGCCCTGGGCCACATCCACCCCCACGTCGGCATGGTGGCGCAGCCGGGACACGTCCACCCGCGCGAAGTCGGCGTAGACCTGCCCGTTCCAGTGCTGCCAGTTGCCGTCGCGCGCACGCAGCAGCGGCGCGCGGAACAGGCCGACCAGCGTGAAGCGGTCGCCCCAGTCGGGGGGCGGCGTGGCGTCCACGCGCATGCGGTGGCTCCAGTTGCCGTTGCGCACCAGCAGGTCCACCTCGGTCAGCGCCAGTTGGGGCGCATTGCGCATTTCGTCGGTCCAGCGCAGGGTGCCGCCCTTGATCAGCACCTCGCCCTGCGAGAAGAACCAGTCCGCCGCACTGCTGCTGTCACTGCCACTGTCCTTCATGGCCAGGCCGGCCACGGTGATACGGCCATCGCTGGCGCGGCGGATGTCCAGGTCGGGGCCTTCTATATAGAGCTGCTCGAAACCGAAGTTCAGCAGCGAGCGCGGCGACAGGGCCACCACCACGCGCGGCAGGCGCAGCGCCTCGCGGCCGGCGGTGTCCAGCAACGCCACATTCAACAGCTCGACGGAGGGGATGAGCCCCTCGGAACGAGCGCTCAGAGCGCCGATGCGCACCGGAACCCCTAGCGCCCGTGCGGCATGGGCTTCCAGCTCTGGGCGGAACTCGCCGATTCGCGGCACAATCCAGCCATGAAGGGCCCCCCAGGCGATGGTCAGCAGCAGCCAGAAGGCGAGCAGCAACCCCAGTGACCACCGCGCAAAGCCTGCCACTGTCTTGAGCAGGCGTGAGGGGTGCGGGGTGGGATCGATCATGGTGGGATTGAATGTGGCAGGAATTATGACCCGCGGTTTCCTTGTGGGTTCAATGAGAACCAGTGTCCTTGTGTGTGCAGCAGCCCACGGGTGCGTGCTTGCAGCCGACTGCGGCACCCACCACGCCCATGTCCGCCACCATGCCCATGTCCTGTAACGACCCCTTCAAGGACGGCGAACCGCTGGCCGGACACTCCCGGTTTCTGCAGCGCCTGCACCGGCGCTACAGCAGCGATTTGACCCTGCTCCCTGCCGGGACACCCCGGCGCGGCGCGATGGATGCGGTCTGCGACGCCCTGCTGGCGCGCGGCAACGACACCGGCACCGCCCTGCGCGTGCTGCGCCAGCTGGTCATGGAACGCCTGATCCAGCTCGACTGCGATGGGCAGGCACCGCTGTCCGACATCACCTGCGCCGTCACCGAACTGGCCGAACTGGCCCTGGACCGGGCCTGCCAGCATGCCCGCCAGGAGCTCGACGCGCGCCACGGTGCCCCCCAGGGCCCCGAGGGCCAGCCCGTGCAGCTGTGGATCATCGGCATGGGCAAGCTCGGGGCGCGCGAGCTCAATGTATCGAGCGACATCGACCTGATCTACGTCTACGAGCACGACGGTGATACCGCCGGCACGCCGGACGGCCGGGGCAAGATCTCCAACCACGAGTACTTCGCCCGAGCGGTCAAGGCCATCTACAGCCTGGTGGGCGACACCACGGAGCATGGCTTCGTCTTTCGCGTGGACCTGGCCCTTCGGCCCAACGGCAACTCGGGCCCCGCGGCGGTATCGCTGGCGGCGCTCGAGGAGTACCTGCAGGTGCAGGGACGCGAATGGGAGCGCTTTGCCTGGCTCAAGAGCCGCGTGGTGGCCCCACGCGACTGCATTGCCAGCACCGAAGTGCAGGCGCTGCGCGGCGTGGTGCTGCCCTTCGTGTTCCGCCGCTACCTGGACTACAGCGTGTTCGATGCGCTGCGCCTGCTGCACAGCCAGATCCGCGACCATGCAGCCAAGCGCAGTGCGGGCCACCCCGAGCGCGCCAACGACGTCAAGCTCTCGCGCGGGGGCATCCGCGAGATCGAATTCACCGTGCAGCTGCTGCAGGTGGTGCGCGGCGGCCAGTTCCCAGAGCTGCGCCGTCGTCCCACGCTCGATGCCCTGCAGCGCCTGGCCCATGCGGGCCTGATGCCGCAGCAGACGGCCGACGCACTGGCACGGGCCTATGTCTTCCTGCGCCGGGTGGAGCACCGCATCCAGTACCTCGATGACCAGC
>JAZKEE010000178.1:0-9369 GCA_040387235.1 Pseudomonadota bacterium
TGGCCGTGACGCAGATGATCCGCAAGGCCACCGACAAGTCGCGCGGCATCCGCCTGGGCAACTTCGTGCAGATCCGCACCATCATCGACGAGGAAACCGAGCAGATCTGGTCGGGCAAGAAGTCCCCCAAGGAAGCCCTGGACACGGCCACCACCCGCGGCAACGAGCAACTGGTGCGCTTCGCACGCGCCAACAAGTAAGCGCTCCCCGAGCGCTCATGGCAGCAGCCCCGGCACACCGGCCGGGGCGCTGCCGAAAGCCCGCCTCCCTCGCAAACCGACCCGGTTTGCTGGGTGGCGGGTTGTCTTTTTGAGAGTCTGGACATGGAAAAACGCGTTCTCTTCCGCTCAGCATGGCTGCCGTGGGTGCTTCTGGCGCCCCAGCTGGTCATCATCAGCGTCTTCTTTTTCTGGCCTGCGGGCCAGGCCCTGGTGCAGTCGTTCCAGGTGCAGGACACCTTCGGCTTCTCCAACGAGTGGGTGGGCTTCGACAACTTCAAGGCCCTGTTCCAGGACCCGGGCTATTTGGCCTCGTTCAAGACCACGGCGTTTTTCTCCATCCTGGTGGCGGTCAGCGGCATCAGCCTGTCCCTGATCCTGGCCATCTTTGCCGACCGCATCGTCAAAGGCGCCCTGGCATACAAGACCGCACTGCTGCTGCCTTACGCCGTGGCTCCGGCCGTGGCCGGCGTGCTGTGGATGTTCATGTTCTCGCCTTCGCTCGGCGTGGTGTCGTACATGCTGCGCCAGTCGGGCTTCAACTGGAACCACATGCTCAACTCCGACCACGCCATGGCGCTGATCGTGGTGGCGGCTGTGTGGAAGCAGATTTCCTACAACTTCCTGTTCTTCCTGGCGGGCCTGCAGTCCATCCCCAAGTCGCTGATCGAAGCCGCCGCCATCGATGGCGCGGGCCCCTGGCGCCGGTTCTGGAGCATCCAGTTCCCGCTGCTCTCGCCCACCACGTTCTTCCTGCTGGTGATCAACGTGGTCTACGCCTTCTTCGATACCTTCGCCATCGTGGACTCGACCACGCAGGGCGGCCCGGGCCGTGACACCTCGATCCTGGTCTACAAGGTGTATTACGACGGCTTCAAGGCCATGGACATGGGCGGCTCGGCTGCGCAGTCGGTGGTGCTGATGTTCATCGTGGTGACCCTGACGGTGATCCAGTTCCGCTACGTGGAAAAGAAAGTGCAGTATTGAAATGACTTCCCCCCGAAGCGCCTGCGGCGCCTCCCCCTCGAGGGGGCGCCCCCAGCGGCCCGGCAAAGCCGGTTCCGCGGTGGCATGCGCATTTGCGCTCCCTTCAGCCGTCCTTTCTTCGTCATCGCCCCTCTCTCCTGGAGCCCTCGCATGGTAGAGCGCAGTCCTTATCTCAAACTCTTCTCGCACCTGATCATGGTGCTGGGGGTGATCATCGTCGGCTTCCCGCTGTACCTGGCGTTCGTGGCCTCCACGCACACCGCCCAGGACATCGTGCAGGCGCCCATGCCCCTGCTGCCCGGCAGCAACTTCTGGCAGACCTACCACGACACGCTGTTCGGCGGCGGCGCCGGCGCTGGCTCCACCGCACCCGTGGCGCGCATGATGTGGGTGAGCTTCGTCACCGCCATCGTGATCACCCTGGGCAAGATCGCGATCTCGCTGCTGTCGGCCTTCGCCATCGTGTACTTCCGCTTCCCCTTCAAGGGCATCTGCTTCTGGCTGATCTTCATCACGCTGATGCTGCCGGTGGAAGTGCGCATCGGGCCCACCTACCAGGTGGTCTCCAACCTGGGCATGCTCAACAGCTATGCGGGCCTGACGGTGCCGCTGATCGCATCGGCCACCGCCACCTTCCTGTTCCGCCAGTTCTTCCTCACGGTGCCCGACGAGCTGGTGGAGGCCGCCCGCGTGGACGGGGCCGGTCCCATGCGTTTCTTCAAGGACATCCTGGTGCCGCTGTCGCGCACCTCGATCGCCGCGCTGTTCGTGATCCAGTTCATCTACGGCTGGAACCAGTACCTGTGGCCACTGCTGGTGACCACCTCGGAAGACATGTACCCCGTGGTGATCGGCATCAAGCGCATGATCGCCGGCGGTGATACCGGCAACGAATGGAACATCGTGATGGCCACGGCCCTGCTGGCCATGCTGCCGCCCGCACTGGTGGTGGTGTTCATGCAGCGCTGGTTCGTCAAGGGCCTGGTCGATACCGAAAAATAAGGCGACCACCCCGCACCTCAATGACCGTGGCGGCCACCCACCCGTGCCGCCCAGACACAACCCAGATCCCAAAGTTGTTATGGCATCCATCTCCCTTCGCAATATCGTCAAGCGCTACGGCACCGGCCCCAAGGCCAACCAGGTCATCCATGGCGTGAACGCCGAGGTCAAGGACGGCGAGTTCGTCGTCATCGTCGGCCCCTCCGGTTGCGGCAAATCCACCCTGCTGCGCATGGTGGCGGGCCTCGAAGAAATCTCCGGCGGCGAGCTGCGCATCGGCGACCGCGTGGTGAACGACCTGGAACCGGCCCAGCGCGACATCGCCATGGTGTTCCAGAACTACGCGCTCTACCCGCACATGACGAACTTCGAGAACATGGCCTATGGCCTGAAGATCGCCAAGGTGCCCAAGGACGAGATCAAGGCGCGCGTGGACAAGGCCGCCAAGATCCTGGAACTGGGCCACCTGCTCGAGCGCAAGCCGCGCGAGCTTTCGGGCGGCCAGCGCCAGCGCGTGGCCATGGGCCGTGCCATCGTGCGCCAGCCCCAGGTGTTCCTGTTCGACGAGCCGCTTTCCAACCTGGACGCCAAGCTGCGCGCCCAGACGCGCCTGGAGATCCAGAAGCTGCACCGCGAGCTGGGCATCACCAGCCTGTTCGTGACCCACGACCAGGTCGAGGCCATGACCCTGGCCGAGCGCATGATCGTGATGAACGCCGGCAACATGGAGCAGTTCGGCACGCCCGAAGAGGTCTACCACACGCCCGCCTCGACCTTCGTGGCCAGCTTCATCGGCTCGCCACCCATGAACCTGCTCAAGAGCGCACCCAGCGGCAAGGCCGGCACCATTCTGGGCATCCGCCCCGAGCACCTGGACGTGCGCAGCGAAGGCTGGGAAGTCACCGTGGAAACCGTGGAACTGCTGGGTGCCGAGCGCCTGATCTACGGCCGCGTACACGGCGAGCAGCTCATCGTGCGCGTGGAAGAAGGCACGCATTCGCCAGCACCCAACTCGGTCATCCACGTGGTGCCGCGCGCTGACCGCCTGCACGCCTTCGACGCCGCCACGGGCAAGCGCATTCCTGGTTGAACCGCATGAGCGACGAGCACACCCAGGCCGACCTGGCCGCGGCCTGGCCCTACCCGCGCTGGATCGCGCACCGCGGCGCGGGCAAGCTGGCGCCCGAGAATACGCTGGCGGCGTTTCGCCTCGGCGCACAGCATGGCTACCGCATGTTCGAATGCGATGCCAAGCTCAGCCGCGACGGTGTGCCCTTTCTGATGCACGATGCCACACTGCAGCGCACGACCAATGGCCATGGCACCGGCGGCGACCTGGACTGGAGCGCCCTGTCTCAGTTAGACGCGGGCGGCTGGCATTCGCGTGCGCATGCCGGCGAGCCCCTGCCCACGCTGGAGGCCTTGGCGCGCTACTGCATCGCCAACGCCTATTTCCTGAACATCGAGATCAAGCCCACGCCCGGGCAGGATGAAATCACCGGCCGCGTGGTGGCCGAGACCGCCGCCCGCCTGTGGCAGGGCCAGGCCTTGCTGCCGCTGCTCTCGTCGTTCCAGCCAGCCGCGCTGGCGGGCGCGCGCGCCACGGCACCGCAACTGCCACGCGCGCTACTGGTCGACACGCACCGCCAGGGCTTCGTGGACGAGGCCCACGGCCTGGGCTGCGTGGCCATCGTCTGCAACCATGCACTGTGGGATGCCGCGCTGGTGGCCACCGTGCATGGCCAGGGCATGCGCGCGCTGAGCTACACCGTGAACGACCCCTGGGCCGCACAGCGCCTGATCGCGCTGGGCACGGACGGCATCATCACCGACCGGGTCGATCTGTTCAGCCCCGCGGGCTAATACGGATTTGCATTCAATCGTATAACCAGGCCGGAAGCCGCAGACAGTGCGGTAGCACGGCAAGGCGGACCAACGAAGTTAGACGGTTGAAGGCAAATCCGTATGAACAGGTGTTCCGGCCTTGCTGCGGCTGGAACACACTCTCTCACAGGCGGTGCAGTGGGCGCGCCACAATGCACGCATGACATTGCACCGCTTCCGTGACCGCCTCGCGGCCTGCACGGCTTCCCTTCCCGCGCCCTGGCATTCCAGCCGCCTGCCCGGCCTGCTGCAGGCCGCCCTCCTGGCGCTGTTGATCGGACCTTTCGCCCCCCCATCCACATGGGCCCAGGGCCGTGGAGCCACTGCACCCGCCGCCGCGGCCAGCAGCGCCGCCAGCGACAAGCCCGAACTGCCCAGCGTGGACGCGCTGCGCGAGCGTTTCGATGCCATCCCCGCCAAGATCGGCGAGGACGACGACTACCGCCAATGGCTCAGCGATGTTTCGGCCATCGGTACGGCCGCGAGCCAGGTGGCCGCGCGGCGCGCCGAGGCGCTGGCGGATGTGGACTCCCGGCTCGCGGGACTGGGCCCCGCGCCGGACAAGGGCGCATCGGCAGAGGCGCCTGACGTGGCGCAGCAGCGCAGCGCACTGACCAAGGAGCGCAGCGGCATCGACTCCGAACTCAAGCTGGCGCGCCTGATCGCGGTGGATGCAGAGCAGCGCAGCGCCGACATCATCCGCCAGCGGCGCGAGCTGTTCCAGACGGCGCTGACAACGCGCATCGACTCGCCGCTGACCGGCACCTTCTGGCGCAATGTGCGCAGCTCGTTCCCCAGCGACTGGATGCGCCTGCAGTCTCTGGGCTACGAAATGCAGGAGGCGGTGGAACAAGCCTGGGAGCCCCGGCACCGCACAGGCTTTGCGGTGAGCCTGGCCATGGCACTCTTCGTGGCTATAGCCGGCACCTGGCTGGCAGAACGCCTGCTGCTGCGCCTGGCCCCCGCGCGCCTGCCGCAGGGCCGCTTGCGCCGCTCGTTGCTGGCCTTTGCCTCGGTCGTGGTGCACACCCTGCTGCTCGGGCTGGCGGCGCAACTGGCGTGGAGCAGCCTCACGGTGGACGGCGGCCTGGGCCCGCGCCTGCAGGCGCTCGAGCGGGCCACCATGCAACTGGTGGTGTTCGCCGCCTTCATGATCGCCCTGGGCCATGCGCTGATCTCGCGCAAGCGCAGCTCCTGGCGCCTCACGGCCCTGTCGGACGAGCTGGCCACGCGCCTGGCCCCCTACCCCTGGTGGCTGGCGCTTACGGCCCTGCTGGGTGGGCTCATCATCGAGGTCAACCGCGTGGTGGGCGCCAGCCTGTCGGCCGAGGTGTCGGCACATACCTTGTCGGCCCTGCTGATGGCGCTGGTCATCCTGTGCGCCCTGCGCCACCTGCGCGCCCCCGCAGCGCCAGCGCAGCCGGCCGCAGCGGAAGCCCCGGCCACCGAAGCCCCTGCGCAGGAGCCGCCGCCCGCGCCCCGGCCCATCTGGGTGGGCTTGCTGGTGGCAGCGGCAGCCGCCACGGCCTGCGCCATCCTGGTGCTGCTGGTGCTGGGCTTCGTGGCCCTGGCGCACATGCTGGCAGGCCAGATGGTCTGGACCGGGGTGGTGTTCGCCACCACCTACCTCCTGTTCGAGCTGGTGGAAGACCTGGCGCAGGCCGTGCTGTCCTCGCGCGGCGGCTTCGGCCAGCGCCTGCACAAGGGACTGGGCATCGACGGCAAGCTGCTGGACCAGAGTGCCGTGGTGGCCTCGGGTGCGCTGCGCGTGGTGCTGCTGTTCTACATGGTGATCGCCCTGCTGGCGCCCCTGGGCACGGCGCCGGACGAGGTTTTCCGCCGCGGGGGCAGCGTGAACCAGACCCTGCAGGTGGGCAGCGTGACGCTGGCGCCGCAGGCCCTGCTGACGGCGCTGGCCATTGCCTGCGCCGGCTTCATCATGATCCGCATCCTCAAGCGCTGGCTCAGCGACCAGTTCTTTCCGAACACCTCGCTGGAGCCGGGCATGCGCAGCTCCATCGTCACCCTGCTCGGGTATGTGGGCGGCGTGGCGGTGGTTGCAGTGGCGCTGGCGGGCCTGGGCATCAGCGTGGAGCGCATCGCCTGGGTGGCCAGCGCGCTCTCGGTGGGCATCGGCTTCGGGCTGCAGGCCATCGTGCAGAACTTCATCTCGGGCCTGATCCTGCTCGCCGAGCGGCCGGTGCGCGTGGGCGACTGGGTGGTGCTGGGCGAGACCGAGGGCGACGTGCGCCGGGTGAACGTGCGCGCCACCGAGATCCAGTTGGGGGACCGCTCCACCGTGATCGTACCCAACTCCGAGTTCATCACCAAGACCGTGCGCAACATGACGCTCACGGGTGCGCCCGGCCGCGTGCTGCTGCGCCTGCCAGCACCCCTGGATACCGACGCCCAGCGCATGCGCGAGGTGATCCTGGCGGCCTTTACGGCCCACGAAGGGATCATGGGCGATCCCGAACCCATCGTGCAGCTCGAAGGCATCCTGAACGGCACCCTGACCTTCCTGGCCATTGGCTATGTGAGCAACCCGCGCAATGCGGGCGGGGTGCGCAGCGACCTGCTGTTCTCGATCCTGGACAGCCTGCGCGATGCGGGCCTGGCCCTGTCACCGCCGGCCACGACGGCTATCACGCATGGAACCCGTGCCCAAGGGGGAGATACGCCTCTGGCGCCGGCCGCACAGGCCTGATCGGCCTGCGAAAAAAGGAGCGCTCAGCCCTTCCAGCTTTTGCCCAGCACCCACTGGCAGGTGGCGCAGGCCAGCACCAGCGCGGCATAGGTGGCCATCTTGCCGTCGCGCCCCAGCAGAACCAGGCCGGCCAGCAGCACAGCACTTCCCACTGCGAATTGGATAGCAGCTTGGGCCCACGTGGCGCGGTATGCGCCGGATTTCCAGCCCAGCAGGCGAGCGCCCAGCACCATGAGCACGGCCGTGGCGGCAGCGGGCGCAAGGAAATTCAGCAGGTGGTTGAGCGTGTCCAGCGGACCCATAGGAATTGACCCAGATCAAGGCTTTCCCAGGCAGTTGTACCGGGATGTTCCAACAATTTTATAATCAGCGTCTATGGCAGTCTGGGCCCTCGGCATCAACCACACCACCGCGCCCCTCGATTTGCGCGGCAGGTTCGCGTTCGCGCTCGACCAGATCGCCCCCACGCTTCACGGCCTGCGCCAGTCCCTGGGCCAGGAAAGCCGCCACCCCGGCGTGGAAACCGCGATCATATCCACCTGCAACCGCACCGAGATCTACTGCGCGGGCGAGCAGGCAGCCATCGACCACACCCTGGGCTGGCTGGCACAAAGCGGCGGCGTGAGCCCGGCGCTGCTGCGCTCGCACTCCTATTCGCTCGAAGACAGCCTGGTGGCGCGCCACGCCTTCCGCGTGGCCAGCGGGCTTGACTCCATGGTGCTGGGCGAAGCCCAGATCCTGGGCCAGATGAAGGACGCCGTGCGTGCCGCCGAGACGGCCGGCGCCCTGGGCACCACCCTGAACCAGCTGTTCCAGCGCAGCTTTGCCGTGGCCAAGGAGGTGCGCACCTCCACCGAGATCGGCGCCCACAGCATCAGCATGGCCGCCGCAGCCGTGCGCCTGGCGGGCCAGTTGTTCGAGGACCTGTCCAAGATTCGCGTGCTCTTCGTGGGCGCGGGCGAGATGATCGAACTGGCCGCCACGCACTTTGCGGCCAAGAACCCCAAGTCCATCGCCATCGCCAACCGCACGCTGGAGCGTGGCGAAAAGCTGGCCTCACGCTTTGGCGGCGAGGTGATGCGCCTGGCCGACCTGCCCGAGCGGCTGCACGAGTTCGACGCCGTCATCAGTTGCACGGCCAGCAGCCTGCCCATCATCGGCCTGGGCGCCGTGGAGCGCGCGCTCAAGAAACGCCGCCACCGCCCCATGTTCATGGTCGACCTGGCCGTGCCGCGCGACATCGAGCCCGAGGTCAAGGCCCTGGGCGACGTGTACCTGTACACCGTGGACGATCTGGCCAGCGTCGTGCAGACCGCGCAGGCCAACCGCCAGGCCGCCGTGGCGCAGGCCGAGGCCATCATCGATGCCGGTGTGCAGAGCTTCATGCACTGGATGGACCAGCGCCACCCCGAAGGCGGCGTGGTGCCCCTGATCCGGCAGCTCAATGCCCAGACCGACAGCTGGCGCGCCGCCGAGATCGCGCGGGCCAAGAAGCTGCTCGCCCGCGGCGAGGACGTGGATGCCGTGCTGGAAGCGCTGTCGCGCGGCATCACGCAGAAGATGCTGCACGGCACCATGGCCGAGCTGCATGCGGGTGATGCCGAGATGCGTGCCCAGACGGCGCAGACCGTCTCGCGCCTGTTCCTGCGCTCGCAAAGCAAGAACAGCGGCCTGTAGCGGCGCCCGCCGCTCCACCAGGCCCGCCGCCCGCCGCAGGGCAGCGCCCGCTACGAACGCGTAGCCCTTCCCCCTTTTTTCACCGCATGAAGACCTTCCTCAGAAACCAGCTCGAGCGCTATGCCCAGCGCCTGGGCGAGCTCGATTTCCTGCTCTCGCGCGAAGACATCATGGGCGACATGGCCCAGTACCGCCTGCTCTCGCGCGAGCATGCCGAGGTCACCCAGGTGGCGGGCCGCTATGCGCGCTACGTGCAGCGCGAGGCCGACCTGGCCGGCGCGCGCGAGATGCTGGCCGACCCCGACATGGCCGAGATGGCGCAGGAGGAAGTCACCAGCGCCGAGGGCGAGCTGCTGCAGCTGGAAGACGAGTTGCAGCGCCTGTTGCTGCCCAAAGACCCGGACGACACGCGCAACGCCTTCATGGAAATCCGCGCGGGCACGGGTGGCGACGAATCGGCCCTGTTCGCCGGAGACCTCACGCGCATGTACTCGCGCTACGCGGCCAATGTGGGGTGGAAGGTGGAGGTGGTGAGCGAGAACGCGGCCGAGCTCGGCGGCTACAAGGAAATCGTGCTGCGCATCGAGGGCGAGAACGTGTACGGCACGCTCAAGTTCGAATCGGGCGGGCACCGCGTGCAGCGCGTGCCGGCCACCGAGACGCAGGGCCGCATCCACACCAGCGCCTGCACGGTGGCCGTGATGCCCGAGCCCGATGAGACCGAGGCCATCAAGCTCAACCCGGCGGACCTGCGCATCGACACCTTCCGTGCCAGCGGCGCGGGCGGCCAGCACATCAACAAGACCGACTCGGCCGTGCGCGTGGTGCACTTGCCCACGGGCATCGTGGCCGAATGCCAGGACGGCCGCAGCCAGCACAGCAACAAGGCCAAGG
>JAZKEE010000179.1:0-14227 GCA_040387235.1 Pseudomonadota bacterium
TGCGCACCCAGGTCGCCCGCGAGCTGCAGCACGGCCAGGATGCGGTCGCGCTCGGCGGCGGCCAGGCGCTGCAGGCGTGGCGTCTCCACATAGGCGGCATGCCAGCGCACATTGAGCTGGCCCGCCAGCCGCGCGGCGGTGCGCACCGTCTGCTCGGCGCCCTCCTGCGGGCCGATGCAGGCGAGGATGGCGCCGTCGGTGTTCCACGCCGGGGTGATGGACTGCTCGATGCGGTAGCTGCGCACGTCGTCTTCGACATGCTCCGCCGTGCGGCGCAGCGCCATCTCGCGCAGCGCGATCAGGTTGCCCTTGCGAAAGAAGTTCTGTGCCGCGCGTTCGGCCTGGGGCGCCAGGTAGACCTTGCCGGCCTTCAGGCGCAGCAGCAACTCGTCGGGCGTCACGTCCACCAGCACCACCTCGTCGGCGCTGTCGAGCACGGTGTCAGGCACCGTCTCGTGCACGCGGATGCCGGTGATGGCGCCCACCACGCCGTTCAGGCTTTCGAGGTGCTGCACGTTGAGCGTGGTCCAGACGTCAATGCCGGCGTCCAGCAGCTCGCGCACGTCCTGCCAGCGCTTGGGGTGGCGTGAGCCTTCGACGTTGGAGTGGGCCAGTTCGTCCACCAGCAGCACGGCGGGCTTCAGTGCCAGTGCGGCGTCCAGGTCGAATTCGCTCAGGGTGCGGTCGCGGTAGGGCAGCTCGCGCTGGGCAAGACGCGGCAACCCCTGCAGCAGCTCGGCCGTCTCGCTGCGGCCATGGGTTTCGACCACCCCGGCCAACACCCGGGTGCCCGCACGGTGCGCGCGCTGGGCGGCGCTGAGCATGGCGTAGGTCTTGCCCACGCCGGCATTGGCGCCAAAGTACACGCGCAGCCGGCCGCTGGCCGCCTGCTGCGCGTCGCGCTGGATGCTCTCCAGCAGTTCGTCGGGGTCGGGTCGGCTGTCGCTGTGCAAGGCCATCAAGGTTCCTGGGATGTGTTCGTGGGCGGCCGCTTAACAGGCCGGCGCGATACGAGCAGCCAGGCCAGCGCCAGCGGGACCAGCAACACGCCTACCGCGCACAAGGCCGCCAGCACGTCGTCGTTGGCCATGGCTCAGCGCAATGCGTCCAGCGCCAGGTTCAGCTGCAGCACGTTGACTCGCGGCTCGCCCACGAAACCCAGCCATGGTAGCTCTACCTGCGATTCCACGAGGGCCGCCACCCTGTCGGCGCTCACGCCCCTGGCCTTGGCCACGCGCGCCACCTGGTAGCGCGCGGCGGCGGGGCTGATGTGTGGATCGAGCCCGCTGGCCGATGCGGTGACCAGGTCCACGGGCACCGGTGCGGTGTTGCCGGGGTCGGTGTCGCGCAGGGCGGCGATGCGGGCGCTGACGGCGTCCTTGAGCGCCGGGTTCAGCGGCCCCTGGTTGGAGCCACCCGAGGCGCTGGCGTTGTAGGGCATGGGCGCGGTGGCCGAAGGCCGGCCCCAGAAATGCCCCGGTGCAGTGAAGTTCTGGCCGATGAGTTCCGAGCCGACAGGTGCGCCATCTTTAACGACCAGGCTGCCATTGGCCTGGTGCGGGAAGGCAGCCTGCGCAATGCCGGTGACGACCATCGGGTAGAGCACGCCTGTCGCCAATGTGAGCGCGGCGAACAGGACCAGGGTGGGGCGAAGAATATTGTTCATGGAGAAATGTCCTTGGGTGTTCAGACCAGGCCCATGGCCGAGAGCATCAGGTCGATGGCCTTGATGCCGATGAAGGGCACGATGAGACCGCCCAGCCCGTAGATGGCCAGGTTGCGGCGCAGCAGGGCAGCGGCCCCCACGGCGCGGTAGCGTACGCCCTTGAGCGCCAGCGGGATCAGGAACACGATGACCAGGGCGTTGAAGATCACGGCGGCCAGGATGGCCGACTGCGGGCTGGTGAGCTGCATGACGTTGAGCGCGGCGAGCTGCGGGTAGGTGCTCACGAAGATCGCCGGGATGATGGCGAAGTACTTGGCCACGTCGTTGGCGATCGAGAAGGTGGTCAGCGAGCCGCGCGTCATCAGCAGCGCCTTGCCGGTTTCCACCACCTCGAGCAGTTTGGTCGGGTTGGAGTCCAGGTCCACCATGTTGCCGGCCTCCTTCGCGGCCTGCGTGCCCGACCCCATGGCCACGGCCACGTCGGCCTGGGCCAGCGCGGGGGCGTCGTTGGTGCCGTCGCCCGTCATCGCCACCAGGCGGCCTTCGGCCTGGTACTGGCGGATCAGCGCCAGCTTGGCCTCGGGCGTGGCCTCGGCGAGGAAGTCGTCCACACCGGCTTCTGCGGCTATGGCAGCGGCGGTGAGCTTGTTGTCACCGGTCACCATCACGGTCTTGATGCCCATGCGGCGCAGCTGCGCAAAGCGCTCGCGGATGCCGGTCTTGACGATGTCCTTGAGCTCTACCACGCCCAGCACCCGGCTGCCGTCGGCCACGGCCAGCGGCGTGCTGCCCCGGCGCGCCACCTCGTCGGCTGCGCGCAGCACCTCGGCGGGCATCTGCGCGCCCAGGGCCTCCACATGGCGGCGCACGGCGTCCACCGCGCCCTTGCGCAGCTGGCGCACGCTGCCGTCCGCCTGGGCAATGTCCACGCCGCTCATGCGCGTCTGCGCGGTGAAGGCGATGGCGGTGACGCTGCCATCCGCAGGCACGGCCACGGGCTCGCCTGCAGCCTGCACCAGCGCCACGATGCTGCGGCCCTCGGGCGTTTCGTCAGCGGCGGATGCCTGGGCTGCGCAGGTGCCCAGTTGCGCCTGCGTGACGCCCGGCGCGGGCAGCAGGGCGCTGGCCTGGCGGTTGCCGTGGGTGATGGTGCCGGTCTTGTCCAGCAGCAGTACGTCCACGTCGCCCGCGGCTTCCACCGCGCGGCCCGAGGTGGCGATCACGTTGGCCTGCATCATGCGGCTCATGCCGGCCACGCCCACGGCCGACAGCAGGCCGCCGATGGTGGTCGGGATGAGGCACACCAGCAGCGACACCAGGGCCGTGAGGCTGACCACGGTGCCGGCCTGCGCGGCCTGCACGCTGTAGAGCGAATAGGGCAGCAGGGTGACCGTGACCACCAGGAAGACGATGGTCAGCGCCACCAGGAGGATGTTGAGCGCGATCTCGTTCGGCGTCTTCTGGCGCTTGGCGCCCTCGACCATGCTGATCATGCGGTCCAGGAACGAGTCGCCGGGGTTCACGGCCACGCGCACCACCAGCCAGTCCGACAGCACGCGCGTGCCGCCGGTGACCGAGGAGAAGTCGCCGCCCGATTCGCGCACCACGGGGGCCGACTCGCCGGTGATGGCCGATTCGTCCACCGAGGCCACGCCTTCGATGACCTCGCCGTCCATGGGCACCATATCGCCGGCCTCGACCAGCACCACGTCGCCCTTGCGCAGGTTTTCGGCCTGCTCGGGCAGCCAGGTGCCGCCGTGGCGGGGTTGCTGGAGCTTCTTGGCCCAGTTGCTCTTCTTCAGGGTGCGCAGCGATGCGGCCTGGGCCTTGCTGCGGCCTTCGGCCAGTGCCTCGGCGAAGTTGGCGAAGAGCACGGTGAACCACAGCCACACGGCCACGGCGAGCACGAAGCCAGCGCCCTGCTCACCCTGGCCACCCAGGGCGTTGAGCCACAGCAGCGTGGTGAGGATGCTGCCGATGTAGACCACGAACATCACCGGGTTGCGCCATTGCACGCGCGGGTTGAGCTTGGTGAAGGCGGCACGCAGGGCGGGCAGCACGAGAGCCTTGTCCATCAAGGCCAGGGCAGGGGTTGCTTGCATCACAGGAGTACCTGCTGAAAGTGTGGGGATAGGGTTGCGCGGGGCATTCATGGGGCCACTCCCAGCATCAGGTGCTCGACCACGGGCCCCAGGGCGAGGGCCGGCACGTAGTTGAGCAGGCCCACCAGCAGCACGGTGCCGATCAGCAGCACCACGAACAGCGGGCCGTGCGTGGGCATGGTGCCGGCCGTGACCGGCAGGCGCTTCTTGCGCGCCAGGGCGCCAGCAATCGCCAGCACCGGCACGATCACCGCGAACCGGCCCAGCCACATGGCCACGCCCAGCAGCACGTTGTAGAACGGTGTGTTGGCCGAGAGGCCGGCAAACGCGCTGCCGTTGTTGTTGGCGGCCGAGCTCAGCGCGTAGAGCACCTCGCTGAAACCGTGCGGGCCGGCCTGGGCCATGCCTGCGGTGCCGGCGCCGGCACTCACGGCGATGGCCGTGCCCAGCAGCACCAGGATCGGGGTGGCCAGGATGGCCAGCGAGGCCAGCTTCATCTCGTGCGCCTCGATCTTCTTGCCCAGGTACTCGGGCGTGCGGCCGATCATCAGCCCGGCGATGAACACCGCCAGGATGGCAAACACCAGCATGCCGTACAGACCCGAGCCAACCCCGCCAAACACCACCTCGCCGAGCTGCATCAGCACCAGGGGCACCATGCCGCCCAGCGGGGTGAGGGAGTCGTGCATGGCCGCCACGGCGCCGCAGGAGGCGGCCGTGGTGACCACGGTGAACAGGCCCGAGGCGGTGATGCCGAAACGTGTCTCCTTGCCTTCCATGTTGCCGCCGGCCTGGGCCACGCTGGCCACCTGGTCCACGCCCAGCGGCGTGAAGAGCGGGTTGCCCGCCTGCTCGGCCGGCATGATGGCCAGCACCGCAGCCACGAACAGCACGGTCATGGCTGCCAGCACCGCCAGACCCTGGCGTGGATCGCCCACGCTGCGGCCGAAGGCAAAGCACAGCGCGGCCGGGATCAGGAAGATGGCCAGCATCTGTGCCAGGTTGGTCCAGGCCGTGGGGTTCTCGAAGGGGTGGGCCGAATTGGCATTGAAGAAGCCGCCGCCGTTGGTGCCCAGCATCTTGATGGCTTCCTGCGAGGCCACCGGGCCCATGGCCAGGGTCTGCGTGGAGGTGGTCAGCGCCTGCAGGATGGACTGGCCCTGGGCGTCCAGCAGCGGCGCGCCCTGGCCGTCCAGCGCGGGTTGCTGGTAGCTGGTGGCTTCGAGGGTGGCCACGTCAGTGTAGGCATTGAAGTTCTGCACCACGCCGCTGCCCGCCAGGAACAGGGCGAGCACCAGCGACAGCGGCAGCAGCAGCCACAGCGTGGTGCGTGTGAGGTCCACCCAGAAATTGCCCAGCACGGCGCTGGAGCGCGCGGTGAAGCCGCGGATCAGCGCGAACACCACGGCAATGCCTGTGGCCGCCGAGAAAAAGTTCTGGCCCGCCAGCGCCACCATCTGCGTGAGGTAGCTCATGGTGGCTTCACCCGCGTAGCCCTGCCAGTTGGTATTGGCCACGAAGCTGATCGCGGTGTTGAACGACGAATCGGGCGAGACCGCAGGCATGGCCTGAGGGTTCAGCGGCAGCAGGCCCTGCAGGCGCTGCACGGCATACACGAAGACCAGGCCGGCACCGTTGAACACCAGCAGGCACAGGGCGTAGCGCGACCAGCCCATGCTGTGTTGCGGGTCCACGCCCGCAAGGCGGTAGAGGCCCGATTCGGCCTTTTGCATCCAGGCAGGCGGGGCGCCGGTGGCGAGCACGGCAACCCAGCGGCCCAGCGGCCAGGCCATGAGCACAAGCAGCACGAGAAAAGAGCCCAGCAGGGCCCAGGCAGCGGCGGTCATCAAAATTGCTCCGCGCAGATCAGGGCGTACACGAGGTACGCCAGCAGCAGCACCGCGATCAGTCCGCTGAGCCCATACAGCAGTTCAACGGCGATCATGCGCGTTCTCCCGCAGGTTTTTGTTCCAGGCGGCTGCAGCCGCGCACCAGCAGCAGGACCAGGCCCCACAGGCCGGCGGCTGCCGCGATATAGACGAAATCCATGGCTTGCTTCTCCAGTTGGGCAATGGGAGAAGTCTCGGGATCCGCGCGTAAAAACAGGGCACAGACTGTGGGCCGTGCCGTAAAAAAAGCGTAAAGGCGGCTGTGCGCCGCTGCAGCGGCGGCCGTCTCGCTGCGTCAGTCGACCTGCGTGCGCACGAGGCGGAAATGCAGGCGGCTGCCCTTGGCCGCGTCGCTGCGAATATCCCCGGTTTGCAGGTCCACAGCGAAGCGCTGGTTCACGCGCGTGGTGTCCAGGCTCTCACCACCCGTCCCCTGGCGCTGGGCCTTTTCCACGTTGCCATAGTTGTACTGGTTGCCCGCCAGGCCGCCCTTGACGTTGGCGTTGATGGCCCAGTGCCAGCCCGAAGGCGCGGCCGGGAACAGCCGGGCGTCGAGCCCTGGTGTGCGGGCCGACTTGTCCACCAGCCGGCGCAGCTCGGCGGCGCGCGGCAGGCGCCAGGGCAGGCCCTCGGCCTTCCAGCGTGCATTGGCATGGGCCAGGGCCTGCGCGTAGTCGATCTCCAGCGGCGTGCCGGTGCAGGTGGTGCCGGTCCACTGCATGCCCTCCACGCAGCGCGGCCAGGCGAGCTTGGCGCGGGTGTCCACCACGTAGCTGCCGTCCGCCGAGAGCACCAGGGGCGCGGCCGGCACGGTGCTCGGGGCCTGCGCCAGACCGGGCAACGGGGCGATGAGACAGGCCAGCACCAGCAGGGCGGTGCGGCTCGACCATGATGTGTGGGGGATGTGCGTCATACGGGCGATGTTCGCATGGGAGTGCGTGCAGTATGCATGGCCGCCCCGGGTGCGGGGTGCTAAAGTGCACCGCACACCACCTCGCATCTTGCGCCGGGTGGCCGCGTGGCCCCGCATGGCGGCGCCCGCATGTTTTTTCAGGATGCCCTGACGAGGAACCCGCACCGATGCGACCGGATCGCCAGCCCCTCATCCGCCAATTGTTCGACGACTACATCGCGCTTTACTCCACGCGCGATGAGCGCCTGATCGCGCGCCTGAGCACCCAATTCAGCGGCTATGCCAGCCGCAGCGACCGCCTTGTGCACACCCGCAGCGAATGGGTGGCCGCCATCCTGCAGGACTTTGCGCTGGTGCCGCAGCACATGCGCATCGAGGTGCTGGACCTGTGCCTGCAGGACCTGGCAGAGGACGTGGTCTCGGCCACGGCGCTGGTGCATGTGCGTGGTCCCGATGCGGGCGAGACCCCGGCCGGCCAGGTGCCGGTGGCGCGCCTGGTGCTGGTGTTCCGGCTGGAAGGGGCGGAATGGAAGATCGTGCACAGCGGCACCTCGGTGCCCTCGGGTCCCTTGCCGCAGGGGAGCTCTGCCGCCATGGTGCGCCTGCAGAACGACCACCGCGTGCTGCAGGCCCAGTTGCAGGAAAGCACCCGGGCCCTGGCCGAGGCGCAGCAGCGCATCGATGCCATGGACCGCACCGACAGCCTCACCGGCCTGGGCAACCGGCGCCAGTTCGACCACCTGTTGCTACAGGCGTGGGAGCGTGCCCAGCGCGCCGCCACGCCGCTGGCACTGGTACTGCTCGAAGTGGATGCGCTGCGCCACTTCATGGACCGGCACGGCCACCTGGCGGGCGATGCCTGCCTGCAGACCCTGGCCGTCACGCTCACGCAGATCGTGCAGGAGCGCCCGGGCGGCCTGGTGGCGCGCTTCGCAGCCGATGCCTTTGCCCTGCTGCTGCCCGGAGCGGCTTTTGAAGAGGCCCAGAACCTGGCGCAGGGTGCTGTGGTCGCCGTGCGCTCGCTGGCGCTGCCCCATGAGGGATCGGCCCTGGGCCGGCTCAGCCTGGGTGCGGGTGTGGCCGCGCTGGTGCCCGCGCGCGAGCAGCGCCCCGACGAACTGGTGCGCGCCGCCAGCAGTGCCCTGGCACGGGCACGGCAGGCTGGCGGCAACCGGGTCGAGCCGCAGGCCGCCGACTGATCCGGATTGTTGGGTCGCCTTGCCGTGCCAAAGCACTGTCTGCGGTTCCCCGCCCGGTTCTCCGATTGAATCCAAACCCGCAGGAACAGGCGCCTACCCTGAAACGGCCTTGTGTGCCGACAAGGGTTTTTACGGAGGCCCGCGACAATGTCGGGCTATGCATTTCTCCCGCTTCTTGAAGATGGCCCTGATCCTGGGCCTGCTCTCGGCCATCGGCCCGTTCGCCATCGACATGTACCTGCCCGCGCTGCCCGAGATCGGGGCCAGCCTGGGGGCCTCCGTCGGGGCAGTCCAGTGGAGCCTCACGGCGTTCTTTCTGACGCTGGGCGCGGGCCAGTTGCTCTACGGCCCGGTGTCGGACATGGTGGGGCGCAAGCCTCCGCTGTACTTCGGCCTGGCCTTGTTCACCCTGGCCAGCGTGGGCTGCGCGCTGGCCACCGACATCGAGACCCTGATCGCCCTGCGCTTCGTGCAAGGCCTGGGCGCGGCGGCGGGCATGGCCATTCCGCGCGCCGTGGTGCGCGACCTGCACACGGGCACCGATGCGGCGCGGCTCATGTCGCTGCTGATGCTGGTGTTCAGCGTCTCGCCCATCCTCGCGCCGCTGGCGGGCAGCGGCGTGATCGCCCTGGCTGGCTGGCGCGGCGTGTTCTGGGTGGTGGCGGTGGCCGCCGTGGCAGGCCTGGCGTTGGTGTATGCCAGCCTGGACGAAACGCGGCCTGCGGCCGACCGGGTGGAAAGCAGCCTGGGCGGGGCCCTCTCCGCCTACGGGCTGCTGCTGCGCGACTGGCACTACCTGGGCCTGGTGTTCATCGGTGGCTGCGCCATGGCGGGCTTCTTCGTGTACCTGGCGGGCTCGCCCTTCGTGCTCATCAACCACTATGGCCTCACGCCCACGCAGTACAGCCTGGCGTTCTCGGTGAATGCGGCGGCCTTCATCGGCACCTCGCAGTTCACGGCCACGCTGGGCGAGCGCTTCGGCCTGGTGCGCCTGGTCAAGGCCGCGGCCACGGGCTCGGGCCTGGTCATGGTGGCCATGCTCGGCTACTACCTGCTGGGCGGCGACCAGCTGGCCGTGCTGATCGGCCTGTACTTCGTGGCCAGTGCGCTCATGGGGTTGGTGATTCCCACCACCTCGGTGCTGGCGCTCGAGAAGCACGGCGCCATCGCGGGCACGGCCTCGGCCCTGCTCGGTACCCTGCAGATGCTCACGGGCGCGGCCGCCATGGGCGTGGTGGGCCTGTTCGCCAACGGCAAGCCGCTGCCCATGGTGATCGGCATGGCCACGGGCGCACTGGTGGGCGTGGCGCTGGCCTGGATCACGCTGGCGGGCCACAGCGACCAGTCGGTGGCTGCAGCCAGCGCCTGATCCGGCTCAGCCCTTCTTGCGGGCCGGCGGCTGGGCGAGCACCCGCTCGGCCAGGGCGCGGATGGTGATCGGGGCCGAACCCTCAGCGTGGTTGCTGATGCAGACATAGGCGTTCTGCCCGGCACCGGTCACGCCGGCGATCAGGCGCGCCAGCTCCTCGCGGTTCTGCAGGTCGGGGTGGTGCAGTTGGTCAAACGGCTCGTAGAGCTTTTCGGCCTCTTCATACCCATAGGGACCGTGCACCGGGTTCAGCATCCAGCGGCAGACCAGCGGGCCGGGCCACAGGGCGCGCAGCATGTGCAACTGGTCGGCCAGTGGCGGCATCTTGGGGTGCAGGTCGATGCAGTAGGTGGCACCCGCCTCGCGCAGCACGGCCGCGAAGTCGAGGGCCATCCAGTGCGAGCTGATCCATTCAGGGTCGCGCACCTCCACGGCCAGGATGCCGTCGGGCGCGATGGGGGAGAGCTTGGGCTGGGCCAGCAGCATGGCGCGCAGGCGCTGCAGCACCTCGGGCAGGCGGTCGAGCTGGTCCATGGGCAGTGGGCTGAGCTGGAACACCAGCGCCCCGATCTTGCGGCCCAGGCCCTGCAGCGCGGGCTCGACGAACTCGGTGCGTGCCAGGTCGGCATTCAGAAAGGCGGGGTTGGGCTCGCGGCCCCGGCCGTCCTCGCTGCGCACCAGCGCGTCCGTCACCAGGCTCGGGGCCTTGACCACGAAGCGGAAGTCGTCGGGCACCTGGCTGGCGTAGCGCTCGTACTGGCTCACCGTGAGCGGGCGGTAGAAACTGCGGTCGATGCTCACCGTGCGCAGCAAAGGGTGCTGGACGTAGATGGACAGCCCGTTCTTGGACAGCTGTGCCGGGGAGTGCTCGCCCTCCCAGACCAGGCCCTTCCAGCCCGGGTAGGTCCAGGTGGAGGTGCCCAGTCGCAGATGGGGCGGCAGGCCTGCGGCCATGGCGTGCACGGCATCCTCCTGCGGCTGAGCGCTGACGCCGATGCCCTTCCTGCGCGGGGGCGCCGGCTCCGGCGGTGGCGGAGTCGGTGAAGGCTGAGGTGGTGGCGGTGGGGCTGGCGGGCCGCCGAACAGATCGTCCTGGGTGCTCATGCGGCCCTTCTCTCAGGCTTGCGGTGCGGCGGTGGCGGCGGGCTGCAATGGCTGCTCCATGGCGTCGGCCGCTTCCTCGTTGAGCGCTCGGCCCTGGCGCTGGGGCTGGGTGAGCGGGGTGGGCACCCATTTGTTGCCCTGGAAGAAATTGCGCGCACCGTCCTTGTCGCCGGCCAGCTCCAGTTGCAGGCGCTCGGCATCGCGGGCGCGGATGCGCTCGGCCAGCTCTGCGACTTCCTCGGCGTCCACGCCCAGGGTCTGCAGCGCCTGCATGCCAAAGCCCATGGCCGACTCGAAGGTCTCGCGCATCTGGTAGTCCACACCCAGGCGCAGCAGCTCGATGGCGTGCTGGCGGTCGAAGGCGCGCGCCAGCACCGGGACCAGCGGGCATTCGTGCTTGAGCAGCTCGACGATGCGCGTGGTGGTCTTGGCATCGTCCACGCACACCAGGATGGACTTGGCGTGGTGCGCGCCGCTGGCGTGCAGTACGTCCAGGCGCGTGCCGTCGCCGTAGTAGACCTTGAAGCCGAACTTCGCGGCCGCGCGGATCATGTCGGTGTCGTTCTCGATGATGGCGATGTCCACCCCGCGCGCCAGCAGCAGCTGGCTGGCGATCTGCGCAAAGCGGCCGAAACCGATGATCAGCACCGTGCCCTTGAGGCCGTCGGCCGCGTCGATGCCGGCCATGTCCTGCGCGGGCTCGGGCGGCATGAGCCAGCGCAGCGACAGCACGGCCAGCGGCGTGAGCGCCATCGACAGGATCACGGCGGCCGTGAGCACCGCATTCATGCGCGCTTCCACGATGCCCGCAGCAGCAGCGGCCGAGTACAGCACGAAGGCGAATTCGCCGCCCTGGGCCATGAGCATGGTGCGCTGCAGGGCCTCGCCATGCGCTGCCTTGGTGGTGCGCGCCACGGCGTACACGCCGATGCCCTTGACGGCCATGCAGGCCACCACACCGCCCAGCAGCAGCGGCCAGTTCTGCAGCACCAGCGGAATGTCAAGCGCCATGCCCACGCCCATGAAGAACAGGCCCAGAAGGATGCCGCGAAACGGCTCCACGTCGGCCTCGAGCTGGTGGCGAAAGGTGGACTCGGACAGCATCACGCCCGCGGCGAAGGCGCCCATGGCCATCGACAGCCCGCCCCACTGCATGGCCAGCGCCGCGCCCAGCACCACCAGCAGGGCAGCGGCGGTCATCACCTCGCGGGCTTTGGAGCGGGCCAGCACGCTGAACAGCGGGTTCAGCAGCCAGCGACTGACTGCGACCAGGCCCACCACCGCCGCCAGCGCCACGCCCACGGTGACCCAGCGCGAGACGGCCTCCCCGGTCGGCGTTGGTGAAAGAAAGGCGACGATGGCCAGGAGCGGCACGATGGCCAGGTCTTCGAGCAGCAGGATGGAGACGATGCGCTGGCCGCGCGGCGTGGAGGTGTCGCCGCTCTCGTCGAGCAGCTGCATCACGATGGCCGTGGACGAGAGCACGAAGCCCGAGGCTGCGATGAAGGCCACTGAGGCCGACAGCCCTGCCAGCACGCCCGTGGCGGTGAGCAGGGCGATGCAGACCAGCACCTGCGCCAGGCCCAGCCCGAAGATCTGGCGCCTGAGGTTCCACAGCCGGGTGGGCTGCATCTCCAGGCCGATCACGAAGAGGAACATCACCACGCCGAGCTCGGCCACGTGCAGGATGGTCTGCGCGTCGCTGAAGAAGCCCAGTCCGAAGGGGCCGATGGCCAGGCCCGCCGCCAGGTAGCCGAGCACCGAGCCCAGGCCCAGGCGCTTGAACAGGGGGACGGCAATGACGCCAGCAGCCAGCAGCACGACGACTTTGACGAGTTCGGTGCCAGATTCAGCAGCGGCCATGGGGACTCCGGGACAACAAGAGGGAAGGAAAGGTGGGACAGCGGGATGGTAGCTTCATCCAACGCTGCCGGGCACCGCCAGCGCACTCAGCTTGCGGCGAACAGCCCGCCTTCGTTCAGCAACTCGTAGGCGATCTCGGGGTGCTGGTCCATGCCCTTCTTGATCGCGGCCGGGATGGACTGCCGCGTCTTGCGGCACAGGCCGCGCTGCTCCTGCACCAGGATGGCGATGCCGCGCAGGGTACGCACTTCGTTGGGGCTGGTGGTGATGGAAATGCGGATGCCCAACTGCTGTTCCATGCGCTCCTGCATGCGGCGCAGGTCGGTGAGGCTGGTGATGTTCTCCAGCCGGGTGGTCAGCTTCTTCTCTTCCGCCTGGGTCAGCTGCAGGATGCGCGTGTCGCCATCGGGGGCCTGGATCAGGGCGTCCCGGTCACAGACACAGGCGCCGGGTGGGCACTCCGTGCGGACGGGGAAGGGGACAGGCTTCATGGATGGAGGGTGGATCTGGCAGGCGGGCGTGGTCCCCACATTCTAAGAAGCTCTGGCATTTCCGAGGGTAAGCCAGGGCGTTGCCCCGGCTGTTACCAAAAGTGGCTGTGGCAAACTCCCGCGCTTCGCGTATTTTTTCGAGTTTCAGAGAGTTTGCCCATCCATGCAGCAGATCGTCCGGCAGTTGGCCGCAGAAATCAAAGTCAGTGAATCCCAGGTGCGCGCAGCGGTGGAGCTGCTCGATGGGGGGGCCACGGTGCCCTTCATCGCCCGCTACCGCAAGGAAGTGACCGGCGGGCTCGATGACATCCAGCTGCGCGAGCTGGAAGCGCGCCTGTCCTACCTGCGCGAGCTCGAAGACCGCCGCGCCGCCGTGCTCAAGAGCATCGATGAGCAGGGCAAGCTGACCGACGCCCTGCGTGTGGCGATTGCCGGCGCACCGACCAAGCAGGAGCTGGAAGACATCTACCTGCCTTTCAAGCAAAAGCGCCGTACCAAGGGCCAGATGGCCCGCGAGTTCGGCATCGAGCCGCTGGCTGACAAGCTGTTTGCCGACCCCACGCTGGACCCTGCGGCAGAAGCTGTGGCCTTCACCAAGCCGCCCGAAGTGCTGGACGACGGCAAGACGGGCGCCGATTTCTCCACCGTGCCGGCCGTGCTCGATGGCGTGCGCGACATTCTGTCCGAGCGCTGGGCCGAAGACGCGGTGCTGGTGCAGTCGCTGCGCGAATGGCTGTGGGCCGAGGGCCTCTTGCGCAGCAAGAAGCTCGACGGCAAGAACGAGAACGACCCCGAGGTCTCCAAGTTCCGTGACTACTTCGAATACGACGAGCCCATCGGCCGCGTGCCCTCGCACCGCGCGCTGGCCGTGTTCCGCGGCCGTGCACTAGAAATCCTCGAAGGCAAGCTGGTGTTGCCGGTGGAGCCCGAGCCGGGCAAGCCCAGCCTGGCCGAAGGCAAGATCGCCCTGCACCTGGGCTGGAGCCATGCAGGCCGCCCGGCCGACGACCTGTTGCGCAAGTGCGTGAGCTGGACCTGGCGCGTGAAGCTGAGCCTCTCCACCGAGCGCGACCTGTTCGCCCGCCTGCGTGACGACGCCGAGAAGGTCGCCATCAAGGTGTTTGCCGACAACCTGCGCGACCTGCTGCTGGCAGCGCCCGCCGGCCCGCGCGTGGTGATGGGCCTGGACCCGGGCATCCGCACCGGCGTGAAGGTGGCCGTGGTGGACGACACCGGCAAGCTGGTGGAAACCGCCACCGTGTTCCCGCACGAGCCGCGCCGTGACTGGGAAGGCTCGCTGCACACCCTGGCCAAGCTGGCGGAAAAGCACGGCGTGAACCTGATCGCCATCGGCAATGGCACGGCCAGCCGCGAGACCGACAAGCTCGCGGCAGACCTGATCAAACTGGCCGCCAAGGCCGAGCGCGCCATCGAGAAGGTGGTGGTGAGCGAGGCCGGTGCCTCGGTGTACTCCGCCAGCGAATATGCCTCGCAGGAGATGCCTGACGTGGACGTGAGCCTGCGCGGCGCGGCCAGCATTGCGCGCCGCCTGCAGGACCCGCTGGCCGAGCTGGTCAAGATCGACCCCAAGAGCATCGGCGTGGGCCAGTACCAGCACGACGTGAACCAGA